>DASQZA010000338.1:0-11034 GCA_035638935.1 Gemmatimonas sp. | reverse complement strand
GTCGTCCAGCGTGGGAAGGCGCGCAGCCACGTCCGCCCCGGACGCCGCCGCCGGGCCCCGCCGCACCGGCAGAGCTCGACGACATGGAAATTCCGACGTTCATTCGGAGGCAGATGGATTGAAGCGGTCTCGTCTGACCCTGCTGATCGCTGCAGGAACCCTCACCCTTGGGGCTGCAGCGATCTCGATCGGACGTCCCGTTTCAGGGCGCCCCGCTGCGAGCGTGCTCGTTGCGGGGCCTCGTGTTTCCGCGGCCCCTGCTCTTGTGAATCGGTGGCGCACCCAGGTCGACACCGTGCGACGGGGGGAGCTGCTTGTGAGCGTTCTCAAGCGCGCCGGCATGGCACACGATGAAGCAGTGCGGGCCATCACGGCCTCGGGCGTCGTCGATCCGCGCCGTATTCGGCCCGGCACCACGGTCACGACGCGCGTGCACGTTGACTCGGGCCCCGCAGAGATCGTGCTCCAACTCGCGATCGATCGTCTCGTTCGGCTCAGTCGCGCTGGCGACCGCGCGACGGGTGGTGCGCTCGCGGTGTGGAACGGTGTCGAGGAAAAGCTGCCGTGGACGACCGACACCGTCGTCGTCGCCGGAGTGGTTCGCTCGACCCTCGTCGCCGCACTCAAGGCCGGCGGCGAAGCGTTTCCAGCCGCGAGTCGCGAGGAGGTGGCATTTGCCCTCGCCGACATCCTGGAGTATCGCGTCGACCTCAGTCGCGACCTGCATGTGGGAGACACAGTGAAGGTGCTCGTCGAGCGCGAGCAGGCGCCCGGAGGTCACGTTCGCGCCGGCAATATCCTGGCCGCACGCCTCACGCTCGATGGACGGCGTGTCGAAACCATCCGGTTTGCCAACGGCGACCGCGGTACGCCCGCACGCACGGCCTACTTCGACGGCGAGGGCAAGACGATGCGCGCCGCGTTCCTGCGCGCACCGCTGGCCTTCCGCCGTATTTCGAGCGTGTTCGGGCTGCGCAAGCATCCGATTCTCGGCGTGTGGCGCGCGCATCAGGGCATGGACTACTCGGCGGCCTCGGGTACACCCGTTCGTGCACTCGGCGACGGCACCGTCGTCTTCGCGGGATGGAAGGGCGGGTATGGCCGAGTCGTCGAGATCCGCCACCGCAATGGATACGTGACGCGCTATGGCCATCTCAAGGGCTTTGCAAACGGCATTCGGCGTGGGGCCAGCGTCGCCATCTCGCGCACGATCGGGTACGTCGGTTCCACCGGTCTTGCCACGGCACCTCATCTCCACTTCGAAGTGATGGTCGGTGGCAAGCACCGCGATCCGCGCGTGGCGCTGCGCAGCGTCACCGGTGAGCCACTGTCATCGTCGCTGCGTTCTGCGTTCGCCGAGCAGAAAGCCCACCTGCTGGCGATGCTCGAACGCGGTTCGTCCCCACGCTCTGCCACGACCGCAAGCTTCTCGCTCGGTAGCGAGTAGCACTTCGTACGTTGCGTCTCGTCGCACAGCTTGCGACGAGTGGATGCTCCCGCATGGCCATGCCGTTGCCTTTCCCCGGTTTACAAGGGATGGCCCGGTGGTGACGTTTCGCGGGTGATCCGATGGACGCTCGCCCTCATGCTCGGCGCAGCCGTTGCCTGGCTCGCCTACCGGCGTGCCAGCTCGGCGTCACGCGCCCCCATCATCCTGCTCGCGGTCCTGCGCGCGCTGGCCGTCGCCGTCGTGGCCGCACTCCTCTTCGGGGCTCCGTCGGCGCCTACGCGCCCGGCCGCGCCGCTGCTTGCCATCGACGTGTCGGCCTCGTGGCGACGTGGCGCGGGAGAAGACAGCATCGCGGTGCGCGCGATGCGCTCATTCGTCGATAGCGTCCGAGGTGGTGCGACAGACGTCGTGCTGATCGGTGACTCGCTGCGGGATATCGGGATCGCCGACATTGGCCGTATCGTTCCCGACGACCGCGGCTCGCGGGTCCGACCGGCCATCGATCGTGCGGCCGCACTGGGCCGGCCGCTCATCATCGTCACCGATGGTGAGATAGACGACGCGGACGCGATCGCTGATGCGCCTTCCGGCTCCGCCGTACGGGTTCCGATTCGTGCATCGCGCGGCGACGCGGCGATCTCCGAGTTGACCATTCCTGCAGCGGCGACCGCCGGTGACACGGTTGCGGTGAGTGCACTCGTGGTCGCCGGTGGCGCGGGCAGTGCGGATGGCACGTTGCAACTCACGCTCGATGGAGCGGTCGTGGCGAGCGCACCGGTTGCTGCGCTGTCGGCGTTCGCATCCACGCGCGTCGCACTCCCGCTCGTCGTACCGCGCGGTGCGCGCATCGCCATCGTCCGCGCAGTGGTTCGTGCATCGGGCGATGTCGAATCGCGCAACGATACGCTGACGAGTCCACTCGAGATCGGCGACCGGCCTCCCGCGGTATTCGTCAGTACAGCGCCGGATCTCGATGTGCGCGAAGTGCTCACCGTGCTGCGCGGGGCTCTCGCGCTGCCGACACGGGCGTACCTTCGACTCGCACCGGGAGTGTGGCGTGAGGAAGGATCGCTTGCACCGATCAGCGAGAGTGACGTGCGAGCGCGCGCGGGCGCAGCAGGCTTGCTGATCATGCATGGCGACACGTCGTTCGTGCCTCGCGGGCGCGTGCGCGGGTCTCGCGCGCTTTGGAGCCCGGCGCCGCCCACACCGCTCGCACGCGCGGGAGAATCACTGCGCGCTGGGGAGTGGTACATCGGCTCGGCGCCGGAGTCGCCGCTTTCCGCGGCGCTCTCCGGGCTGCCATGGGACACTCTCCCGCCGGTGACACTCGCGGGTGCTGCGCGTGGATCGTTCAATGTGCTGACTGCGCGCCTCACGCGACGCGGAGACCCCGTCGCCGCGATTGCCGGCCGCGCAGACTCGGGGTCGCGAACGCTCGTCGTCTCGGGATCCGGGTATGCTGGCTGGTCACTGCGTGGTGGGCGAAGCGCAGAGGCGTTCACCGCCCTGTGGGGAGCGATGTTCGACTGGCTCGCCGCCGCACGCGGCGACGTGCGCGCCGCACGACCGGTCCCGGGCGCGGTGCGCGCTGGCGACCCAGTGAAGTGGCAACGTGGTGGCACGGACAGCGCCGTCGTCGTGTTGCTCACGAAGCGCAGCGCGAGCCCGACATCCGCGATGTCGGCAGCCGAGCGCACCGACTCGCTGCGGCTCGAGTTCGGCGCAGCAGGTGGTGATGCGACGTCGGCACCATTGGCGGAGGGCGTGTACGATGTGCGCGCGCCGGGCGGCGCGTCGGTGCTCGTCGTGAACGCTGCCAACGAGTGGATCCCCCGCGCCGCGTCCGTGCAAGCGGGTGCGCTGTCACGCGGCGCGCTTTCATCCGACGCTCCCCGGCTGGCCGACGCGACCTGGCCCTTCGTGCTGGCGTTGCTGCTTCTGTGTGCCGAGTGGCTCGGTCGCCGGGCTGCAGGACTTCGCTGACCGACGTGCTAAGCGCCCTGCTGCGCACGTCGCACCGCTGCTAGCCGTTTCTTCCAATCGACAATCGCATGGGCCGACTGTTTCGCCGCAACGATGATGTGCCGAAGCGTTCCCTCTGGGACCGCTTCAAGGACGTCGCACGCATGGACGTGCGCGAGCTGGTGCTCGGCGTCGACGCCGGATCACTGGAGGCGCTTGAAACGCTCCTGATCGAATCCGACTTCGGTGTGCCGACTTCGCTGGCGCTCGTCGCTGAAGTGGAGCGACTCGCGAAGCTTGGCTACATCAAGACGAGCGATGAGTTCCGCCTCGCGCTGTCGCGCGAAATCGAGAAATCGCTGCGCAGCGGGAATGCGGACCCGACGCTCAGGAAGGCACCACGCGGACCCACGGTCATCCTCGTCATCGGCGTGAACGGGGCCGGCAAGACCACGTTCATCGGCAAGCTCGCCGCCGACGCGCGGGCGCGTCGCCAGAAGGTGCTGGTGGGTGCGGCCGATACGTTCCGCGCTGGCGCGATCGATCAGTTGCGTGTGTGGGCGGAGCGCGCGGGTGCGGAATTCGTGGGTGGGGCGCCCGGTTCGGATCCGGCGTCGGTGGCATACGACGCCGTGGAGGCGGGCATCACCCGTGGAGTGGACACCATCATCGTGGATACCGCAGGGCGTCTCCACACAAGTGACGATCTCATGACGGAGCTGCGCAAGATCAACCGGGTGATCGCCAAGCGCATTCCCGACGCCCCACACGAAACGCTCCTCGTGCTCGACGGTACCATCGGGCAGAACGCGCTCGCACAGGCGCGCGTGTTCTCCACCGCCATCCCCGTCACGGGCGTGGTCGTGACCAAGCTCGATGGCACCGCGAAGGGTGGAATCGTCGTCGCCGTGCATCAGGCGCTCGACGTGCCCATCAAGTACGTCGGCATGGGCGAAAAGATCGGCGATCTCGAGCCCTTCGATGCAACCGCGTATGCCCGGGAACTCGTCGACTCGTAGTCGATGTGTCGCGACAACCGTCGCGGCCGCCGGCTGACGCATCGCCAATGACGCGAGACGACAACGATCGCCGCCGAAAGCCACCGGCGCGCCCGGCGCCACGTCTGACGCTCGAGACGCAGGTCATGTACCTGAAGGGCGTCGGGCCTGCGCGCGTCGACCTGCTTGCGCGGCTCGACATCAAGACGGCAGGTGATCTGCTCCGTCACGTTCCGCATCGCTACGAAGATGCGTCGACGGTCACTCGCATCGTGCAGGCGGAAACGGGCAGCGACGTGACCGTCCTTGGCAGGGTGATCGCGAAAGGCGTACTGCCCACGCGGAAAGGGCTGCGCGTGTTTCAGGCGGTGATCCAGGATGCGAGCGGCATGATCGAGATCGCGTGGCCCGGGCAGCCGTACCTGGATCGCACGATCGCCAAAGGTGATTGGCTGCTCTGCAGCGGTCCTGTGCGCTTCTTCCACGGGCGGCGCCTGCAACCGCGCGAGTACGTGAACCTCGGTCCTGAGGAAGAGGGCAGCACCGAGGGGGGCCGGGTGCTCGCCGTCTATCCCACGACGGACGGTCTGTCCGTGCGACTGTTGCGCGGGTTGATTCAGCAGCACCTCGACGCGCTGCTTCCGCTCGTGCACGAGCCGCTTCCGCCGGAGCTGTTGCACGAGGCGGGAGTGCCTTCGCTGCGCGATGCGTTTCGGATGGTGCATCGCCCGACATCGGTGGCGGAAGCGCTCGATGGCAGATCGCGTCTGGCCTTCGAGGAGTTGCTGTGCGTGCAGATCCTGCACCGGCGCGCCAACCAGGTGGCGCGGGAAGCACGGCGCGGTGTGGTCTTCGAGAACCGTCGCGATCTGACGAGCAAACTGCGCGCAGTGCTGCCGTACCAGCTGACCGGAGCGCAGACGCGAACGATCCGCGAAATCGTCGCCGACATGGGTAGCCCGCGGCGCATGCACCGTCTGCTGCAGGGGGACGTCGGTAGCGGCAAGACGATTGTGGCGTTGTTCGCCGCACTGCTGGCGATGGAGAACGGTGCACAGGCAGCGTTGCTCGCACCCACTGAGCTGCTGTCGGAACAGCATTCGCGCACGATCGGTGGGCTGCTGTCGACACTGGGCATCACGCCCGTGCTGCTCACCGGACGGCTGCATACGCGTGAACGGCGGCTTGCACTGACTCGGCTCGCCTCGCATGAGCCCGTGCTTGCCATCGGCACGCATGCACTGTTGCAGCCCGATGTCGAGTTTGCGCGTCTCGGCCTTGGCATCATCGACGAACAGCATCGGTTCGGTGTCGAGCAACGTGCCGCGCTGGGTGCGAAAGGCGAGGGGCCCGACATCCTCCTCATGAGCGCGACGCCCATTCCACGTTCGCTGGCACTCACCTTGTACGGCGACCTCGATGTCAGTGTGCTGGACGAGCGCCCTCCCGGACGTCAACCAGTGACGTCGGTGCTTCGCCCGGAGTCGGGGCGTTCGAAAGTGATGGAGTTCGCGAACACGCAGATCGGAGAAGGGCGCCAGGTCTACGTCGTCTATCCGCTCATCGAGACGTCCGAGAAAATGGATCTCAAGGCGGCCACGGTGATGTTCGAGGAGCTGGTCGCGGGTCACTTCGCCAGCCGCCGCGTGGCGCTGCTGCACGGGCGCATGCCGGCGGACCAGCGCGACGCGACGATGCGCGCATTTCGCGACGGCAACATCGATGTACTGGTGGCCACGACCGTGATCGAAGTCGGCATCGACGTGCCGAACGCCACCGTGATGATCGTCGAGCACCCGGAGCGATTCGGACTCTCCCAGCTGCATCAGCTGCGCGGCCGCGTCGGGCGAGGAGCAGCCCAGTCGTACTGCATCCTCCTCGGCGACGTCGGCCCGGATGCAGCCGAGCGATTGCTCCTGTTCACGAGTACCGAGGATGGCTTCGAGATCGCGCGCGCCGATCTTGCACTACGTGGAATGGGGGATCTTTTTGGAGCGAAGCAACACGGGCTTCCCGCATTTCGCATTGCGGATCCGCTGCGCGACGAGATGCTCAATGAACGCGCCCGATTGAGCGCCGATCGCATTCTGGCCGCGGATCCCGAGCTGCGCGAATCTCGCCACGCGGGCCTGCGGCACCTTCTCGCAGTCGGATACGCGCGCGCGCTCGAACTATTCCGCGTAGGATGACGGCTGCGCGGGCCGCCGTTGGGCGCCTGCAGCACCGCCTTTAGATTCCGCGGGATGGAGCGCGCGCACCCCCCTCGAACGACGCGGTCGACCACGCGGTTGCGGACGCTGCGTGCCACCGTCATCGCTGCCATAGCGTTCGGCGTCGTGGCGCTGTCGTTCGATGGATGGTATCGGTCGACGCTCGTCAAGCGTGAGCGAGAACGAGTGCGCGCATCGGCGACTCCGTTCGCCGGCGCGCTCCAGTCGTCGGTCGAGCGCAGACTGTCGCGACTCGCGGGCCTCAAGACGCTGGTGGAAACGCGTCGACAGCTCGGGGATATTCGCGCCGAATTCGACTCGTATGCCGAAGCGCTGAGTGTCGGTGTTCCGGGCGTGCGCGCACTGCAACTGGTGGACAGCGGTCGCATCGTTGCGACGCGCCCTTCGGTCGATTCGTCGCGACTGCACGGATACGATCTGTACAGGCACCCCGTGGAACGCGTGCGCAAGGACGTGGACCGCGCGCTCGGCACCGATTCCATCGTCATCACCGGCCCTCTCGAGCTGCTGCAGGGCGGTCGGGGACTCGTGGCGCGCCAGCGTGTGCGCCGTGCCGAGTCCGACGCGCCGCAGCTTGTCGTGATGGTCATCGACCTGCCGGCAGTGGTGTCCGAGGCGCGCGCAATTGCCAGCGCACCTCCCAGTGTCAGCATCACGCTGCGTGATCGCGCCGACAGTGTCGTCGACGGCGGTGCGACGCTCGATGATCCGATCACCGTGCCCGTGCACCTGCCGGACGGCACATGGCACGTCGACGCCGCTCCATCCGAAGGATGGGCAGCGGCGGTCGCGAGCGACCTGCGCCCGACGCGCATCGCACTCGCGCTCATCATGGCACTGCTGTTGTGGCTCACGTATGTGTTGTTCGGGCGGCAGGAGCGTCTCACCCTCGCGGTCGCGAATCGCACGGAAGATCTCGAGCACGCGAATCGCGAGCTGCAGCGCGAGATTCATACGCGGCAGGGGGCCGAGGAACGGCTGCGCGGGAACGATGAGCGACTCAGGCTCGCGCTCGTGAGTGGCCGGATGGGCACGTGGGAATACGACGCACGTGACGACATGGTCTACTGGTCGAAGAATGCCATGGCCCTGCTCGGAGGCCCCGCTGTCGACACGACCGAGCATGGCGCCGACTTTCTGCGCGCCGTGCCATCGGAGTTTCACGAATCGATCGCCAAGGCGGTGGGCGAAGCCAAGCGCGGAAGCCGCGCGATGTCCGACTGTCGTGCCGAGTTTCGATACACGTTGCCGGACGGGAGCGAGCGCTGGCTCTACGCGAGCGGAGAATTGCAGGCCGGTGCGCACGATTTGGGGGATCGTCTCGTTGGCGTCATCGTGGACATCACGGAACGCCGGCATCTCGAGGAGCAGCTGTTGCAGTCGCAGAAGATGGAAGCCGTCGGAACGCTCGCCGGCGGCATCGCACACGATTTCAACAACCTGCTCACGGCAATTCTCGGATTCGCGCAACTGTCGCAAATGCAAGCGGCGGCGCTCGATACCGAGAGCCGGGGGCCGGCATTGCGCGCGGGCCTCGACGAGCTGCGCACCGATCTGGACGAGATCGTGAAGGCGGGCGAGCGCGCCTCGCTGCTCACCGGGCAGCTGCTCGCGTTCAGCCGACGGCAGGTGCACAAACCGACACGCGTGGACATCAACGGGGTCGTGCGCGAGGTCGAGCGCATGCTCGTGCGATTGATCGGGGAGCGCATCACGCTCGAACCGCTGGTGTCATCGCATCCGCTGCCGGTGTTGGCCGATCCAGGCCAGGTGGCGCAGGTAATCGTGAACCTCGTCGTCAACGCGCGCGATGCGTTGCCATCGGGTGGTGTCATCAAGTTGCGCACGGACCGATTGGTCGTCGCCGAGGGTGTCGAACCGCCGATCTCTGGTCTTGGTGTTGGAACGTGGGTGCTCGTTGCCGTCGAGGACAACGGAACCGGCATGTCGCCAGAAGTGATGGCGCGCATCTTCGAGCCGTTCTTCACCACCAAACGCGTGGGCGAAGGCACGGGACTCGGACTGTCCACGGTGTACGGAATCGTCACGCAGGGCGGAGGGCGTGTGACCGTGCAGAGCGCCGTCGACGTGGGGACGACCGTTCAGGTCGCGTTGCCGTTGCATCTGGCCGCGTCCGGTACGGCGCCCCAGCGTGAGGCAGGCGCGCTCCAGCAGCAGCGCGCGGCGCACGTGCTCGTCGTGGAAGATGAACCGGGTTTGCGACGGCTCGTCGCGGAGATTCTCACACGGCGCGGCTATACTGTCGAAGTCGCGAGCGATGGGTTGGAGGCGCTCACGGCGCTCGATGGCGCAACGACGCCGCCGGACCTGGTGCTGTCTGACGTCGTGATGCCGCGTCTCGGCGGTCGCGCGCTCGCCGACGAAATCGTGCGACGGGGGATGACCATTCCCGTGCTTTTCATGTCAGGCTACCCGGCGGGCGAGGAGCTCCCCGAGGATGAAGCACACACGTTCATCGGCAAGCCGTTCACTCCCGATGCACTCGTGCGAAAAGTGCGGGCTCTGTTGGAACGCGTTTGATGCGGGGCCGATGCGCGTCTGATGCACGACCGAGCGCGTCAGCGCACCCGCCGTCTACGGGCGTGTCTTCATGGCGCTGATCAGCCCTTCCAGGTGCGCGAGATAGCGCTCGAATGCGCGCCGGCCCATTGCCGTGATGCGATAGGTCGTGCGCGGTGTGCGTCCCGCGAACTCCTTCGCGCAGGTCACGTAGCCGGCGTCTTCCAGTTTGCGCGCATGCACGCTCAGGTTCCCGTCAGTGAGCCCGAGCAGTTCGCGCAATTCCGTATGCGCCCTCGCATCACCCGTCACGAGCGCAGTGAGGATGGCCAGACGCGATCGCTCGTGAATGATGGCGTCGAGTGACGGCACCGATCCGGCTGCCTCACCCGCGACGGATTCGAGCGATCGCGACGGGGCGGTGCTGGATGACGTACTGGTGCTCTCTGTGTCGGCGAGCTTTCGCCGGGATTGCGCTTTCATCGTAGTCTCCGTTACCCGCCGTGACGACGCGCGATGATGGCGCCCGCCACGATGTGACCCGCGCCGAATGCGCAGGCCATGTACCAATGGTTCCACGTTGCCGGTGATGCGACTGCGGCGATCCCGCACAGCAGAAAGAGCAGACCCATCGCCGGCACCACACGTGTTGCCGACACGGCGCCAGCACCCAGCACGGCGATACCGTAACAGAGCAGCCACACCGGGGCGATCAATGACCATGCATCGGCGCGCACGCAAGCAGCCGTCAGGGCACCTCCCGCCACGATCGGCGGCAACATGCCAAGCGCAAATCGACGCGCAGCGCCGGTACCGAGCGACACCTGACGGCGACGCGCCTTCTGCACGATACCGATGGAGCCGATCGTGCCCGCCACGATCGCTTCACCAAGCCAGACGGCGAGCCACGCATCCCGTGTCGGCTGCGCCTCCGCGAGCACTGCGGCAGCGAGCGCGGTGACCCCCATCAGCATCCCGGCGACCCCCGGAACCGCGGAGAAATACGCAGTCCGTTCCACCGTTGCGCGCACGAACGCGAGATCAGCCTCGGCCCGGGCATGCATCGGCAGCGGCGCCGAGCTCTCTCGGCTGCCACGCGGTTGCGATCTGGGCGCGGTCGGTTTCAGTGCAGGATCTCGCATCGTGGGAATCTAACGCCGCATGCCTCGCATCTTCAAGTACTTTACGGTTTCAAGCGAATACGAGAAGCCCGGGTTGAAACCGCAACGGAGGCATTTGGCTTGGACGCCAGACGCCAGGCGCCAGACGCCAGAGTGCAATTCGACTTGAAGCGCGCTAGTCGCCGGCCACACTGGCGTCTGGCGTCTGGCGTCTGGCGTCTGGCGCCTGGCGTCTGACCTATGGCGTCTGGCCGCCTCGCGTCTCTACCTTGCACGCTCGCCAACATCCCCTGCATCACCCGCCGATCTGCTCTCATGCGTAATACGTCCGTTCGAATCGCCGATCTCCGCAACCATGTCGGTGCCGTCGTCACCGTGCGCGCCTGGGTCACACATCTCCGGTCGTCAGGAAAGGTGGCATTCGCCGTCGTGCGCGACGGGTCGGGCGTGATGCAGTCCGTGCTCGTCAAGTCGCAGGTGCCCGCGGAATCGTGGGAGGCATTTTCGGACCTCACGACCGAGGCGTCGGTAGCGCTCACCGGTGAAGTCCGCGCCGAAGCGCGCGCACCGGGTGGCTACGAGATGGGTGTGACGATGCTCGAGATCATCGGCGCCAGCCCGCTGGATTATCCGATCCAGCCGAAGGAGCACGGCGTCGATTTCCTGCTCGATCACCGGCACCTCTGGCTTCGTAGCTCGCGGCAGCGCGCGATCATGCGCGTGCGCCATGAGATCGAGCAGGCGATTCG
>DASQZA010000337.1:0-4034 GCA_035638935.1 Gemmatimonas sp. | reverse complement strand
GCTGCGGCACGTTCTCCTCGCCCGGCATGGAATACGTGTATGACGAGAGCGTCGGGCGTGGGTTTGAGAGCACGTTCACCAGGAACAGCTCCTTCACCTTGCGGTTGTCGCTGCGCTGCACGACGAACGCCTTGCTGTCCGGCGACCAGATCACCTGCGGGCGGACGCGCGGGTCGCGATTGCGCGCTCCACCCCCGCCGCCCTGTCCATCGTCCTGTTGCTGTTGCTGTTGCTGTTGCTGGTCATCCTGCTGCGTCTGCAAGGTGTCGCGGAAACCAAAGCTGTAGTTGCGCACGCCGTCGGTACTGATCTGCGTCGTGTCCTTCGTGGCGACTTCGACGATGTAGAGATTGTGATTGCGTGCGAACGCGAACGCGGTGCTGTCGGGTGAGAAGTTGCGGAAGTCGGCGCCCGCGCCGGCGCCCCCACCGCCTCCCCCACCGCCACCACCGCCGACTGCACGCTCCTCATCCTGCGGAATCGAATCCCGCCGCAGTCGTGGCAGGGATTTGAGTGACTCCGTGGCCATCGTCCACTCGTAGCGGGACGAGTCGACATTGAACCGGAACGCCTTGTGGTCCTTCGTGAAGTTGATCGTCGTGAACGGCAGGTTGAACGGGTCGTACGGCTTCCGGTGCAGCTCGGAGAGCGACGCCGCGAGCTTCACATGGTCGAAGAGCGCGCGCTTCGCGCGCGTTGCCGGGACGACGAGGAAAAAGCGCGTGCCGGTGCGGTCGCGCCAGTTGTAGAACATCGAATCGCTCTGTCCCAGCCAGCGAGGCTGCACGGACGTCGAGTACACGACATTCCGCAGTCCCGCAGTGCTGAAGCGCTCGGCGAGCATCCAGTTCGCCCGAGCAGCGGGGCTACCGCTGTTGGTGGCGCCGGCGACAGGAGCCATCTGCGCATCGACGTGCATGACCGGGGCAACGGTGGCGAGCAGTGCAGTGAAACCCAGCAGCGTTGCACGCGCGGTGGCAGGCACGATTGTGTACGGGCTCGGCGCACGGTGCGCGGAGCGGGGGGAGGGCAGCATACCTTCGGTCTCCTGGAGGGAACGGAACGGGGATCGCCTTAGGCAATCGTCCTCAACTTACGGGGGAGCGGGGAGACGCGTTGGTTCGACGCGCCGTATGTTGAAGCACCTCCGATCTGCCCGGTGCTTTTCCCAGCGCCCGTATGGCCCCTTCCGCCCTACCGTCCATGCGCATTCTCATCGCTCTGCTGCTCGCCAGCGCACCACTCGCGGCGCAGGCTCCGCAACCCATCAAGTTCGCCCGCTACGCGCACGTGGCGAACGACGGCACCATCGCTTTCACCTACCAGGACGACATCTGGCTCACGGATGTCGCTGGCGGCGAACCGCGCCGTCTCACGTCGCACGTCGCGCGCGATTTCATGCCGCGCTTCTCGCCCGATGGAAAGACGATTGCCTTCACCAGCAATCGCATGGGCAACAATGACGTGTACATCGTGCCCGTCGCCGGCGGTGAGCCGAAGCAACTCACCTGGTTCTCGGGCGATGATCAGGCCGCGTACTGGACGCCGGACGGGCGCGAACTCGTGATCACGAGTGCTCGTGGCACGCACCCCTTCGGCTCACCGCTCTACCGGCTTCCGCTGGACGGCAGCATGCCGCGACCAATGGCCATGGATTTCGGACGCGCAGGCATGATGAAGCAGGACGCGACAATGGTGGCGTTCAATCGCAGCTTGCCGAGCTACTGGCGCAAGGGATATCGCGGCAACAACAACGCGGATATTGCGGTGCAGGACCTCCGCACCGGCGAGATCAGCGAGATCACTGACACCGACGTCAAGGGATACCAGGGCTTCACGCACGACGTGCACCCGATGTGGGGCGCCGACGGCATGATCTACTTCGCGTCGGAGCGCGACGGGACGTTCAACATCTGGCGCGTGTCTCCAAACGGCGGCGCTCCGCAACAGGTGACGAAGCATAAGGAAGACGGCGTGCAGTTCCCCGCCATCTCGCCGGATGGACGGCGCATGGTCTACGAGAACGATTTCGAGCTGTGGACGATGGACGTGCCGGCCGGCGCGCCGAAGAAGCTGACCATCCGCATGGCGGGTGACACGAAAGAGAACGACATCGAAGTGCTGACGACCACCAACCGCGCCGACGGCTTCACGGTGTCGCCGAGTGGGGAGTACGTCGCGGTCGACTTCCACGGTGAGATCATGATCGTCCCGACGGAAGCAGGCATCGGCGAGAAGACCGCGGTGACGAGTTCGCCCTGGCGCGAGCGGAGCCAGGCGTGGTCGCCGGATGGCCGTCGCATTGCGTACATCTCCGACGAGAGCGGCGACGAGGAAGTGTGGACGTTCGACATCGCGTCCGGCACACGCCGCAAGCTTACGGCGCAACCGTCGGTGAAGGCCGACCTCACCTGGGCCCCGGGGTCGGGCAAGCTCGCGTACACCGGCGACAACAAGTTATGGGAAGTCGACGCCGCCGGTGGTGCACCGCGCGAGCTTGCAGCGAATCCGGCTGGCGGTTTCTCCATCGGCGAGTACACGGCAGACGGCAATTGGCTCACGTACACGAAGCGCGACGACGATCAGAACGCCGACGTATTCGTCTTCGACGTGCGAAATCGTCGCGAGACGAACGTCACGCGAAACCCGTTCAACGACAGCGAAGGCACCATCACGCCGGACGGCCGGCACCTCGTGTTCACCTCGTCGCGCGATGCTGGCACGTCGCAGCTGTTCGTCGTGTCGCTGGCAAAGCTCACCGAAGACCCGAACGATCCAGTGGTGCGCGAGCGTCAGCGGCGGAGCGGTGCACGACCGGAGCGCGGCGACTCCTCGGTGGCCGCGAGCGCCCCGGCGCCGACCGTGACCGTCGACGCAGAGGGTATCGAGCGCCGAGTTACGCAGCTCACGCGTGGCGCGAACGGCGTCGGCTCGTTCTTCCTTGCGCGCGACGGTCGTACGATTTACTTCACCGTCGGCGGGGGTGGAGGCGGTGGCGGCCAGGGCGCGGCACCTGCCGACGCGGACAGCCCCAACGTCGGGCTCTTCGCGATGAACATCGACGGGCAGAACCGCCGTCGACTTGCCGGCGGCACGTTCCCCGGCATCGTTCCAACGACCGATCGCCGCGCGGTGTTCTTCCGCCGCCCCGCGCGCGGCGGTGACGCCGATGTTGCTGCAACCGGCACGGAGATCGCCAAGCTCACCATCGCCACCCCGACGCGCACGGACGCGGTGAACTTCACATTCCCGGTGCGCGTCGATCGGCGCGCGGAGTGGACGCAGCTCTTCGAGGAGTCCTGGCGCGTCATGAAGTACCGCTTCTACGACGAGAAGATGCATGGCAAGGACTGGGACGCGATCAAGTCCCGCTACAAGCCGTTGCTTGCGTACGTCGGCACCAACGAGGATGTCTACGACATCGCGAACGAGATGATCGGTGAACTCAATGCGTCGCACACGGGCGTCAGCGGCCCGCCGACGCGCGCCATGTCACGCGTGTACACGAGCCGCTACCTCGGCTTCGACATGGACGACACAGGCGGAGGCCGTTACCGCATCTCGCACATCTATCGCGACGGTCCGGCCGACAAGGAATGGCTTGGGCTCGCCAAAGGCGATTACGTGCTCGCCATCGACGGCAAGGATCTCAAGGCGGGCGACAACTACGAGCGCGTGCTGGCCACGACGCTGAACGAGTACCTGCCGGTACGCGTGGCCAGGAGCGCCACGGGTGAAGGCGCACGCACGGTGCGCATCGCAACGGTCACCTCGCTCACCGACATCAAGTACAACGAGTGGGTGGCGAGCAACCGCGATGTGGTGGAGAAGGACACGAAGGGAGACATCGCCTACGTGCACATCCGCTCCATGGACCAGCCGTCGCTGGCCAAGTTCCGGAACGAGATCGACCAATTCTCGAACAAGAAGGGCATAATCGTCGACATCCGCTTCAACGGCGGCGGCAACATCGACCAGGAGCTGATCGACATCCTCGAACGGCAGCCCTACCAGTTCTGGAACCAGCGCACGGG
>DASQZA010000336.1:0-16388 GCA_035638935.1 Gemmatimonas sp. | reverse complement strand
CGGTCACCGTCTGTCGGGGTCGGCTGCCCTCGAGCAGGCCATTAGCTGGACCGCGGTCACCATGGAGAAGGACGGTCTCGCGAACGTGAAACGCGAGAAGGTGATGGTGCCGCACTGGACCCGCGGCGCCGAATCGCTCGAGCTCGTCCTACCGCGCCGGCAGCGCCTTCCGATGCTCGGACTCGGCGGCAGCATCGGTACGCCGGTTGCTGGCATCACGGCCGAAGTGATGGTCGTGGCGAGTTTCGAGGAGCTCACGCAACGCGCGAGTGAAGCGAAGGGGAAGATCGTGCTCTACGACGCGGAATGGCGCGACTACGGCTACAACGGTGCCTTTCGGCGCTTGGGCGCGATCGCCGCAGCGAAGGCGGGCGCGGTGGCATCGCTTGCCCGCAGTGCCGGTCCTTACAGCATGCGCACGCCGCACACCGGCAGCATGAGCTACGACTCGACGGCGAGGAAGATTCCACACGCCAGCGTCACGTCGGAAGATGCGATGATGATGCGACGCATGATTGCCCGTGGCGAGAAGGTCCGCGTGACGCTCAAGATGAGCGCGAAGATGCTGCCCGACGCCCAGAGTCACAACGTCATGGGCGAACTGCGTGGCCGCGAAAAGCCCGAGGAGATCGTGGTGATGGGTGGCCACATCGATTCGTGGGACGTCGGTCAGGGCGCGATGGATGATGCAGGCGGTGTGGTGGTGGCCTGGGAGGCAGTGCGACTGCTCAAGCGGCTCGGGCTCACACCGCGGCGCACCATTCGTGTCGTCGGTTGGACGAACGAGGAGAACGGCATGCGCGGCGCAACGGCGTATCGTGACGCGCACAGCAAGGAGCCGCACCAGCTGGCGATCGAAAGCGATGGCGGTGTGTTCTCGCCGCTCGGTTTTGGATTCACCGGGCCCGCGGAATCACGCAAGGTCGTCGAAGCCATCGGATCGCTGCTCACCCCGATCGGTGCCGGCAAGATCGAGGCGAGCGGTGGCGGTGCGGACATCGCACCACTGATGGCCACGGGCGTGCCCGGCATGGGGCTCAATGTGGATGGAACGCGCTATTTCTGGTTCCACCACACGGATGCCGACACGCCGGACAAACTGGATCGGGCGGAGGTGCAGCGGTGTGTTGCGGTCATGGCGGTGATGGCGTACATCGCGGCGGACATCGAGCAGTCGCTACGGTGACTTATTATGCGTTCCGGATCGTCGAAGCGAACCGATGCGCTCAACGCATTCCCACCATACCCTTGATCGACTCCCGAAGCTTGGCCGAGTCGTAGCCGAGTCCACGACGGAACACCGTCTCGACTTTGCGAATGTCGGACGGCGTGCGCACCGGGTCACCCGCGATGACGACGAGGTCCGCCTGCATGCCGGGCGCAATAGTGCCGATGGTCTTGTCGAAGCCCAGGATCTTCGCGCCGTTCGACGTCATGATCTGCACGGACTGCTCGGGCGTAAACCCCGCCTCGATCAGTAACTCATAGTTGCGCTGGTCTCCGTATCCGGCGATGGAGCTCAGGCAGCAGGGATCGGATCCTGCGCCCAGGATGCCACCCGCCTTCACGAACGCGCGCTCGAACTCCATGGACTTCTTGAACGCGGCGCGTTCGACCGTGTCGTTCGACGTCTTTCCGCGCTCGTAGTACGCAGCGATCTGCTTCGCCTGGTCCGGGTGCAGCGCGTCGAGCACGCGCTGATCGAACGGCACGCGGCTGGGGCTCGACAGCTCGAACACCACGAGCGTTGAGGTGAGCGCCACCCCCTTCTTCACCATCTCCTGTATGGTACGCTGCACGTCGGAGCTGTTGACATCGAGCGGGCCGTACATCTCGCCGGTCCCCGCCTGCGGGCAGACATCCGGCTGCTTGCCCCTGTACCACTCCGTGTTCGTGAGCATGCCATGCTCGAGGGCATCGATGCCCAGCGCGGCCGCTTCGCGGAAGCCGACCGAACAGAGATGCGCAGTGACCTTCACCCCGTGCTTGTGCGCCTCGGCGATGGCAGCTCCGAGCTCGGCGCGGGAGATCGTGGTGTAGGCCTTGAACCACGTCACGCCCTCCTCCGCCCAGTAGCGCACCATGCGCCGCGCGGACTCGGGGCCGGAGAGCGCGGGCATGGCGGCGAACGTGGATGCCCCTTGCAGATACGGTCCGGTCACTACGATCGTCGGGCTCGCGATCTTGAGCGAATCGCTGAGCCGCTTGAGGTTGATCTCCTGGTACGAATCGACGCTTCCGGTAGTCCGGATGGTCGTGACGCCGGCAGACAGGTAGAGCCGCGGATAGCTCTGGCCCATGAACCGCATGCCACCGTAGTACATGTGATCGTGTAGCCCCACGATGCCGGGAATCACCGTCTTCCCCGAGACGTCGATGGTACGGGCGCCCGCAGGCACGCTGACCGAACTCGCTGGCCCGACGGCGGCGATCTTCTCGCCGCGTATGATGATCGTCTGGCCGTCCCTCACTGGGCCACCGGTGCCGTCCACGACGCGCGCGTTCGTCAACGCAACGATCGGTTCGTTGACGGTGACGTACGGCTGAATTCCGGGCGCGAGGGTCCGTCGCTGCGCTGACAGTGAGCCGGTGAGCATAACGCTCGTGAGCAACACGCCCACGGCGATGAGGCAAACGGTCCGTTTCATCAGGCCTGCTCCTGCAGGAGGGAGTTGTACCACTCAGCGCCCCACCTCGAACACGGCCATCATCCCCGTTCCGAGATGCTCGGCGACGTGACAGTGTACCATCCATCGCCCGGGGTTCGCCATATCGACCAGCAGGTCGACCGTCTCGCCGGCTGGGATGATCGCCGTGTCCTTCCACGCCAGATTCGTGGACGCCACGCCGTCCCGCTTGACCACCAGGAACCGCTGCCCGTGCAGGTGCAACGGATGCTCCATGGCGTGATCCGACGAGGGATCGTTGACGATGCGCAGCTTCACGATGTCGCCCCTGCGAAAGCGCCAGTCGATGTCCATGTTCTCCTTTCCCGTCGCCGGGTCGCGAAGGATCCAGGACACTTCCTTCCCGGTCGTGATCCAGTTCATCATCGACATGCCGTCGTTCCACTCGACCGCTGCGTTGATGCCGACGAGCATGCTCGCCAGGATGGCCGGCAGCCCGCGCGTACGCATCGACAGCACGAGCGAGTGGGCTGGCGGCGCATCGAACAGCCGGCGCAGCGGTGCGAGTTCGGCTTCGACGTCCGCATTGCGACGCAAACGCGCGAAGGAGGCAGCATAGCTCGGTGTGGCGCTCGCTGCGCCGACGCGGACCAACCCCAGCGTATCCACCACGGACGAGTATGTGCCACGCATGTGATCGAGCGCCTGGACGCGGTTCAGGAGCGGCACCACGCCGGCGCGCGCGAACTCGACGTCCACGATGTAGCGCTCGGCCGGCGCCAGCACGATGCTTCCAGTCCACTCTTCGCGCTCGAACTTCCCGACGTCACCCGCGACGACCTTCATGCGCGCGCCGGGCAATGAGATGTTGTAGAGCCGCGTGTTCGACACGTTCGTCAGGTAGAACCGGACGATCTCGCCACGCTTCGCCGTGAGGTCGTATCGCGGCTCACCGTTCACGAGCAGGATGTTTCCGAAGCGCCCCATCAGCGCGTGCGTCGGCGATTCGGCGCCGTGCGGCGTCGGACCGTCGTCACCGGCGAGCAGGTCATCGAGCATCAGCACCTGCTCGCCGTGCACCGGCGCGTAGTAGCCCGGCTGGGTTGGCCGAACGAGCATGTTCCCGTAGAGGCCGAGGTCCTGCTGAATGTCCTCGCGCACGTGCGGGTGATACCAATAGATGCCCGCGTCGGGAAAGCGCACGACGTACGTGAACGTGCCCCCCGCAGGAACGGCGTCCTGCGTGACTCCGACCGCGCCGTCGAACCGATTGTCCAGCCGCACTCCGTGCCAGTGAATGGCGCTGGGCTGGTCGATCCCATTTCGAAAGCGGACGACGATGGTCGCGCCCTTGGCGACATCGATGAGTGGACCAGGATGCTGGCGGTTGAAACCGTACATGACGAACGTCCGGCCGCCGATGGCGCGCCGCACGAGTCCCGACTCGAGGTTCAGGGTATCGCCATCTGCGAGTCTCACGAGTTCGCGCGGGCGTGACAGCGGGAGGCTCACCGGGTCGACGCCGGCACCCGGCCTGAACGGGCTCACGCTCGGATGCATCCCGTCCATGCCCATCATGCCATTCATCGCCCCGGCAGGCATCGGCGGCATGACCCACGTGCCGTGACCGGCGTTCGGTGACCCGTGCGACATCGCCATCGCGTTCGATGACAGCGGGGTCGAACCGGCGGCCGGAGTCGGGTCCCGCATCGCCCCGGGCGCCGACGGCTGCATCAGGTCTCGATGCGCCATCAGCCGAGCACTCGGAGACGTGCCACGAAGCACGAGACGCCGCCCGCGCTGAGTAACCGCCGTGGAGCGTTCGGCAGTAACCAGGATGCGAAACTGGACGAAGTTCAGCTCACCGAGCGACACGACGCCGTTTGTGACGGGGCCTAGCTTGACGGCGCTGTCCAGCGACACCGTGTACCCCCACGCGATGTACGTGGTGTAGTTACCGAGCGAGCGGGGATCGGGAAGTCCCTTGAGTGTGGCGATGAGCTGGTAGCGTGGTCGGCCGTCGGGGCGGACCGAGACCCCGAACGGGGTTGGAACGGGGCGAACGTGGATGATGCCGTTGGCGGACGGGAGGTCGGGGACTGCGACCAGCGTCAGGCAGTTGAGCACTGAGCTCGCGCGCGGATCGTCGGAGGGGGCGCATGCGGGCGCGACTCGCTGCGTGGGGGTTACCGTCCCGGACGCCGGGAACGATGGCACCAGCAGCACGGCGACAACGAGCGTTTGGACGCGTGCTCGACGGAACCGGAAGGTGGGGACCATCCCGAACTAGTGGAGCGCCGTGGGCGACTTCGCAAGAGAACGCTGCTGACTTACCGACTACCCTCTGCACTCCTCATTCTCGCCAGAAAGCCGGTCACATTCGCCACCGCGAAAGAAATCCCTGACAGGTTCCGCTCCACGGGTACGCCTGGAATCGGGCGCGGGTATCCCGACGCAGCGTAAACCTCCCCCGCTCCGTCGCGCTCGACGTACCCGATGTGATTGCGCTCGCACTCGGGGTCGAGCAGCACGCCGATGACACCGTCGAGCGATCCAGGCAACCAGCGTTGGCCGTTCGATTCGCGCGCCGATACCACGGTCGCTCCACGGGCCGAAGCATACGCCACGGCGTCGTTCAACAGCTCGACGTGCTCCAGGTTCGTGGTGCCGAGGCTGAGATTGATGAGATGTGCGCGGTTGTCGGCTGCCCACACGATGCCGTCGGCCAACGCCTGCGCGCTCGTCGTCAGCGATTTGTCGAAGACGCGCACCGCCAGCAGCGAAGCAAGCGGTGCCTTCTCGTGGATTGCGGCGGCGACGGCGGTGCCGTGCCCGATCCGATCGACCCAGTCTGCGGAATCGACGTGAGGGAGCGTGCAGACACCGCCGATGACACGCCCGCCGATGTGCGGATGATCGGCGTGCACTCCGCTGTCGACGACCGCTATCGTGACTCCCTCACCGGTCCCGGTTGCAAACGGCGGGTCTTCGAGCGAGAGGCGCATCATGGCGCCCTCACCGTACCCTCATGTCTTGCTTACCGAGCGGCAACGGCCCGTCCTGGCACTGGCACATCGAAGATCTCGGCGAATGCCGCATCCGCCGCCAGCAGTTCCGCCGCCGTGCCCGATTCGACTATCCTGCCGCGATCGAGCACAATGACGCGGTCGGCGCGTCGCGCGAGCTCCATACGATGTGTGATCAGCACGGTCGTTCGGCCTCGCATCAGCGCCTCGTAGCCGGCCAGTACCTCGGCTTCCGTCGCGGGATCGAGCGAGCCGGTCGCTTCATCGAGCACGAGCACGGCGGGGTCGGCGAGCAGTGCGCGCGCGATCGCCACACGTTGTCGTTCCCCGGCTGACAGGGCGCGTCCACGCTCACCGAGCGAGGTCGCAATGCCGTCCGGGAGTCGCCCAAGGAGCGCGTCGAGGCCCGCGGCATGAATGGCTGTCATCAGCTCGCTGTCGGTCGCTTCCGGCCGCGCCAGCCTGAGATTCCCGGCAAGCGAGGCGTTGAAGATGAACAAGTCCTGGTCGACGACGGCAACATGACGTCTCGTGTCGGCTAGCGGGACCGCGCGGAGATCGCGCCCGTCCAGCAGCACTCGCCCTTCCGCCGGATCCACATGGCGCGCGAGCAGGTCGGCGATGGTCGACTTCCCTTCCCCGCTACGCCCCACCAATGCCACACATTCACCCGCCCCCACGTCGAGGGTCACGCCATCGAGCACGAGGCCGCCGCGCCCGAACCCGAAGCGCACACCTTCGAGTCGCAGGTCGCCACGGGCGCTGGGCATCGGCTCGGCGCCGGGGACGTCTTCCACGTCGGGGCGGGCATCGAACAGCTCGTTCACTCGCCGCAGCGATACGCGCGCGGTTGTGATGCTGGTGATGAGCCCCATCAACGCCTGAATCGGTCCGAGCAATCGCACCTGGTATGCGACGAACGCGACCAGCGTACCCATGGTGATCGTGTCGTCGATGACGCGCCGGCCACCGACATAGAACACAAGGCCGCTTCCGGCGGCGAGCAGCAGACCCGGGAGCCCGCCCGCGAGGTAGGTGAGCCGGCGCATCTTCATCAGCGACGTGATGAAGCCCTCGCTGCGGGTGCGGAAGCGAAGCGCCTCGCGCTCCTGCGCGTTCGACGCCACCACGACCTTCATGCCCTGCAGCGACTCGATCAGGAAGCTGCCGATGTCTGCGCTTCGGTCGCGCATGTCGGCGACACCGGATTCGAGCCTGCGACGATAGGCGAAGAGCGCCCAGAGCGCTGGCGGAACCATGACGAGCGTGATTGCGAAGAGCACTGCATCGAGCCTGAGCAGGATGAGCACAGTCCCTACGAGAAAGAGCGCGTTCCCGACCCACGCTAATGCAATCTCGGCGGCGACGCGCTGGATCTCGGCCATGTCCGCGTTGATGCGCGCCGCTACCTGGCCGATCGGCATCGCGGCGTAGAAGCGCGGCGACAGGTTCTGCAGATGGCGGAAGAGCTCGAGCCGCATGTCGAACAGGATTTCTGCCGACGCCCGCGTGTAGATCAGCCCACTCACGACGTTCAGCACGAAGCTGCCGAGTGTGAGTGCGCCGAACAGGAGGATGGTACGGCCCAGCGCTTCCACGTCGCGGCCCAGCAATCCGCGATCGACCAGCATCCGGGACAGATACGGGATGAAGAGCGCACCGACCGTGCTCGTGAGCGATATCGCCAGCACCAACGCGAGGCGCCAGCGATATGGCCGCATGTGGCCGAGAAGCCGCCTGACATCGCGGTTCATGTCTGGCGGGCTAACGCGATGCGCTTCCCGTGCGAGGCGGCGGGGCGGCCGCGGGAACGAGGATCATACGCGTCATGTCGGCGCCCAGCGTCGTCGTCCCGAGCAGCGCAAAGGTGCGGGCGTCGTAGCGGTCGATGGTTCGCCCGGCGATGCCGATGTAGAGCTGATTTCCATTGGTCGACACGAGCATCCCCATGCGCGGGCGCCCCTCGAATTCCACGCGGCGGGCGACACGACGACCGGCCAGGTCGTACGTCCAGAACTGGTAGAAGCCGACTTCCTGCCGGAGCCCGAAGGCGCGCGTCCTGCCTGGCGCGAGGGAGAAGCTCACCGGCGCGCTCGGGCCGAGCGTATAGAAGTACTCGACGTTGCGGTTCACGAGATCGATGCGCGCCACGCCCATCATCGTCCGCCGGTTCACGGGGTCCGTGACCCGGAACAGATTGGTGTAGTGACCCGGATCTTCGTACATGTCGTTACCGAACCCGAAGTTCAGGCGACCAATTCCTTCCTCGAACAGCGTGCGCGACAGGTCGAAGCGGTCGACTTCCTTGAGCGTCTCGGTGCTGTACACCAGCACGTCGTCGGTCGTGAAGAAGTACATCAGGTCGCCCTTGGGCGAGAAGATGATCTGCGCGTTCTCGCGCTCCTCCCCTTTTGGCCAGGGGATCGTATCGGTGACCGCGCGCTTGGCGAGGTCATAGCGTACCAGCGTCGGCTTTCCGATCTCGTAGCGATCCGCCCGCTCCGTATAGGTCTTGATCAGGATGACGGCAAAGCGCTCCAGCGGGTCGACGTTGAACCCCGACATCCGCACCCTCCGCTTGCCCTCCGAGAGGGTGAAGCTGCCTAGCGACTTCCTGTTCACGATGTCGACGATCTCGATCTTCTCGTTGTGTGGATCGAAGGCGTAGAGGCGCTGCCGGTTGAACGAGAGCGTGAAGCCGTACGGGATGCCGATGGACAGCTTGATGGAGTCGCGCGTCTTCATCGTCGCTTCGTCGATCACCAGGATGTTCTTCGCGTAGGTGCCGACGTAGAACGTTCCGTTCCCGCCACCCTGCGCGCCGGCCATCGACGCACCGAGCAACGCCAGAACGCCGAGTCCCAGCACGCACCGAGCTATGGAAGTCATGGAACCACCAGCCACGGGAATACCCGTCATGGGAATACCAGGTCGATCTTCCTCCAGTCCTGCTGCGCCGATGCGCACTTGGATGTCCAGTCCGGCGCATGATTGAACAGGTCCGGCACATGGGCCGGCCAGAAGCAGGTGATGTGACAGTCGAAGAGATCCCGCTCCACCGGCTGGCAAAGCCCGGCCGTTCCGCCGCTGCTGTCGACTTCCCAGCCGGGCGAGAACACGAACGAGCATCCGAGCGGAATGTGCGGGCCGGTGGGCTGCTGCGGCGTGCCACCACCCTGCAGCGCGACGACGTCCTGTGCGGCCTGCGCCTCGATGCGCTGTGCCTTCTGGTTCACTGATGTCAGGTGTTTCACGTGGGTCTCACCTCAGCTGAATTGCGCAAGAAACTCGGGCTTCCGTGCGGCGAGCGTTCCGTACGCTTCGAGACATGTATGCGTCCACGCGCGAATCCACTCGCAGTAGTGGAGGTTCGGCGCCTCGGTGCTGCCGTATCGCGTGTGCGCTTCGTGGTAGCAGCCCCCGGCACAGAGCGGCCGTGCCCAGCACTTCGAGCAGTCGGTCTTCGCATCGATGTGGTGCCGGTCGAAGAACGCCTCCTGCCGGTCGAGATCGACGCCCCTGGTCACGGAGCCGATCGTGTGCGCATCGGATCCCGCGAAGCGATGACAGAGCGCGACGTCTCCGTCCGTCGCCACGCCCATGAGCCCCATTCCGGCGCCGCACGGATAGGCCTTGCTCATGCCCTTGTGAATTTCGTGCAGCGTGTCGGCGACGTTCGAGAACGCATGATGTCGTCCATCGAGAGCCGCGGCGACGTAATCATGGGCAAGTGCCTGGAATTGCCGCAGCATGAACGTGAATCCTTCGTCCTCGATCGCGTACTCGCGCTGCCACGACGTCGTGACGGGCGCGAATCCGACGGAGGGAAAGCCGATCTCCTCCGCGAGGTGCTTGTAGATCGCCGTCACGTCGAGATTCTGACCGGTGAGCGTGACGCGTGCGCCTACGGGACGGCGGCGATGCTTGGCCAGCAGGTTCTCGATGTTGGGGCGGATGATGTCGTAGCTCCCCATGCCGTTCGCAAAGACGCGGTGCTTGTCCTGCTGTTCGCGCGCACCGTCGATCGACACCGTCACGCCCACGTCGTTCGCCACGATCCAGTCGACGATCTCCTCGCGCAGCAGCGTCGCGTTGGTGGTGAGGCTCACGTCGACTTCCTTGCCCAACTCCCGCCCGCGCTCCTGCGCATACGACAGCGCC
Organism: Gemmatimonas sp.; assembly: GCA_035638935.1. Classification (GTDB taxonomy): domain Bacteria; phylum Gemmatimonadota; class Gemmatimonadetes; order Gemmatimonadales; family Gemmatimonadaceae; genus Gemmatimonas. Next base: position 6,574 of record DASQZA010000336.1, on the reverse strand, counting down.
GTCTTGAGCATCCTGAAGTTGAGCAGCGTCTCACCACCGAAAAACGTCAGGTGCACGACCTTCGACTCACCCGATTCTGCGAACATGAAGTCCACGCTCTGGCGCGCGGTCTCCTCGTTCATGAACCGTGGCTTCTTTGCGGCCTCGCTCAGCTTGTCCTCGCCATACTCGTAGCAATACCCGCATGAGAGATTGCACTTGCTCGTCACGTTCAGCACGAGGGTCGTCAACGGGACACGACGCCGTGCCGGCGACGGACCACGTGGTGCGAGTGGAACGGTCGCGGCCGGCGGTGGCGCCGCGACGGCTACCATGTTGAGCGCCCGCACAGTGACCAGTTCCTGCACGGCGCTCCTGATCTGCGCGGCGTCCCACCGTCCTTCCAGCGCCACGCTGACATCGGAGAACTCCTTCGCTCCCTCTCCCACGGCGTCCAGCACTGCGGCGGCGGTGTCATCCAGACGTACGACGGCGGCCGACGGCACGAGATAGAGATACGACGCGTCCGCCCCTCCGAACGTGTGATACTCGGCTTTTCGCAACAGGGTCATGGCGCAGTTCTCCAGGGCTCGAAGCGGACGTATAGCGGGACGGTCACGATGAGCACGGCCCGCGCGGTGAGCGGGCGCCTGGGTTGTCCGGGCGGTTGATACGTCGCGACCACCCACACGTCGCCGATGTTGTTCCGCTCCTGTCGCCGCTTCGCATTCGGCCCGTCGAGCGCAGGTGTGAACAGTCCCTGCGGGCTGATGCCGCCGACGTACTTCACGTCGTCGTCGTCGAACGTCGCTCCGTACTCGTCCATCGACCACGTGGCGGGCACCGGACCGATCTCGAGGTCGTCCTCCGTGTTCGGCTTCTTGTCCGCACCGTTGTCGTAGGCAATCGCATCGAACTGCTGGACCTGTTTCGGAAAGACGATACCGCCGACACGGGACAGCCCGGCGAGCGGCGTGACCGCGATCCGGTCGACCGTCCGGTACACGGTGACTCCGGCCTGCAGCGTCGTGCCTTCGAGAAAGAAGTCGCGCGCTCCCGGCGCCGCAGTGGAATCGACCGACACGACCACGGTCACCGAGTCGGTCGTGGCGCGCACCACGCGATCGACGCTGACGCCGGGACCGAAGTCGACCGCTGCCGTCGCCACGCTACGCGGGAGGTTCGCGCCGAATATCGTGACGGCCTGACTCCGGGTTCCGGCGCGAAGCGCGCGAGGTGCGACTCCTGCGACGACAGCATTCATGCCGAGCCGTGTCATGGTCACGTCCATACCGGTTTCGTCGTACGCCCCGGTGAACCAGCGGCCGGACATTTCCTGCCAACCCGGTTCGACGAAGAGCACTTCGCGCATGCCTGCATCGGTTGCTGGCCGCCCTTGCTCCGTGGAGCGCCCTCTCCACTGGAAGCCCGTGTAGACGATGGAGCGCCCCTGCCGCGTTACCGCAGGCCCTCCGCCCGCATATCGGTATGAAGCCCGTGTCGTGAACTCGCCGTCAGTAGGCCCTTTGGCGATCGTAAGCTGTCCGTAGAACCTGCCCTTTCCGGCCTCGGTGCCGCTCAGCAGCCATGTCCCTTCGAGACGTGGAGATCTCATCGTGGCAGACCAGGCGCGCCACTGCTGTGTCCTCAGCGGAAAGGCCCGCGAGAGGTGCGCGACGGCGGCGTCCATCGGATGTGGGCGGGGAGCACTGTCCGGGGGCGGCGGGGCAAAATTGCGGAAGCCCTGAAACTCCACGACAGGGTACAGCGCGCGATGCGTCGCTATCAACAGGTCCCATTCGGGGCGCGTGCGACGCTGCGTGATCACGCGGCCCATCGAATGGCACTGATGACAGGTGTTGTCCGTCCGCGTATCCGCCGTGTACGCATAGTCGGCGGATCGCCGCTCCGACTCGAAGCGGCCCGGGCGCGCCTCGGCCGGCGCGAGTCCCTGATTGTCGCTCAGGTATCGCACGATCTTGCGCGCCGCGGCGGTGTCGACCTTCACGCCGTTGAGTGAGACCATGCGACGGAGCGACGTCTCCCAGCCTTCGGGCGTCTTCCGCAGGTACGAGATGCGCGACATGTAGCCGGCGCTATCCATGGCATGACACCGACGGCAGTTCGCGATCGTGGTCTGGTCGCGAATCACGAAGCCCGTCGTCGTGTCACGCGCTGCTTGAGGCGGAGGCGCCTGGGCCGCGGCGGTCGAGCAGACGGTCGCAGTGAAAAGTCCGAGGACAACTCGACGCATCGTCGGCGATGGAATCACGGCTTGGGGCTCCCGGAGGGGATGTTCGGATGGAGCGACGGCTATGGCTTACAGCCCAGGCAACGGGCTGTCAAGCGAGTGGAGCGCCCCGACCCCGACAAGCGTCGCAAGCGCGGCCAGGAAGTCGGACAGCGCGACCGTGGAGTTCGTTCGGCGGTTGTACGCGTCGTACAGGTCGGGCACCTGATCGAAGCCTGGCGCGAGCTCGCATAGTTGGACGACGTCCACGTTGCGCACGAAGCGAATGCCGCGCGGGGTTGCCGAGGTCACGAGATGCGGGAGCACAGTGATGTCGTCCCCGGTGACGATCGCCTTGGGGACATAGGCCAGCGTTCGCGCGTACTGCAGCGCAATTCGGGGTCGAGTGCGAATCTCCTCGAACGCTGCGCGCGTGGCCCGCGTCGCACTGACCAGTCCTCCATCCTCGCGGGAGTCCGCCGAGATGACGGAGCCGGTGCGATCACCCCAGAACTGGCTGCCATGCGGCAGCGCTGCATCGCGGGCGAGCGTCACCGCCTGCCGCTGCAGCTCGGTGTGCATTTCGCGTTCGCGTAATCCGTACAGCTCGATCGCGGGCGAGACGATCGCCGAATCGCGGAGCGCCGCGTGGACAGTGACTGCCGCGAGCCACGCCGACGCGAGTGCTTTCTTGATCCCGAACGACGAGAGCGGGTCGACGAACGATGCGGCGTCGCCGACGAGAAGCATGCCGTTCTCTCCGGCGGAGGAGAAGCCATACGGCGATGACTCGCGAGCCCACGGCATCCCGGTGGGCGTTGCACGCTCCACCAGCTCGCGTATCGCGGTGGTTCGAGCCAGTGCAGCGGAATATGTCGCGGCAAGCGCCGCACCCGACCCGATGGATGTGTAGGCGGGATCGACCATGACGGTGACGTACCGAATGCTGCGCGAAACGGGGATCGACCACGCCCAGCCGTCATCGTAGCTCTCGACGACGGTATGGGTATCGTCCATGAGGCCCCAAGGCCCTTCGCGCGTCCACACGCCCACGATGGCCAAGGTTCGCGCCGCGGACTCGGGCGTGCGCCATCCTCGGCGCGCAACGATGCCCGTCCGGCCGGTACAGTCGAGGATCCAGCGTGCGCGTACGGTCCGCCTGCCGCCGTCGCTCTCGTACACGACCTCTCGAGTGCCGTCGCCGCTGGGAATCGACACATCGCGCGCGCTGACGTCGTGCACCACGGTCACCCCGGCCTGTCGAGCAGACGCGAGCAGCGCCTGATCGAACACGTCGCGGCGCAGCTGCCACCCGGCCACGCCCCTGCCGAAATACTCTTGGCGGGTCTCTCCCGAAGCCCACCGCACGCAGTTGCCCGTCGACCTGACGAAGCTGCCCTGCTCCACTGCGCCGAGCATGCCGACGCGAGCGAGCAGCTTCGATGCGCTGGGCGGGAGTGATTCGGCCATCGCATCGCGCGAACTACCGCGAGCGAGAACCATCACGGAGTAGCCCCACCTCGCAAGCAGTGCGGCAGCCGCAGACCCACCCGGGCCGCCGCCAATAATGACTGCATCACGAATCATGATGGATCATGCGCCGTGGCGCGCGTCGAGGCCAGAAGGCGCGGGCGAGGATGGTTTTCGCGGTGCGGCCAAGGACGAGGCAGTATCCCCTCGACCTCAGGACTCCCCTGTCGGAATGTGGGCGGCGCTTAGGGCCAGGGCAGCGGCAGCACCGCGTAGCGAGACCGCGACTTCGGATCATCCTGCCCCTCGAAGTAGCGCGTGATGTCACGCACCGCCTTCGCACGATGCGCGCGATCGGCGGCGGTCCCACCGGTCATGCTCCCGAGCCGTGTCTTGAGCGCGGCCAGGTGCATTTCCATGACTGCGCGCACTTCATGCAGCGCACTCGTGTCGCCCGCGCGGTCGAGCAGTGTATTGGTCACGACCTGCTGCGCCGCGCGACGTAACGCCTGATGCCCCGCGTTCGTGCTCGGCGCGGCCCCCCACACGCGGTCGACCACGGTGCGCGTCACTTCGTCGAGCGAAGGATTGGATGCGTCGCGCGCGCTGAACAGCACGAGCCGTGCGGCACGGTCACGTTCGAAGATGTTTTCGATCACTTCGGTCGCGAGGCCACCTGCGAGCGAGATCTGGTCGAGAGCGGTACCGGAGTAGCCGAGCCATGCCATGCTGGCGTCGCCACCGGGCGGAACGGGCGGGATCATGGCGAGCACCCGCTCTGGTACGGCCATCGCCGCTGGCTCGAGCGCATCGAGTGCCATCCCGAGCGCGCGACGCTGCGAGGCGGCAGGCAGGATAGTGGTGGGCTTCTGCGAATCCCCGCGCATCGTGTAGCGGAAGTCCATGCCGCCGACATACTTCACGAGGCCCTCGAGCGAATACCGATGATGCAGGTACACATGCGCAAAGCGCATGTTGAGCAGGTACATCGGTTCACCGGGCTTGATGGCGCGCTCGTCGAACTTGTCGATCAACAAGCGGCGCACGGAGGACGTGCGTTCGACGGCGTCGAACATCGTGGCGCCTTCCACCCAGCGCGTCGCCTCGGGGATCGAACCTTCCGCTCCCGCATGCTGGTCCGCGATGAAACGGATGTTCTTGGAGATCCCTTCCTTGAGTATCCGGTCGAGCCCCGCCTTTTCACTCACGGAATCGGGATACCACGTGTAGCCGTAGCGGACGGTCAGCGTGTCCCACGCACCGCCAGCAGCGGCATACGCCTTCGACAGGTCGATCTCGCCGCGCGCGTTTAGTGAGATCAGCGGGAACGGGTACGCCATCACCGACGTGCGCCCCTGCGAGCCTGCGATGTAGTTGTGCGGAAATCCCAGCGTGTGCCCGATCTCGTGCGCGGCGTGCTGACGACGGCGCCACATGGCAAACGCGTCGGCCGTCATCGACAGGCCGTTCGGGCCGGCCGCAGGCAACAGACCCGCGTAGATGTTGTAGTCGATCAGCGAACGCCACGCATCCATGCGCACGACGGTGCGAATGATTTCGCCGGTGCGCGGGTCGGAGAACGACGGCCCGACCGACGGACCGGGACCGTTGCGATGCACCCAGTAGAGCATGTTGTACCGCGCATCCATCATGTCCGCGCCGGCCGGCAGGTCGAGCACACGGAACGCATTTTTGAAGCCGGCCGACTCCATGATCTTGTTCCACCACATGCCACCTTCGCGAAGCGCCTCGCGATACTCGGAGGGAATGCCGGGATCGAGGTAGTACGTGATCGGCGTGACCGGCTCGACGAGCTCACCGCGCGCGTACGCGGCGGCGTCGCGCGGAATCAGGCGCCAGCGGCCCGCAATCGATTCGCGATAGGTGCCTTCGAAGCCCTGCGAGAAATCGTAGAACTGCGGGCCGTTCACGCCGGAGCGCGGGTCACCCTGACGGGCTCGAAATCCGTCGGTGGGTGGTAGTGCAACGAGCGAGTGATGCACTTCCATCGTGATGGCCGAGGGATCCGGCGCGCCGCGACGCAGCCCTGCGCCCGGATTGTCGACGGTGTACGTGAGCACGGTGTGCACTTCGCTGTTTCGCGGAAACGCCTTCGTGCGCGCGGTGTCGATCCAGCTGCGCGCGGCATCGAGTCGCGGCGTGCCCTGGCCCCCGCGGCGGATCGTCTCGCCGATGCCGTAGCTGTCGGAATAGAAGAACGAGCTGGCATCGGCGACGATGTTGCCGTTGGCTTCGGATTCGATCGGAAACGACGCGACCACGGAGCGGGCGAACCCTTCACGCGCGGCGCGCTGTTCGGCTTCGGACGCGCCCACGGCGCGGACGCCCCAGATGTCGCGCACCATCAGCACGCGCTTGCCCTGACGTTCGAGTCGCACGACGACGCTGCTGCCGGTCTGCCCGCGGTCGAGCCCGAGCGAGCCGAAGCCGGTGGCGAGTGTGGACTGGTGCAGGAAGTCCTGATTCAGCCGGGCGACCGGAATGTCGAGCAGCAACTTGTTGCGGTCGGCGTCGACGCGGACACCGATGAACGCGCCGCCGGATGCCGGTTGCTGGGCGGGGGCGGCTGGAGGGGTCTGCGTGAATGCGAGCGTTGGGAGTGCGGAGGCGGCGACGGCCGCGACGAGCACGGAGCGGATCAGGCGGGGCATGGCGGAGCGGTTGGGGCGGCGGGAAACAGCGTACCCCAAGTTTGGGCCGGGCTCCGTGGTGATGGCTAGTGCTGCAGATGCTTTCGCAGGGCGAAGAGCATGCGGCGGAGTTGGTCCAGCTCCGCGAGAAGGAGGTCGGCGCTACCCGGCTCCAACACACCAACCGCCTTCGCTAGCAGGAGGTGCGTCTCCACTTCGTTTGACGAACCGATGGCGATCGTGA
>DASQZA010000335.1:0-11364 GCA_035638935.1 Gemmatimonas sp. | reverse complement strand
CGGATCGTCTTCCGTGTCGAAGCTCTCACCCGTCGGGTCGACATCCGGTGAGTAGACGGCGAAGTGCACGGTGCTCGGATCTGGCTGCGGCTGTGCGAGCGCGTCGTCGGTCGCGGCGAGAATCTCCTCGTCCACACCGGCGCGCATGGTCTCGAGTTCTTCCTCCGTGGCGATGCCCTCCGCGATCAGCCACGCGGGAAACGTCTTCAGCGGATCGCGCAGCGCATCCGCTTCGCGCTCTTCACTCGGACGGTAGAACACCTCGTCGTCCGACAGCGAGTGCGAGTACGGACGGATCACCTTCGCATGCACGAACGCCGGACCCTTTCGCTCGCGCGCAAAGGCAACGGCGCGTTCCATGGTCGCGTACGAGGCGAGCAGGTCGCATCCGTCGACTTCCTGGATGTACAGGCCCGGGAACGACGCGACGAGCTTGGAGATCGAGCCGCCCACGGTCCCGACTTCCACCGGAACCGAGATCGCATAGCCGTTGTCCTCGACGAGATAGACGACCGGCAGCTTGAGATTGCAGGCGGTGTTGAGCGACTCCCAAAATTCGCCCTGGCTCGTCGTACCGTCGCCGGTCGTCACGAGCACGACTTCGTCACCCGCAAAACCTTCGGTAATGCCCGTCAGTCCGGCGCGCATCGACGCTTCAGCGGCGCCGACCGCCTGCAGGAACTGCGTGCCCGTGGGCGACGACACCGTCGTGATGTTGAGCGCCTTGTGCCCCCAGTGACTCGGCATCTGGCGGCCACCCGAGTTCGGATCGATTGCAGCACCGACTGCGCTGTACAACATCTCCGCGGGCGTCATGCCGAGCATCAGGCAGAGCGCGCGATCCCGATAGTAGAGGTAGAACCAGTCGTGTGCCGGGCGCAGCAGCATGCCGGCTGCTGTCAGGATCGCTTCGTGACCAGCACCGGAAATCTGGAAGAAGATCTTGTTCTGCCGCTTGAGCCCGATCTCCTTGTCGTCGAGACGTCGCGACATGTACATCACACGGTACGCGTGCAGCAGTTGCTCCCGCGTCAGCGGAAGTTCCGGCCGTGACTCGGCAGGGGAGCCCTTGGGGGCGCGGGCAGGACGGGTCGAAGTCGCCATCAGTCTCGGATCTCGGGATCGGGTCGAATACGGAAGTTAGTCCTCCGACGGATCCGAGGTAGTTCCCGTGCGGGAAATCCCTGCCTTGCCGGGCATTGCGATACCGCACAACGTTCGTTCTTCACCCTTCATCTACTGTATGCACGCACCTACGGCCCCCATGACTCCCAGCAGCGGACACTGCATTTTCTGCGATCTCATCCGCGGCGCGGCGGAAGTGTCCATCTGTTACGAGGATGCAACTGCGATCGCTTTCCTGGATATCCAGCCCGTCAATGCCGGACATGTTCTCGTCGTGCCGCGAGAGCACTACGAAGTCCTGCAGGACATTCCGGGGCATCTTGGAATGCACTTGTATCAGGTCGCGGCGAAGCTCGTGCCGGTCGTGCAGGCAGCCTCCGGTGCCAGCGACATGAACATCGTCGTGAACTCGGGCGCCGCCGCCGGACAGAACGTGATGCACTATCACATCCATTTGATTCCGCGTCGCCAGGGAGATGGTTTCGACGTGCCCTTGCCGTTCCCGGGTTCGCAGATGCCGCATCGCCAGCAGCTCGACGCGATGGCCGCGCACATCGGCAGCCTGCTGCGCGATCCGCTCTCCGATCGTGACTCGAAAAAAGAACGCCGACGCGCGAGCGATCTGGATTAGTGAGGCGCCAGACGCCGGACGCCAGGCAGAGGGGCTGCAGTGCAAGGCGCGGAGACGTTACCGCTTTCGTAACTGTTTCGTCGGCATGGTGTATGCACTCTTGACCGGCAGGTGAAACGCGACGTACTGTCCGCTTGCAGGCGTTTTCATCTGTCGTGATTCGCGTCGTTACTGCTGCGCCCTCTCCATCCGGTACTCACCAGGAGGATGATGCGCTCCACTCGCGGTCTGTCTCGTGTGCGCTGCACAGCGCCACTCCGTCGCCTTCGCAGGCACGGTGGCTCCATCCACCCCAGGCACCGCGCTGGTCGCGCGGCACCACGACATCTGGCCCCGTCGCCGTTCGATGCGCTGATGCCGTCGTTGTTGCCCTCGCTGTTTCCCCATCGCCCCGTTTCGAGAGTCGCCCTCTCGGACGGGGCGATGTCCGTCGGAGACGGTTGAGATGGCTCACCGCTCAGTGCTTCGGCTGGCCAAGGGCGATGCAGCTCGAGGAGTGCGCCCATCACGACGCTCCGCCGTACGAGCGCGAGGGGGGACACCATCGGCAGGATCTCGCCGACAGGCGGCGCGTCCGCGCACGGTTGCGGGTGTTGCCATGAAACGCGTCATGCGAAAGGTCGCGCTCCGCGATTGCGGACAGCGCTGTGTGTACTGCGCCACGCGTCTCGACCAGCGCACGGCAACGCTCGATCACGTCGTGCCGCTTGCACGCGGAGGCATGCATGATCCCGGGAACCTCGTCGTCGCGTGCGGCCCATGCAATCGCCTCAAGGGCGACCGGCTGCCGTTCGAGTTCTTCGCGCGCAACCCGTGGGCGGGCGCGAACTTCGTGCGCTATGCGCGATCCGTGCATCGGGCACTCAAGCGTGGCGCGCGCCGGGCAGTGAGCCTTGCTTTTGCGAGGGACGAGATGGCAGCATAGCTGGCATGAATCCGTGCCAGGACTAGCCGCATGATCATCCGGATCGTGCGTACTGTGCTCTGCGTTCTCGCAACATCGTTGGGCGTCGGCGCTATCGCTGGCGCCCAACCTGTGCGTCCCGGTGTGCCAGCCGGTGCGACAGCGCTCGCGCCAGCGGCCTCCGACAGCGTGGTGCGGTTGGCCGTCGACCCGTCGCGCGCCGCGGGGCTGCCGTACGTGACGCTGCTCGACGACCTGCACTACCGAGTGGAGCGCGACGGGCGCAGCACGCAGCGCGCGCGACAGGTGGTGCAGGTGCTCGACGGCAATGCCGTCCGTGCGCTCTCCGAGCGCGTCCTCTCGCATGCGTCCTCGCACCAGTCGTTGCGCATCGAGTGGGTGCGCGTGCTGCGCATCAACGGCGAAGTGATCAGCGACCGCGCCGCGCAGGAGCAGGAATCCGATGTGCCGGCGGCGATGGCGAACCCGGTCTACGCCGACCAGAAGGTGCGGCGCTTGTCGCTCGCCGGTGTGGCGGCTGGCACGATCATCGACATGGCATGGACGATCGAGGAGCGTGCCCCACCGAGAGCAGGCGACTTCCTGCTGCGCTGGGCCTTCAACGGCACCATCCCGGTTGCACGCTCGCGGCTGGTCGTCGACGCACCTGACGGGTTCACGCCGAAGTTCGTCGAGCGCAACGTCCGTGCGCCGCTCGTGCAGCGTGACGAAGAAGTGCGCGACGGACGTCGCATCTGGCGGTGGTCCGCCGAAGGCGTCGAGTCATTCCGGCCCGAGCGATTTGCTTCGGATTCGAACCCGATCGCGATGGCGGTCACCGTCGCGGCGCCCGGTACGTGGAGTGACATCGCCCGCTGGTATGACGGGCTCGCGCGAGACCGGTACACACTGTCCGCCAGTGATGCCGCACGAGTCGATGCCGTAGTGCGCGCTTCCAACGCGCGCACGCGCGCCGACACGATTCGCGCGGTGCACCGACTCGCGGCGCAGGACATCCGCTACGTCTCCGTGGCGCTCGGCATCGGTGGCTACCAGCCCCGGCGCCCAAGCGAAACGCTCGCCACCGGCTTCGGTGACTGCAAGGACAAGACGACACTCTTCGTTGCGGCACTGCGACGGTACGGCATGGACGCGAGCCCGGTGCTGCTGGCGAGCAGCGGCCGGCCGGATCGGTCTGTGCCGTCGATCTTCCAGTTCAACCACGCCATCGCGGCCGTGCGACACGCGGGCGTCACCACCTTCACGGATCTCACGGCGGAACTCGTTCCCTATGGAACGTTGCCGACGGCGTATCAGGGCGCGTTCGGATTGCTGGTGCTGCCGGATGGCCGATCAGAGGAAGTGAGTTTTCCCGTCGCGCCGATCAGCGACAATATCTACACGACGCGCGTGCGCATGACGGTCGACTCGAGCGGTCGCGTCGTCGCGCACGTGAACGAGGATGCCAGCGGGTCACTCGCATCGGCGCTTCGCACCGCGTTTGCGGCCCCGGTCGAAGGCGACGCGCGCGCAACCCTGCTGCGCGGGCTCGCGAGCCGCGCGTTTGCGTCAGACGCACGCGCGGATTCCCTCGTCGCGTTCAACGGTCGAGATCTGGATGCTCCCGTTCGCATCAGCTTTCGCGCAGTTGCCGACAACGCGTTGCGCTCGGTCGGCACGTCACGGCTGTTGCCGGTCAGCGGTGCCATCGCCGCGCCCGGCCGGAGTTTCAAGGCGCTCGCCCGTGAACTGGAGGGTCAGCCGCGTCGCCAATTTCCGATCGATGCGAGCGCCATCGTCCCGGCCGGCATCTCGCTGACGGAACTGTCGATCACGCTCCCGCCCGGTTGGGAGGCGGAACTGCCAAAGAATGTGCTTGCCACCACATTCTTCGGATCCTATCAGTCCACCTGGACCACGAACGGGAGGGAAGTCCGACTCGTCCGGCGCGTCCAGGGTGGTCGTGGCATCGTTCCTTCAGAACGGATTGCCGAGGTGATCGTTTGGCTCAACGCCGTGGGCTCGGACGACTACGATTTTCTCTCATTGCGCCCTGCGCCGGTACGCTGATGCGTTGGAATCCAGGTGGACGTAGTTCGAATCTCGAAGATCGTCGTGGCGCGTCCGGTGGCGGACTCGGCGGCGGTGGGTTCGGATTCGGTGGGGGAGGCGGTGGTGGAGGAGCGCGCCTTGGAATCGGCGGCGTCATCATCCTCGCAATCCTGAGCGCTGTGTTCGGGCGGGATTTCGTGTCCGGTGCGGGTGGCGATGGCGCACCCGCGTCGTCGGTGGCAACCGCAGAGCGCGCATCGGAAGGTGGTGCGATCGCGGATCCGACCGAAGAAACGTTGGTGCAATTCATGTCAGCCGTACTCGACAGCACGCAATTGACGTGGCACCGCCTGTTGCCGGGGTACACGGATGCGAAGCTCGTGCTCTTCCGCGATGCGACGAACACGGCATGCGGGTTCGGCCAGTCGGCGAGCGGGCCATTCTACTGCCCGGGCGACCAGAAAGTGTACGTGGACCTCTCGTTCTTCGATCAGCTCGACCGGCAGTTCGGGGCGCCAGGCGATTTTGCGCAGGCGTACGTGATCGCGCACGAGATCGGGCACCACGTCCAGAATCTCACCGGCACCGAACGTGATCTCCGGCGGGCACAGGGGCAGAACCCGGGGCAGGCGAACGCATTGTCCGTCGCGATGGAACTGCAGGCAGACTGCTACGCCGGTGTCTGGGCACACTCCGCGGCGAAGGGCGGCTATCTCGACCCGGGCGACATCGACGAGGGCCTCGGAGCCGCCGCTGCCGTCGGCGACGATCGAATGCAGAAGATGTCGACCGGCCGCGTGAATCCGGAATCGTTCACGCACGGCTCGTCTGCCGAGCGCAAGACGTGGTTTCGTCGCGGATTCGACACGGGTGACCCGAAGCAGTGTGACACATTCGCAGGTCGTTGATGATGTCGGGCGATGATGCACTCACTGGCACCATCGCGCACGATCGCTGGCCCGATGTCCGCACGCACGCATGGCCCGTCGCGCTGCTCCCGTTCGGCGCGACGGAACCGCACAACACGCATCTCCCTTACGGCACCGACACGATCCTCGGCAGCGCAGTCGCATCACGTGTTGCCGCTGCCTGCCTGACTCGCGGGCTGCGCGTCGCAGCCTTGCCGGCGATTCCGTACGGTGTCAACACCACGCAGCTCGACCTGCCGCTCACGATCAACGTAATGCCGTCGACGCAGCTCGCACTGCTGCGCGACGTGATCCGAAGCCTCGAGCCGCACGGCACGCGCGTGCTGGTGTTGCTCAATGCGCACGGCGGGAATGAACTGCGCGCCCTCGTGCGGGAGCTGCAGCCTTCGACGCGCATGTTGTTGGCGATCGTGAACTGGTGGCAGGCGGGGGACAGCACGGTGCTGGATGAACCCGGCGACCACGCGGGTGAACTGGAAACGGCCGCGATGCTCCACGTGGCGCCGGAACTCGTCGGCCCGCGCGACAGCTGGGGAACGGGCGCTACGAAACGCAGCCGTTTCGAGGGCGTACGCGCGGGCTGGGCATGGATCCCGAGGCGCTGGACGCAGGTGAGCGCGGATACGGGGGTCGGCGACCCGACGCTCGCGACCGCCGAAAAGGGCGCGCTGTTCGTGGCGAGCGCGGTGCAGCGAATCAGTGCGCTGTGCGAGCAGTTGTCATTCGCGGATCCTGAGGCGCTGTACGAATAGCAGTCTCCATCAGCTATCATCGATCAACCATCAACTGGCAGCCATCAGCTATCAGCCAACTACGGCTGATGGCTGATAGCTGCCCGATGATGGTTGATGGATCATGGATGATGGTGAGACTTGGGTCAATTCAATAATCCACCGGGCGCAGGTACGATTCCCCGATCCCCGAATGGCTCACCAGCGCCGTGGCGGGCGGGCGCCGCTTCCAGTGCGTGCCATCGAGCCGGCGCCGCACCAACTCCAGTTCCTCCGCCGTGAATCCGCGCGCGCGCATGGACTCATGCGAGAAGCCATGCAGCAGCCCGTTCAGAATGTCGTCCGCGCGCGCGTAGCTGATGCCCAGATCCGCCTCGTCCGTCTGCCCGACGATCAGATCCGCGGTTGCGGGCTTCGATACGATCACGTCCGGCACACCGAGATGACGCGCGAGTGCCCACACCTGCGTCTTGTATAGGTCACCGATCGGATTGATCGGCGGCGAGTCGTCCGCGTGCCACGTGAAGTAGCCGAACAGCCGCTCCGTCTTGTTGCCCGTGCCAAGGGGCAGGGCACGGTAACGCGCTGACAGGTCGAACAGCGCGATCATCCGCGTGCGCGCCATGACGTTGCCTCGACGCCCGTTGTCCGCGTCGGGTTCCGCCGCCAGGTAGCCATCGACCGCGGCGCTGATGTCGATCGTGCGTTCCTCGATGCCAAGCGACTCGATCACGAGTGACGCATGCTCCAGCGATTCGCTGCTCGAGGTGCGATAGGGCAGGCGCACGCCAATGACGTTGTTGGGGCCCAACGCGCGTACAGCGAGCGCTGCAGTGACGGCGGAATCGACGCCGCCGCTCAGTCCCACTACGGCCTTGCCGAATCCGCGGCGCGTGAGCTCGTCGCGCAGGAAGCCCACGAGCCACCGTTCGGTGAGTCCGGCGTCGATGGCGAGTGGGGGAGGCCCACCATGCTCGCGCATCGAGTGACGGATGACGGGGATGGCGTCACGGATTCCGGTGATCGACGGTGTCGTGAGGGCTTCTGCCGGAACTGCATACTCGCCGGTGGTGAACGCGTGTGCGCCACGCAGCAGGTCGGCGGCGACAGGCTCGGGGCCGTCGTACGAGAACGAGCCGGGAACGCCGTCGCGCACACGGCGCATGTTGTCCATCACGTGCGGGAGCGCAACACGCAGGTCGCTCAGTAGCGGCGAATCGGCGCGTGCGCGCACCAGATCGTCGAGGTCGAGCGTCACCGACAGCAGGCACTCATCCCACACCGGCGCACGCGCGCGCACGTCGCCGCCGGGGCCGACGAGCTGCGACGTACCGAAGAATCGCTTGCCCCCTTCGGTGCCGACGAGATTGGAGAAGCTCGCGTACATGCCATGCTCCTCAGCCAGGTCGCGCATCAACCGCTCCCAGCGCGAGGCGCTGTAGGGCCCGGGAATGCCGTCCTCGCGAGGCCAGATGCCGCGTGCCGGCGCCGCCGACGAGACGAACACCACCTGTGCGCCGTCGAGTGCCGCGATCGTGCCCGCGAGCGAGTGCCATGCATCCTCGCACACGAGGATCGCGGCACGCCCCCACGGCGTCTCGAATGCGCGGATGTCGTCGCCGCGCTCCACGAAACGTTCCTCATCGAACAACCCATACGTGGGAAGGAAGTTCTTGCGATGCACATGCCGGAGCACCGGAGGGCCGTCGTCGAGGCCGATCGTGATGTACGCGGCGCTGTTGTGCAACGTGTCACGCCAACGCTCGTAGAAGCCCACCACGACGTCGATGGCGCCGCCGGCGATACCTGCGGCTGCGCACGCCGTGCGGTACGCGTCGTCGAGATCGTAGGCGACCGCACCCGCGGTCATGGCGACCTCGCGGACGCCGCCTTCGACGAAGTACCCCGACAGCGCGGTCTCGGGGAACTGCACGACCTGTGGGCGAGGTTCGAGCGTGGCGGCTTGGGCGCACAACGTGCCTAGGCGGCGCAGGTTGGCCGCGGTGTCGCCCTTGCGAGGGGCGAACTGGCAGATCGCGACGGTGAGCGGACGGAGCGAGTCGGAAGGCATGCGTGCAAGGTGTGTCACAGAACGCGACTCTTCAACGCCGGTCCGGTGTATTTTTGACGCAAATGCACGTACGACAACTTCCTCTCGTTTTCGCGGCACTCGTCACGGTGGGTGGCCCGCAGGCGCACGCCGGCGCGCAGGCCGCACCAGTGCCGACCGCATCGCAGTCCAACGACGCATGGCGCATCATCACGCCACCGCAAGCCACCGTCGTCCTGGCGCGCGACGGCACGATGATCGGCGAAATGGGTCGGGAACGACGCCTGAGCATCTCGTTGCGCACCCTGCCCAAGTACGTGGGGCAGGCGTTCATTGCCGTCGAGGACAAGCGCTTTTACCAGCACAACGGTGTCGACCTGGTGGGCATCGCCGGTGCGCTCAAGGATGCCGTACAGGGCGATTTACGTGGGGCGAGCACCATCACGCAGCTGCTCGTCGGCAACATGCACCCCGACATCATCGACCGGCGCGACAAGTCTCCGGTGCGCAAGCTTCGTGAACAGCAGGCCGCGCGCGAGATGGAGAAGCGCTACAACAAGGAACAGATCCTCGAAGCGTTCCTCAATCAGATCTCCTTCGGCCGTGGCACGTACGGTATCGAGATGGCGGCGCGCCAGTACTTCGGGAAAGCGGCGAGCGAACTCTCGCTCGCCGAGGCGGCCTCGCTCGCGGCCATGCCCAAGAGCCCAGTGCAGTACGATCCGGCACGCTTTACGGATCGCAACCGCACGCGCCGCAACACCGTGCTCGCCCTCATGGCGCAGCAGGGCTACATCACCGCAGCGCAATCACAAGCCGCGCAACGTGAGCCGGTGCGCACGGTGTCGGTCGGGAGCGTCGCACCATGGGTGACGGATGTCGTGCGGGTACAGGCCGAACGCGCGGGAGTTCCCGTGACGCAGGGTGGTTACCGTATCCATACCACCATCGATGCGGCCTTGCAGACCGCGACACAGGCCGCGGTGAGCCGCGGGCTGGATGATGTGGAGACGCGCCCGGGTTTCCGTGGCCAGGCCTGTGCGCGGGCCGCCCGTGTCGACACCGCGGCGAAGGCGAAGGCAGCCGCAAAGGCACCGCGGGTGGCCGCCTGCCTCGAAGGTGCCGCGGTGGTACTCGATCCGAGCAACGGCGATGTGCGCGCGCTCGTCGGGGGCCGCGACTACGCGCGTTCCTCGTTCAACCGTGCCGTCGATGGCAACCGGCAGCCTGGCTCCGCGTTCAAGGCATTCGTGTACGCGCAGGCCATCGCTACCGGTCTCACCGCAAGCAGCACCGTCGCCGACACGGCACTCCGGATCGTGCTCGACAACGGTCGGATCTACAGTCCAGAGAACTCCGATGGCGAGTTCCTGGGGCCGGTCACCATGCGTGAGGCGCTCACACGCTCGCGGAACCCGGTCGCGGTGCAGCTCGCGATGGCGGTCGGTATGGATTCCGTAGCGGCGCTCGCCGCGAGGGCCGGACTGCGCGCGCCGATATCCCTGTATCCATCGAGTGCGCTTGGCGCCTCGGTCGTGCAACCGCTCGACTTCATTGCGGCGTACGCGGCCTTCGACAACGGGGGCGTGGCGGTCGAACCCCGGTTCATCACGCGGGTCGAGGACCGCTCCGGGCGGGCGGTGCTGACGCCGCAAGGCGCGCCGGCACGCGCCGCAATGGACCCGCGCGTCGCGTTCATCGTCCGGAACATGATGGAGGACGTCGTGGATCGGGGGACGGCGACCTCGCTGCGGAAGATCGTCCCCGCGCGCATTCCGGTCGCGGGCAAGACGGGCACCACCAACGACAACACGGACGTCTGGTTCGTCGGCATGACGCCGGAGCTCGTCACGGGTGTCTGGATTGGCTTCGACAAGCCGGCGATGATCGCTCCCGGCGCGGTGGGTGGCACGTACGCTGCCCCGATCGCCGGGCAGATCATCGCGGCGGCGTACACGGGTTCCAATGGGGCCGCGAACGGGAACCGGAGCAGCGCCGGGTGGCAGCCGCCCCCTGGCATGGTCGGGGTCGAGTTCGACCGCACGACCGGCACCGTGGCGACGTCGGCTACACTGCCGGGGGCGCGCTATACCGAGTGGTATCTCGAAGGCACCGAGCCGGGCTCCCCCACCTGGCCGTGGTCGATTTTCCGGTTTGGCGCGATCCGCTAGCGCCGAAGCACCGGACATCCGATACGGATCGTAGTCGTCCTCGTAGTTCTACGGAGCGGAGCGCGCCGTATCTCCCCCAATAGCGCCACAGCCCCGCACCAAACGATTCTGCTTCATGATGAACCGCGATACCGCCGTCCTCCCGTTCAAGCGTGGCGCCCGTCCGGGGGGCGACCAGCAGTCCGAACGCCCGTCGGGTGGCACCGGCATCGTCATGATGAATCTCGGCGGCCCCGAGACGCTGGACGACGTCGAACCGTTTCTGCTCCGCCTGTTCGCCGACCGCGAGCTTCTCAAGCTGCCACTGCAGGACACGCTCGGAAAGTTCATCGCGAAGCGGCGCACGCCGAAGGTGCGCGCCCTCTACGACAACATCGGTGGCGGCTCGCCCATCCTGCGCTGGACACGCGCGCAGGGGGAAGGCATGTGCGCGCGACTCGACGAACTCTCGCCCGAGACGGCGCCGCACCGCTTCTACGTTGCGTTCCGGTACACGAAGCCATTTGCCGACGACGCGCTGCTGGCAATGAAGGCCGACGGCATCGAACGCGCGATCGCGTTCACGCAGTATCCACAGTGGTCGTGCACGACGACGGGATCGAGCCTGAACGATCTGTGGCGCGCGCTCGCGCGCACCGGTCTCGAGAAGGCGTTCCAGTGGAGCATCGTCGATCGCTGGGGCGACCACGGCAGCTTTGTCACCGCCATGGCGCAGGCTGTCGTCGAGGGCCTCCAGCAATATCCGGCCGAAGAGCGCGATGACGTCCTGGT
>DASQZA010000334.1:0-24021 GCA_035638935.1 Gemmatimonas sp. | reverse complement strand
GACTCGGCCCGGGTCGCGCTCCGCGCGGGTGTCGACACGAGCGTCGTGATCGTGCTGGTGCGGCGTCCGACCGGTCTCGATGCGATGGTAGTAAGCGCGACCCGAAGCGAGCGTCGCGTCGAGGATACGCCGATCCGCGTGGAGACCATCGATGGGGACGAGATCGCTGAAAAGGTGACGATGTCTCCGGGCGACATCGCGATGATGCTGAACGAAACCGGTGGGCTTCGCGTGCAGGCCACCAACCCGTCGCTTGGCGGCGCGAACGTTCGCATTCAGGGGCTGCGAGGGCGATATTCGCTGTTGCTCGCCGATGGCCTGCCGTTGTACGGTGCGCAGGCCGGCGGGCTCGGGCTGCTGCAGATCCCGCCCGTCGATCTCGAACGTGTGGAGATCATCAAGGGCACCGCGTCCGCGCTGTACGGGAGTTCGGCGCTTGGTGGCGTCATCGATCTCGTGAGCCGCCGCCCGGGAGCGGAGGCCGAGCGTACTGCGCTCGTGAACCAGACATCGCGTGGCGGCACGGACGCCGTGTTCTTCGGCAGTACCGCTGGGGGTGCGCGCACCGGGGCAACGCTGCTTGCCGGCGTACACCGACAACGGCAGAACGACCTCGACGACGACGGCTGGACCGACATGCCGGGGTACGGACGCGTCGTCGTGCGCCCGCGTGTGCACCTCGGCTCCGGCGAGCGACATACCGCCTTCATTACCGCCGGATTTACGGGTGAGGAACGTGAGGGTGGGACGCTCGCCGGTCGTGTGACGCCGGATGGCAGCGCGTTCCGGGAGTCGTTGCGAACGCGTCGCGCCGATGCGGGTGCACTCGCGCGATTCGTGGGAACAGAGGAGCGCCCGCTGTTCGCTGCCGATGCATTCGGAAGCGCCGTGCTCACATTGCGCGGATCGGGTGTGGAACAGCGCCACTCGCATGCATTCGGCGTGGTGCGCGAAGTCGACCGCCATCGCACATGGTTCGGTGAGGCTGCACTCGTGGTGCCAGTCGGAGGCGCGACCTACGTAACCGGCGTCGCGGTGCAGCGTGAGACATACAGGGCAGACCAGGTACCGGGGTTCGACTACGCGTTCACGATTCCCGCGCTTTTGCACAGGTCGACATCGACGTGCAGCCGTGGCTCGCCGTGTCGGCGAGCGCGCGCGCCGATGCACACAGCGTGTACGGCACGTTCGTGAACCCGAGGGTTTCGCTGCTCGCGC
Organism: Gemmatimonas sp.; assembly: GCA_035638935.1. Taxonomy (GTDB): domain Bacteria; phylum Gemmatimonadota; class Gemmatimonadetes; order Gemmatimonadales; family Gemmatimonadaceae; genus Gemmatimonas. The sequence continues at coordinate 22,803 of DASQZA010000334.1, read as the reverse complement.
GCCGCGCCGAAACAGGATGGCTGGCGGGGTGGACGACACGTGTGTCTGCCGGCACCGGTGCGTTCGCGCCGACGCCGTTCGTCGAGGAAACCGAAGTCACGGGACTGACGCCGCTGGAACCGCTGCCGGGGCTCACCGCGGAACGTGCGACCAGTGCATCCGTCGACATTGGCGGGCCGTTCGAACTTTCGGGGTGGAGTGTCGAGTTCAATGGCACGGCGTTCGGGTCCCGCGTGAGCCGGCCATTGCAGACCGTCGCCGGGCTCGGCGAATCGGCTGGCAACGTGTCACGCATCGCACTCGTGAATGCACCCGCACCGACGAGGACATGGGGCGGTGAACTGCTGCTGCGCGCCGAACGCGCGCTCGGTACAAGCAGTGAGAGTGCGAATGTCGACACGTCCGACGAGAGAGAAGAGGAGGAAACGGGCGCGATGCTTCGTGTCACCGCGACGTACACCGGACTGCGCTCGACCGAGTGCGATCTCGACACGGGGCCAATCATGGTCGGGCCGATCCCCACGGGCTGCAAGCGCCACGAAGTCGCGCTGACGCCACGGCATGCCATCGGTGTCGTCACGACCATTGAGCAGGAAGGCAAGAGTCGTATCGGCCTCGAGCTCTATTACACCGGCCGTCAACGGCTCGAGGCGAATCCATACCGGGCGTACGCTCGCCCCTATCTCATCGTCGGCTTGATGGGCGAGCGCGCGTTCGCGACGCGTGCCGGAACTGCGCGCCTGTTTCTCAACCTCGAGAATCTGACCGACGTGCGACAGACACGTGACGACCGGCTGTTGTTGCCCACGCGCGGAGCCGGCGGGCGGTGGAGCACCGACGCGTGGACTGACTTGGCAGGATTCACGGTGAATGGCGGAGTGCGATTCGGCTGGTGATGATGGTTCTGTCACCTGCAGTGCAATGCATCCGACCGCTACCGCTACTGCGATTGCGCCGGTTTGGCAAACAGGCCGTTTGCCTCGGGCGAAGTCAGCTGTTCGGCCAGCGTCTCGTACGTCCCTGCTGTCAACACTTCGTTCGCGGAACGGCGAATGAACGCCATCACCGCGCGAGCGAGACCTGGGCCGACGCTCACGCGCGCGACACCCATGCGTCGCAATTCAGGAATGCTCGGCACACCGGGGCCGCCGATCAGGTTGAGCGGGGCACCGACGTCGGTCACGAGGCGGCGAATGACGTCGGGATCGGTCACGAGCGGGACGAATATTCCGTCGGCGCCAGCGGCGACATAGGCGCGTGCGCGGCGCACGGTCTCGTCGAAGCGATACGCGTCATCACCGACCTTGCGCACGTACGTATCGATGCGTGCGTTGATGAACAGCTCGACACCGGTCTCCTTCGCCGCGGCGCGCGCTGCGGAGAGGCGAGCCGCTTGCACCGGAATCTCCATCAGTGGCGCGCCGTCGGCTCCCGGTGAGTCCTCGAAATTGACGCCGACTGCACCGGCTTCGACGACCGCACGCACCGTGGCGGCGACATCCTCTGGCGTACCGGCACCGTAGCCCCGTTCGACGTCCGCCGTGACCGGAATGCTGACGGCGGCGACGATGCGTCGGATGCTTTCGATCATCTGGTCCCGCGTCAGTCCTTCACCATCCGGATATCCGAGGGCCCAGGAGATGCCGGCGCTGGTGGTCGCGATGGCCTGCGCGCCCGCTGCCTCGACGAGGCGGGCGCTCATGGCGTCCCATGCATTCGGCAACACGAGCGCGGTGTCGGCGTTGGCGGCGTGGAGCTGACGAAAGCGAGCGGCGAGATCCTGCTGCGACATGGGCAATCCCGGAAATTGTGTACGGATGTCGTCCCAGGGACGGCCCGGAAGCGATAGAGTGACGTTAAGCGCTCGCTCGCGGGATTGGGGAATCGACTGATAGAATTGCTCGATGCTCCTCATTCCCAGGCATTTGACGCCTCTGGTTGCCTCCGGCTGGCTGAACGTCGCCTCGAACATCGCGTTGCTCGTCGCCCTGATTGTCGGCGAGGCTGCGTCGGCACTCGCGCAAACGGCCCCACCCGCCGCGGCGCAGCCTACGGGCCGTGGCGGCCCCGTCTTCGACGGGCGCCGCGGTGCCACCATGGTACCGACTCCGCGAACCGAGGCGACGGCGACGATCGATGGGAATCTCGACGAGCCCGCGTGGCGTACCGCAGCCGCGCTCACCGGATTCTCGCAGTTCTTTCCGCTCGACGGGGTGGCGGCCGAGGACAGCACGGAGGTGCTGGTGTGGTATTCGGCGACCGACCTGCATGTCGGGATCCGTGCCTTCGCGCCGCCGGGCAGTGTGCGTGCGACGCTCGCCGATCGCGATCGCATCACGCAGGACGACAACGTCCAGCTGTTCCTCGGCACCTACGATGACAGCCGGCAGGCATTCGTCTTCGGCGTCAATCCGTTCGGCATCCAGAGCGACGGCGTGCTCAACGAGACCGGCGCGCAGTCGGGTGGTGGTTTCACCAGCAGTTCGGCGCGCTCCCGCGAAAGCGCAGATCTGGCGCCGGACTACGTGTGGCAATCGAAAGGGCGATTGACCCCGTGGGGTTACGAAGTCGAGATGCGCATTCCGTTCAAGAGCCTGCGATACCGCGCGGGCGACGAACAGCGCTGGCAGGTGCACGTGATCCGCACCGTGCAGGCGACAGGACATGAGGAGAGTTGGGCACCGGCGGTTCGGGCGCAAGCGAGTTTTTTGTCGCAGGCGGGACGGCTCACGGGGCTGCGCGACTTGCGGCGTGGCTTGACGCTCGATCTGGTGCCGACGGTGACCTCGAGTGTTGCCGGCGCACCGGTAGTTGGAAACTCGCGATGGGCGTACACTCGATCGGACCCGGATGTCGGTGGTACCGTCCGGTGGGGCATCACCAGCAACCTCACGTTGTCGGCCACGGCCAACCCGGACTTCTCGCAGGTCGAAGCGGACGCGACGCAGTTCGCCCTCGACCCGCGTTCGGCGGTGTTCTTCCCGGAACGCCGGCCGTTCTTTCTCGAGAGCCAGGAACAGTTCTCGGTGCCGAATCAGCTCGTGTACACACGGCGCATCGTGCAGCCCGCAGCCGCAGTCAAGCTCAGTGGCAAGTATCGTGGCTTCGACATCGGTGTGTTGTCGGCGGTCGACAGTCGCGACGGGAGCGTGGACGACGCTGCGACTCCCGTATACAACATCCTGCGATTGCAACGTGACGTCGGTGCGCAGAGTCGCATCGGCCTCGTGTACACGGACCGGGTCGAGGGCAACGCCTTCAACCGCGTCGCTGGCGTCGACGGGCGCTACGTACGGGGCCTCCTCAGCCTGCAGGGACAGTTTGCCAACAGCTTCACCAGCACACCGCTCGGCCAGCGCAGTGCGCCCCTGTGGAACGGTGCGGCGACGATCACGGGACGTCAGTTCTATGCGCGATACGCCCTGAGCGCGATCGACCCCGATTTCCTCACGAGCAGCGGCTTCATTGCGCGCCCGGGCATCGCGAATCTGCAGGCGACGCACCGCTACACGTTTCTTGGCCGTCCAGGTGCACTCGTGGAGAACGTCGCCCCGGAGATCTACGTGCTGGGGCGATACCAGTACGACGCGTTCGTGGGCGGCCGCGCCCCGCAGGATCGGCAGCTGCACCTGCGCGGCAACATGCGCCTGCGAGGCGGCTGGCAGACGGGCGCACAGGTGCTGATCGAGTCGTTCGGGTACGACCGCGCCCTGTACGCGAACTACGTCACCTTTCGGCCGGTCGCGGGTGGCGGTGAGGCAGCAGTGCCGTACACCGGCACGCCGACGTTGTCGAATCTCGATTGGGTGCTGTCGGTCGCGACGCCCGAGTTCAAGCGATTTTCATTCAACACGTTCTACATCTTCGGACGCGACGAGAATTTTCCGGAATGGAGTTCCGCACGCGTCAGCATTTGGCAGGGCGCACTGAATGTGCGGCCCACTGGGCAACTGCGCTTGAGTGCGACGTGGAATCGCGAGGCATTCGATCGGCAGAGCGACGGGAGCGAGGTGCTGTTTCGCAACGTGCGACGGCTACGCAGCGAATACCAGGTCACGCGCCAAATTTTCTTTCGCCTGATCGCGGAACACACCCGCGCGCGCCAGGATTCCCTGCGCGATGATGGCCGTACGGAACGGCCCGTGTTTCTGCGTTCGGCGAACGGCACATTTCGTCGTGCGGCTGCCTTCGACCAAGAGCGGTTGCGATTCGACTACCTGTTCTCGTATCTGCCGACGCCGGGCACGGTGATCTACGCAGGCTACGGCGACGCGCGCGCGGCGAACGAGCCGCAGGGGCCAGAGAAACTGGCGCGAACACGCGATGTGTTCTTCGTGAAGCTGAGCTATCTGTATCGGGTACGGTGATGGGAACTGCGGTAAGCGGATAAAAACAGAAACGACCTGAAACTGAACGGATCTGTGCGGCGTGCGGGGAGAGCGGGGGCGCGGCGCGAGTATGGCGCTGCCGTGCAGTTAATCAGCGGCATTGTGCGCGGCGCCGGTCTGGAACTGCCTTACCGCGAATCACGCAAATGCGCCTTCGGCGCAACCGCGAATGGAACCGAGCGCGCATCAGGGCACATCGCGACGAAGCCACACCGCCATTTTCTGGGGTGTGGCTCCGCGCGTGATTCAGTCCCCCGCGAGCTGTTCAACCAAAAAAGTGCCATCCGGCCGAAGCGCACCGCCACGTTCCAATGCGCCGTACAGATCCGTGTCGTTTCCGTTCGTTTCAGTTCGTATCCGTGTTCCGCAGTTGCTGTACCGCAGTAAACGCCGTTTCACGTCGCCCCGTCGCCCACCGACGATCGCAGGCCCGCCGTCAGTGCTTGGCGTCCGTAAGCTTGCGGTGTTCCGGCGTCAGCGACCTGTGCATCGCCATCGCTGCCACCGCGCCGGCTGCAGCTGCGCGGACTGCGAGCTGCGGCCCCGGCGTGATGTCGCCGGCGGCGAACACGCTCGTGACGCTCGTGGCGTAGTGTTCGCTCACGATGATATGTCCGCCTCGGTCACGTTCGCAGCCGAGTTGCACGCCCAGGTCGTCAGCGGGATACTGCGCGATCGTGAAGAATACCTTGTCGGTCTCGAGCTGCTTGCCGTTCTCGAGTTCGAGGCATGTGACCGTACTGCCCTGATGGCCGACCCCGGTGATGCGATCGGTGACGACGCGAATACTGCACGCGTCGAGCTTCTCGTACATTTCGTCCTCATCGAGGTCCGGCGGGCTGCCGTTCGTCGCGATTACGATATCCGATGTCCAGGTGGTGAGCGCCAACGCCATGTTGACCGCGCGTCGGCCGTGACCAATGACGACCACGGTCTTGTCGCGCGCGTTGTACCCGTCACAGTCGGGACAGACGTGCGCGTTGGCGCCGTACACATGCTCCAATCCGGGAATGTCCGGCCATACATCGCGCATGCCGATTGCCAGCAGCAATCGCTGCGCACGAACCGTCGCCCCACCCTCGATCTCCATCACTAGAACGTCGTCCTCACTGCCGTCGGCATCGTGTTTGACGCGGAGTACGGTGGCATCGATCAGATTGACACCGTACCCCAGCAGTTCGTCGCGTCCGCGCCCGCGAAGCTCCATTGGCCGTACACCTGGCAGGCCGAGATACCCGTTCACTCCTCGGGTCTCCCAATTGCGCGGATCGCCGCTGTCGACGAGTACCACGCTATGTCCGTACCGGGCGCTCCACACCGCCGCACTCAAACCCGCTGGCCCACCACCGACAATGCCGATGTCGTAGATCCGATCGCTATCGAGAAGCGGGTTCGTCATGTCACGGCGTCGATGGATCGAATTGGGAGAGGGGGCGGGCTCAGGTGCAGTCTAATGGTCAGCTGCGATCCGTCGCCGGTGTCGGTGCAATCGTCGGCTTGCTTGCGCCATACGCACGGCCAAGTGCACGGACCTTCTCGAGATTCGAGATCGTGCCACGGTACTGCGCCTCAACGACTGCATGGCTCTCGGCCGGAAGGTCCGCCTTCATTGCCTCCTCGTACTTCGTGACCGCGAGCTCTTCGCCGCGCTCGCACTCGGTGAGGATCGCAGCCTCGTCCTTGCCGCTGACGGCCGACTTGAGCCCCATCCACCCACGATGCACGGCAGCCGCTACGGTACCCGTCGTCTCCGGAGATCCTCCGAGCCGCTGCACTTCGGCCTGCAGCTCGCCTGCGGCGCGCTCAATGATGGGCACGCGTGAGCTGAACAGCGCCTTGGCATCAGGATGCGTCACGGCCTCGGCTGCTGCACGAAACCCATTCGCGCCGTCCTTGCAGGTTTCGATGAGTTCGTTGAGCGTGGAAACAGCGGTCTTGTTGAGATCGGTCATCAATGCGCCTCAGATTGGTTGGGAAGCTTGACTGCAGTGCACAGGCTATGCCGATCGCGCTCTCGTCGGCACGCTCGTTACATCACTACGCAGCAGACAACGTCGGGTCCGATCTGGTGGACCATATCCTGCCAGAGGTGTTTGTAACCTCGTCGTGCTTGGTGCAATGCGCGCTGCATCGACGAGGCATTGTTCGCGAGCTGCTGCCGCGGCGATACCACCTCACACAATCGAACACAGGCGGAAACATGAAGCATGATCGTCAGAACGGACGATGGGTGCGCCGCGCACTCATCGGCATGTTGGTGTGCAGCACCGCGGGGACGGCAGGTGCACAGGGAGCCACTGTTACCAATCCACCGAACACGCAAGAGTTCGGCGTCGACGCAGGGGCCATCGTCGGCTTGGGCGACCGTTCGTCGGTAAGCTTGACGTTGCCGGCTGCCCGCGCCCGCATCGGGTTTTTCCTCAACAACGATTCGCGGTGGTCCATCGAACCGGCGGCGGGTTTCTCGTACGCGAAAGTGAAGGACGTGCCGTACCAGCTCGACTACAATCTCGAGCTCGGCGCGCTGTATCACTTCCGGGCGCCAGCGGATTTGTACAACGCAACTCGCGCATCGGTCGCGTACCTTCGTCCGTTCGTTGGCCTGGTTGGTGTCGCTACCGGCGGTAATGATACTGCCGTCGAAGGTGGCGACGGCAGCAACAACGAACTCAGTCTCGGCGCCGGCTATGGCATCAAGATTCCATGGCGCGAGAGCGTCGCGTTCCGACTCGAAGCAAACCTCGGGTATGGATTCGACAACAAGGCGGTGCGCGTGGGCGCGTTTGCCGGCTTGTCGTTCTTTGCGCGCAACGTGATCCGCTGATTTACACGCCCTGATGCAACCCGTGGATTGATGTACCGCCGGCCGGGGTTCACTCTGGCCGGCGGTAGGTCGTTACAGCGAACCGACCTTGAATAGAAACGCGCCTCCGATATCGCGATCATCGTCTTCGCCACTGCCGTCACATGCCCGCGACGCTCCCGATGGGCCGAGCATCGGAAGCTTGCTCTTGCGAGCGCACCGAGACCGGTCACACGATCCGCGAGTCGATGGACGCACGAAAGGAACAATTTGCTGATGCAGGTTCGCACAGGGGCGCTGTCACCCGTCATCAAAGACGAGTGGCAGCGCCTCTATCGCATCGCCCAATCGGTGGCCAGGGCAACGCTACCCCAGGCAAACCGCAGCTCACCCTTCGCCGCGCCATCCGCTGTGGACGGCACCAGCCACATCGAGAAGCTCTCGAGCGGTGTCGCGAGCGTCGTGACGCGCAAATCGATCCGGGCGAGATCGTTCTTCGGATCGTACGCGGCATCCGCCTCGGCGCCTGCCGGCAACGGCTTCTGCACCAGCAGCTTCCAGCCCGTGCGCGACGGCATGGCTTGCAGCACATAGCTGCCCTTAGCCACACGCTGACCACCGATCATGAGGTCGACATCCGTCGTGAGCGTGGTCGCGCCGTTCGCACCCAGACGCCATGGCTTGTCGTACGGCACCAGCGTCTCCGTGAACAGCGTGCGGCCGCGCAGGTGCGGCTGGCCGTAGTCGATCCGGATCACGGATGCCTTGCCCGCCGCCCGCGCTGCCGCCGTGTCGACGAAGCTCAGCGCGACTTCAGTGGTGCCGCGTCCACTCGGCGCAGGCCGCATGGCACCCGGCGCCATCGCGCCTTGGGCCTCCAGGGCGGATCCAGCTGCCGATCCGAGCGCCGCAGCGAAGGCGAGGGAGAATAGCGCGGGACGGAAGACCATCGGAGTGTACTCCAGAGACAATTGGGGAGACCACGCTGCGTCGCGAATGGCGGCGCAGCGTTCCTGGCGGTGATCCCTGAAGCTACTTCCAATCGGTCGGAGCCGCACTATTCGCCGGTGTTGGACGAGGGAGACGCGACGGGTTTCGACTGTGGGGAGCCCTGCTCCCGCAGCCAGATGGTGAGCAGGACGAGCATGGCGACCGACATGAACTCACTCTGCCAGTTCTGGAGCGATTCGAACCAAAATCGACTAGTTGCCAGATAGCCCATCGTCGACACGGGTTGGCCGCCATGTGCCACTTGTGTCTCACTGTACTCGATCGCGCCGCCGACGGCATGCAGCACGAACGACACGGCGAACATCGCAAACAGCGCGATGCTCAACGAGTGCTTGTACAGCGCGAGCGGGACGCCACCGCGTCGCACTGGCCACGGAGCACGCGGGTCGTCACGCGCTTCCTCGGGCCGCTGGTCGACAGCCTCCGGTGCCGTGAGGTCCTTCGATTCGGATGATCCACGCTGGTAGAGAAACACGGTCAGCACAACGAACAACGCCATCTGCAGAAATTCGGACTCCCAGTTTTCCGCGGTGGCCTCGAGGAACGCTCCGCTTCCCAGATAGCCGCGCAGACTCGCGGCGGGTTTGCCATGCGTACGCTGCTCCTCGTTGTACTCGGCACGCCCAGTCAAGACCTGCCCGACGAACGAAAGCAGGAACAAGCCGGTGAACACCAGGACGAGTCCGTTCTGGTACGCAAAACGTCGCAACCCGGTGTGCCGGCGCAGGGCGATGGTGCGTTTGACGGCGAGTCGCCCTGCCGAACCTGAGATGCGCGCGTCATCTTCCGCGCTCGCCTGTTCCGTTGCGCGCTTGACCGCCGTGCGTGCGTCGGGCAGCATGTCGGATGAGATGAGGACTCCGGGGCAGAAGTTGCGGAACAAGTTGGCAATTCACGTTCCGCGTACCCGGGTTTTACACGGTCTTCCACGTCATGCGCGAGCGCTGTATTGCTTCGCAGCGGCCAATAGTCGATCCTCATCCGCATGCCCAGGAACATCCGCCTATATCTCGGTCGCGGAGCTCGCCAGAGAGCCATGGCTGCCGTAGCGCTCGCCACGCTGCTGTCGGCCTGTCGTACCGGGCGAAACTATGCGGACGACGAAGTGCCACGCTTCGCCGCTGCAGCGCCGGCACTGGCGGACGGGGACGACAAGGCGATGCCGGATTCACTGCGGCTCGTCACGTTCAACATCAAGTTCGCCGACAAGATCGACGAGGCGATTCGAGTCCTGACGGTGGACCGGGCGCTGTACCAGCCTGACCTGCTGTTTCTCCAGGAGATGGACGGTCCCGGCACGGCGAAGATCGCTGCCGCGCTCGGCATGGCATATGTCTATTACCCTGCCACGCATCGCCGGAGAGGCGACCGGGACTTCGGCAACGCGCTCCTGTCCCAGTGGCCGATCGTGTCGGACACGCGCATGGTGCTCCCGCACCATGCGCGCACCACGGGCGCGCAGCGGAGCGCGACCGTCGCCACCGTACGGATCGGACATCGGCTCGTTCGAGTCTACTCGGTACATCTGGGAACGCTCGCCGAGATCAGTCACAGCGAGCGGCGCAATCAGCTCGAGCGAGTGATCGCCGATGCGATGTCGCACCCGTACGTGATCATAGGCGGAGACATGAATTCCGCCGGCGTCGGACCAATCGCGCGGCAGCACGGTTTCACGTGGCTTACCGCAGGGATCCCTCGAACCAGCATCATAGGACGCCTCGACCACTTCTTCGTCCGGGGATTCGATGTGCTGCAGCAGCCGCCGGTCGGAATTTCGCGAGCGAGCCGCGCCGCGAGCGATCACAATGCCGTCTGGGCCATTCTGCCGATGGTCTCCGAATTGCCGTTTCGTCGTCCGCCCTCATGAGGAACAAGCGCACCGCGTCCAACGAGATGGAGAGTGAAAGCGGACTGGAGGTTCCTTCCGTCTCACGCGCATTGCGTCTTGCCGGTCGCGTGCTCCTGCTACGATGCCCACACTGCGGCGGCGGCCCCGTGCTGCATCATTTTCTCAAGCTGCGCATGAAGTGCGGAAACTGCGGCCTCCGATTGCAGCGAGGCGAGCACGACGCCTTTACCGGATCCGTATTCATCCTGTTCACCATGGTCGGTCTTGCGGGCTACGCGATACTGACGATCACGATGATGGTGACCGAAACGACACCGTGGGACCTCTTGCAGTACGGATTGCCGGTGCTCACGCTCGTGCTGTTGGTCGTGATGTTTCCGTTTTCGAAGCTCGGATGGCTGGCGTTCGATCTCATGCTCCGGCCGGTGACGCCGGACGAGCTTGCGTGGCATCAGCAGTCCGACATCGAGTTCGAAGTCGACCGCGACAGCGCATCCCGCGACTGATGGATCATGTCGCGCGCGCGAGCGTGAACCGCTGGGACTGCCGTTCGTATGCATGGGCCAGCGCGAGCACGCGTGCGTCGTCACCCGGCAGCCCGGTGATCGAAATGTTGAGCGCGGGCATCCCGTCCGCACCGAGGCCAGCGGGAACCGACACTTCAGGCAGTCCAAGCCAGTTGCCGTAGCCGAGTGGAGTGCGGACGTCAGGCCACGGGTCTGCTGCGCGTGGTGCATTGAACGGCATGGTCGGATACACCATGGCCGTGACTCCGGCCGTGCGCATCGATGTCGCGAGTGCCGCAACGACATCCTGTCGCGAACGTGCAAAGGAACGTCCCGCTGCGTCGTCTCGCATTGGCTGGTCGAGCAGCTTTTCGTACTCTTCGTACGTTGTCGGCAGCACGGTGTAGAACGCCTGAAACGCGGCATACCCTCGCTTGATCGCAGCGCGCGGGTCGCTTGTGCGGCCGGCGAAGTAGTGCAGCAGGGCGTTCGCTGTCGGTGCCGGAGAGTTGGCGTTCACGCTGACGTCCCCACGGGTGCGTGCCGCTGCAGCAAACGCCTCGCGCACATTGGCACGGTCGACCGACGGCTCGAAGGACTCGACCGCTGCACCAGCGGACCGCAGATCGCCAATGGCACGATCCCAAACAGTCAGTGCTTCGGCGCTCATGGCGCTTCGTGGAGCGTGAAGCTCGACCAGCCCCAGACGAACACCACGAAGGGCATCGTCGCGAAGCGCAAACAGCGGTCTCGCGTTCCAGCGGGCCGTCAGTGCCAGTGGATCCGACGTGTGCGCGCCCGCGATTGCAGACAGCAGCAGCGCAGCGTCGGCGACCGTACGCGCCAGCGGACCGTGCGTGTCGAGATACGGCCACGTCGGAATGACACCGGTGCGCGGTACGAGCCCGAATGTCGGCTTCATTCCCACGACGCCCGTGAACTGCGCCGGGATGCGGTTGGAGCCACCGTCGTCCGTGCCCAGCGCCGCGAATGCCATGCCGGTTGCCACGGCCACGGCCGAACCTGCGCTCGACCCACCCGGCGTTCGCGTGCCGCCGACGTCGTACGGGTTGAGCGTCTGCCCGGTGTGGCTGCTCGTGCCGTTGCCGCGGTACGCGAAGTCGTCCGCCGCCGTCTTTCCGAGGACGATTGCTCCTGCTGCACGAAGTCGCGCCACTTCGAGGGCGTCACGTCTCACGATCTCGGGGAACAGCCGAGCCCATTCCGCGCTGGATGCCGTCGTCGGCAGGCCGCGCATGTCGTAGATCGACTTCGCGAACACCGGCACCCCGTCGAGGGGGCCACGACTCTGTCCCGCACGCAGGCGTGCATCCGCGGCACGTGCGTCGGCCATCGCCCCATTCGATAGCACATCGATCGCACGAAGGCGTGCTCCAGTAGTGCGGCATCGCTCGAGCGCGCGGGCGGTCACGTCGGCTGCGGTCCACAACCGCGCTCGACGGCCCGCTTGATACGCTGCGATCGAGCCTTCCAGTGGGTCGTCACTTCCGCGCCAAAACGGCGGCGGTATCGTGACCAGTGCAGCGAGCGCAGCGAGCGCTTCACGTCGGGTTGGAGACATGCTCAAATAGGTAGCGCCGACAAGCGCACCGGAAGTTCGGGGGCTTCCGACTCAGCGTCCTTCCAGCTCCAGCGCGACGTGACCGACCACGGTGCGCACGGATGCTCCCGGATGTGCGATGGTCAGCGTCGCGCCCGGCGCGCGAGCGAGACAGCTGGACCGGTATACGCGAGGTGCGAGCGCGGGGAGACACATGATGGGGCCATCGACAGACATCGATGGAGCAAGGGGAGTGTCGCTCTGTCCGACCTCGGCTTGCCCGAGAAAGACCAGGGACAGCGATCCTGTGGGCAGTGCAAAGCGCTTGACGCCACCCGGGATGAGCCGGAGTGGCACGGCGACGAGCCTTCGGCCCGCATGCACTCCCTCGAACGAAGGCACCTCGGCGAAGACACGGATGGCGGCACTCGTCGATTGATTGCCGACACGCACGTTCACGTGTGCGCGTCCAGCGGCCAACGGACGGATGCGGAGGCCGTCCATGACTGCGACGCTGCTGTCATCGACCGCAACCCGCGCGGACAGTAGCCTCTCTGAACGCCCATCGAGCCCGATGAAGTCAACTGGTAGCTCGCGCGGTGGTGTGCCCACGATGAAATCGTTCCAGATCGTTGCGCGGATCGCACGCACAGGCCGGCAGTGCACGAGGAAGCGCGTCGTCAGCACCCCGAGTGACGCGACGACCGTCGCGTCTTTACGATGCGTGCAGGTGATGACGCCACGGCGGGAAAGCACGAGTGGAGCGGCCGACGCAAAGCGGTAGCGTACGCTGTCGCCGGCGAGCTCACGACCAGCGGCGTCCACCACGCGAAGTGGCAGCTTCACCGGCCGAGTATTGTTGACGACGACCCCACCGGCAGTGCCGATGTCGACGACGAGCCGGGCTGGAGGTGGCACGCGCATATCGAGAGCGAACAATGCGATCGCGGCGACGGTCGCCGCGCTCGTGGCTGCAACGGCCAACGCGCGAGTCCTGATGCTGCTGCGACGCACCCCGCTCACGGCAAGATGAGGGGCCGAGCGAAGGGCCTCGAGCAGATACCAGACGCGCGCCGCGCGGGCACCGTCGCGTGCACTGCGGGCCACATGCTCCTCCGCCAGGTCACCGAGCACCGATTCGACTAAGGCCGGATCCGCTCCCAACGATTCGAGCAGACGGTCACTCACGCGCAACAACCGAGCGCGCGGTTCACCCCGCATTGCAGAGTCGCGTTGCGCGGATCGTGGACTCCGGACCGCCATCACGCCGGCTCCGGTCGCACGGGATTGCCGAATCCGGTCCACACTGATGTCGCCGCTTTGCTCGCGTCCTGGATGGCCCGCGCACCGCTGCCCGTGAGCGAAAAGTGTCGGCGGGAGCGGCCGCCGCGCACGGGCAGGGGCGCACTCGCGCGCGAGGCGAGCAGTCCCTTGTCCTCGAGCCGTTGGAGCGTCGTGTAGATGGCGCCGACGGAATGCGCGCGCCCAGTGCGCTGCGCGAGATCCTCGCGGACGGCAAGGCCGTATGCATCGTCGCCGAGCCGTGCGACGGCGAGGAGCGCCGCGAGTTCCAGGGTTCCGAGACTGGGGGATTTCATTACTCCTACTATGTAGAACAAATAGACCATATGCAAGAGTGGCTGGAAGGGCGGATGCGCAAATGATGCGCCTGCAGCCGCCGGCTTGTTCGATCGACACGGTGGCCACGTGTTCGGGCTCGCGATGTGCATGGTGCGGGACCAAAGCGACGCCGAAATGGTCGTGGTGCGCGCATTCGAGGACGTCTGCGCGCAGTTGCCACCGTTCAGTTCCGCTGACCACGTACGCGAATGGCGCGTTGCAACGGTCAAGGCGCACGCGATCGCGATCATACGCGAGCGCGCGAGCCACGACTGCTGATCAACCGTCACGCAACATCGTTCGCTGCCTATCTCGGCAGCGCACCCACGCTTGCACATCACAACAACCGAGCGCATCAGCATGTCGCAACAGAATGCACGACCCCGCATCGCTACAGGCGCAGCGACGCGATTCACGCTGGCGGGGATGGGGTTGGCGGGTGCCGTGCTGCTCGGCGGTTGTGGCGATACGGCAGTCAAAGAAGGCGGGTCGGCAGACACGTCAGGCGTTGCGTCAGGCCGCGCGGATTCGACGATCGGAGCGACATCGGCCGGCGCATCCACAACCGCTGATTCGCAGATGCAGGCGGTGCTCGATCAGCTCGGTTCGATGGGAGGCAAACCAATCGAAACACTGACACCCGAGGAGGCGCGAAAGCAGCCGACACCGGCGGCGGCAGCGACGCTGGTGGCTGCGGCGGCGGGGAAGGACACGACGCCGACGGCAATGGTTCCCGGCGTGACGTCCGTCGACCGCACCATTCCGGGCGCGGCCGGCGGAATGCCCGCGCGTGTGTACACGCCGGACGGAGCAGGCCCGTTTCCCGTCGTGGTCTACTATCACGGCGGCGGTTGGGTGATCGCCGACAAGAACGTCTATGACGGCGGAGCACGCGGCATCGCCAAGGCCGCAAATGCCGTGGTTGTGTCGGTCGACTACAGGCTGGCGCCGGAGCACAAGTTTCCGGCGCAGCATGACGACGCGCTCGCAGCGTACCGCTGGGCGCTCAAGAATGCTGCGTCGATCAAGGGAGACCCGAACAACATCGCGCTCGCCGGTGAAAGCGCCGGCGGCAACCTCGCGCTGGCGACAGCAATCGCCGCACGCGACGCGAAATTGGCGTTGCCCAAAGCGGTGATCTCGGTGTATCCGATCGCCCAGCCCGATACCACCACGGCATCCTATGTGGCCAACGCGAACGCGAAGCCGCTGAACCGCGCGATGATGGGGTGGTTCGCAAAGCAGACCGTGCGCACACCGGCCGACCTGCAGGACCCGCGCATCAACCTGGTGAAGGCGAACCTCGCGGGGCTTCCGGCGGTCACGATCATCAACGCCACGATCGATCCGCTCCTCGACGATGGCGCGATGCTGGAGCAGTCGCTCAAGTCGGCCGGCGTCTCAGTCGAACGCCGTGTGTATGGGGGCGTTGCGCACGAGTTCTTCGGGATGGGTGCCGTGATCGACAAGGCGAAGGATGCCCAGCAGTATGCCGGTGACCGCCTCAAGGCGGCGTTTGGCAAGTAGGGCTGTGCCGTCCACTTGCATCGTCCGCGACTCTACTTTATACTGCAAAGTACTTGGTACAGCGCGTGGACGCATCGCTACGGGAGTCGCACCATGATACAGGGCAACTTGAGCAAGTCAGACGATCGCGGGATGCACGTCGCAATCATCATGGACGGCAATGGACGTTGGGCGCAGGCGCGTGGGCTGCCGCGGACAGCAGGCCATGTCGCCGGCGTTGCGGCGGTGCGGGGCATCGTGCAGGCGTCGCCGGCGCAGGGAATTTCGGTGCTCACGGTATATGCGTTCTCCTCCGACAACTGGAAGCGGCCGGGCGTCGAAGTGAGCGCGCTGATGCGCCTCCTCGAACGCTACCTGCGCTCCGAAGTCGCCGAGTGTGTGCGAAAGGGGGTCCGGATCGAAGTCATCGGGCGGCGCGATCGCCTGCCGCCCCGCGTGCTCGACGCCATGGTCTCCGCCGAGCAGGCCACGGCGGACGGCACACGGCTACGTCTGCGGCTCGCCATCGACTACTCCTCGCGTGACGAACTGGTACGCGCGGCGGCGAGCGCACCACGTAGTCGTGTGGGGCTCGCGCATGCGCTACAGCCAGTGCCGGATTTCCCCGTGCGCGATGTGGACCTGGTAATCCGTACGGGAGGTGAACAGCGACTCAGCGACTTCCTGCTCTGGGAGAGCGCGTACGCCGAATTGTATTTCACCGATGTCGCGTGGCCGGATTTCGATGCGGGTGCGCTCGCGTCGGCGATGGCGGAGTTCGCCCGGCGTCAGCGGCGGTTCGGCGGATTGGTCGATACGCCGCTCGCAGTAGCATCCTAGGCAGTGGCGTCGTAGCGGAGCCGTCGTAGCGGAGCCGTCGTAGCGATGGCGTGGTAGCGATGGCGTGCCAGTGGTGACATCGTAGGCGGAGGCCCGACTATTAAGTTGCAGGCAGTCCACGTGCGCCAACCTCCGCGGTTGCTGCCGACTTCCCTTGCAACACTGGCACGCCCGACATTGTCCGAACTTCACGCCGTTGCACGTTCCCCCCTGCAGGTCTTGCGCGAAGTCTTTGGATTCGACGAGTTCCGGCCGGGGCAGCGCGAGGTGATCGACGCCGTGCTGGCGGGCAAGGATTGCATTGCCCTCATGCCGACCGGCGCCGGTAAATCGCTCACGTATCAGCTACCGGCGCGGCTGCTCGACGGGACAGTGCTCGTGATCTCGCCACTCATCTCCCTCATGAAGGATCAGGTGGATGCGGTCGCGGGGTTGGGTTTCTCCGTGACCGCGATCAACTCGACGCTTTCGCTGGAGGAGCGTCGCGCGCGCATGGACGCGTTCCGCAACGGTGCATACGAACTGGTGTTTCTCGCGCCGGAAGCGCTCGACGGCTACCTGGGTGACTTCGTGCGCGGCTGCCCGGTGTCGTTGCTCGTGGTCGACGAAGCGCACTGCATCAGCCAGTGGGGACACGATTTCCGCCCATCCTACCGGCGACTGCAGGGGTTGAAGGAGGGGTTGGACGTGCCGGTGCTGGCGCTGACCGCAACCGCGACACGACGGGTCGCGCAGGACATTCTGCGCCAGCTGGGCATGCGGAAGCCGGCGGGCTTCAAGGGGTCGTTCTTCCGGCCCAACCTGCAGGTCGCCACGCGCAAGAAAGGGCAGGGTGGCAACACTCGGCAGGAGATTCTCGCCCTCGTGCGCGAGCACGCCGGCGAAAGCGGCATCGTGTACTGCCAAAGCCGAAAGGGTGTGGATCAGACGGCCGAGTTCCTGGTCGAGAACGGCATTCGCGCGTTGCCGTATCACGCGGGGCTCGAGGCCGAGGAGCGCGCGCGCAATCAGGAAGCGTTCCAGCGTGACGACATCGACGTGATCGTCGCGACGGTCGCGTTCGGCATGGGCATCGACAAGTCGAACGTGCGATTCGTGATTCATCGCGACCTGCCGAAAGACATCGAGTCCTGGTACCAGGAGATCGGCCGCGCAGGCCGCGATGGGTTGCCGAGTGATTGCGTGCTGTTCTACTCGTGGGCGGACGTCAAGCTGCACGAACGCTTTCTCGACGGTCTGGATGACGAGGCGGTGCGCGAGCGTACACGACGCGCCACGGTTGCGCTCTTCGACCTCGTGGAGCGACCCCGCTGCCGGCACCAGGCGCTCGTCGCGCACTTCGACGAGACGATCGCGGCATGCGGCACATCGTGCGACGTGTGCACGGGCCAGCCGTTCGACGCGCGTGTCGCGGAGCTGGTGGCGTCGCACGCGGGAGCCGGGCGGGCGCGTCGTACGACGAAGAGTGCCGGCACGGGATCGATGGGATCCGGCGCGCGCGTATCGCGCGGGCTCGATGCGGCGTCGCTGAGCGACGAGGATGCCGAGCTGTTCGAACGGTTGCGCGTGGTGCGCCGCGAACTGGCGGATGAAGCGCGCGTGCCACCGTACATCGTGTTCGGCGACCGTGTGCTGCTGGAGATGGTGGCCCGACGCCCACGGAACGACCGGGAGCTGCTGCAGGTGTCTGGCGTTGGTGAGATGAAGCTGGAGCGTTTCGGTGCGGCGTTCCTGCGGGTGCTGCGCGAGGGCTGAACCCCTCACTGCCTGTTGCGCGGCAACGCGGCCAGGCCCGAATCGATTTGTTCGCGCCGGAGTAGACGTCCCTGCAGCATCACCGCTCGTACGCGTCGAACGTTGCCGATCTCCGCGAGCGGATTTGCGTCGAGCAGTACGAGGTCCGCGCGGCGCCCCGTCGCCACCGTGCCCGACACCCGCTCTTGGCCGAGATAGCGCGCGGCATCGAGGGTCGCCATGCGCAGCACGCGCGCCGGGCTGAGGCCCGCTCGCACCAGCAGTTCGAGTTCGTCGGCGAACGCATACCCGGACAGCCAGGAGTCCGTGCCGACAAGCAGACCGGCACCCGCGCTTTCGAGCGCCCGGACCAGCCGGAACTGCGCCATGAGTCCGCGCTGCGTCTCGGCATAGTCCGCATCGGTGAAGTCCTTGAGGTAGCCGGTCGTCGCGCGATCCTTCGGCAACCCCTGCAGACTCAGGAACTGCACCTCTGGACGCCCCAGTAACGTCTTGTGCGCTAAGTCCGGGGATAGCTCGTGCACCGTGAACGCAAACGTCGGAACGTTCCACACACCTGCAGCCACCGTGCGAGCGACCAGTGCAGCTATCTGCGTGTCGTCGATGCGATTCCACGCGACACTCCGTTCACGAAAGGACGCGCCCATCGCCGGCGCCGACCGCGGCAGCAGCGCCTGGATGTAACCGCGGAAGTGTTCGATGGACGCTTGTCGCGCGGCGAGTGCGCCGTCGATGCCGACGCTCGTCGGCACGTGTCCCGCGACGGGCATACCAATCTCGCGCGCGACGCTCACGACGGAGTCGTAGACCGGTCGCGACAAGGCGTTGTACACCTTCACGAAGTCGTAGCCCGCCGCTTGTTGCCGCAGCAGTTCGTGGCGCACCCCCGCGGGTGAGTCCAGCAGCACGTTGTCGGGGTGCGAGAGCGGTGCCGCTTCGACCACCGGGCCTGCGGTGACGATGCGTGGGCCAATGACGCGACCCGCCGCCACTGCGGCGCGCATCGCAAGGTGTGAGGTATCACCGGCCATGTTACGCACCGTAGTGACGCCGTTCGCCGCGTAGGTGAACAGGTCGCCCACGGTGTACAAGTGCACGTGCATGTCCGCGAAGCCGGGCACGAGGAACCGGTCGGTTCCATCCACGACGTCGGTGCCGGTGGGGACCGGGACATCAGCCTCCGGCCCGACCGCGACGATCCGGCCTGCCTGCACCACCACTGTCTGATTGGCCAGCAAGCGCCCGCCCTCCACATCGACGACTTCGACGTGCGTGAACGCAATGGCCGTCGGCGTCGACCCCTCCGGTGAGTCTCCGCGAGAACGCCCGTTTCCGCAGCCGGACAGCAACAGGGCACCCGCAAGCAACGGGTTTCCCGCACTATGCCGGACGAGCCGGGAAAGGGCAGACGTAGGTCTGTGCACGTGTTCTCTCGATTGAAGTAGAGCGGTGAACGACGCTTGTAGTGTGCATCGCCGAGTGACTCGAGGCAATTTCATATTCCGGCGTTTACGGGTTTCACGGCGCCTTCACACGGGCTTAACACGGTCATGATAGGCTACGTCGTCGACTCATTCCCTGGAGCCTCCATGAGACATCCCGCCCGCTTGCTTTCGCTCGTCGCGCTGTGCGTCGCGCCCGCGCTCCCCCTCGCCGCCCAGAACAGTCCGTCCGCCCGCGTTCGAAATGCGATTCAGGCGATCGAATCGATGATCGAGACTACCGGTGACGCGCCGCTGCAAGCCTTCGCCGAGAAAAGTCTCGCGCCGTCGTATCGGAACAGCTTTCGCGGTGACTCGCTCCTGCGACATCTCCGCGCGCTGCGCACCGGTGTGGGTGATGTCGGCGGCGTGATGGTGCGGCGTGACAGCGCGAACTTCTACCTCGAAATCGATGGACAGCGCCATTCGACAGTGCGCTTCGCGCTCGATGAACCCGGGCTGATCACGGCACTCGAGCTGCTGCGCCCCGGTAGTTCGCCCGCAGCACCGTCGGTGGCACCGTCACCGTGGACCGGCGTCACATGGGAAACGCTACCCGATGCCGTACAGAGAGCTGCGGCCGCGGGCTTCCACGGCACCATCATCGCGAAGCGCAACGGAACGGAAGTTCTTCGCACCGCCGTCGGCATGTCGGATCCCGTAGCCGGCCGTCGCAGCGCGCTCAACTCCGTGTACAGCATCGGCTCGCAACCGATGGATTTCACACGTACCGCGGTGCTGCTGCTCGCCCAGCGCGGGAAGCTGTCGATGAACGATTCGATCGGCCGATTCTTCAGGAACGTCCCATCCGACAAACGCGGCATCACGGTGGCGCATCTGCTCGAGGGCCGGTCCGGCCTCATCGACTTCTACCATGAGGACGGCACCGACTGGGACTCGGACCTGAGCTGGATCCCTAAGGACGAAGCGGTGCGCCGGATGCTGGCGAGCACGCTGCGCTTTGCGCCGGGCACGTCGCGCGCGTCGTCGCATGCCGCATACAACATGCTCGCCGCCGTCATCGAGAAAGCGAGCGGCGTCGCCTATCCCGAGTTCCTGCGCCGCGAGTTGCTGACGCCACTGGGCATGACGCGCACCGGCTTTTACGGCGAGACGCTGGGACTCTCGCTCGGTGAGTTCGCCGTCGGGGGCGGGCCCAACGTCGTCGGGCTTCCCAACGTCGGCCCGAACTGGGGTCCGACCTCGTGGCTCGTGATGGGCAGCGGCGGCATGGTGTCGACAGTCGAAGACATGGACAAGTACTACACGGCGCTCGCGCGTGGCACTTTGCTCACCGGCGCGTGGGCGAAGCAGCAACAGGGGCGCACCGCCGGCGCCGGTGGTTCGTCGCGAGGCTACTTCATCTTCCATGTCAGCGACGGCGCGGGAAGTTCTGTGCTCGTGTTGACCAACACGGCCGGCCGTGAGCGGAACACCCCCGCGCTGACCGGGGCCCTCGAGCGATTGGTGCTCGGCGCGCGCCCCTGAAATACCGGGGCGTCTGCTGCTACCTTCGCGTATGCCCCAACCGCGAATTCTCGTGGTCGAAGACGACCGTACCACCGCGGATCTCGTGGCCCTGTACCTCCGCCATGCGGGCTACGACGTGAGCACGGAGCGTACGGGGGACGGCGCGCTCGAACGCGTGTCTCGTGAGAGCTTCGACCTGCTCGTTCTCGACGTCATGCTTCCGGGCGTCGATGGTCTTGCGATTTGCCGGGCCGTGCGTGCGGCGAACGGCCCACCCGTCATCCTGCTGACGGCGCGCGTGCTCGAGGATGACCGCGTCGCGGGATTCGACAGTGGCGCCGACGACTACGTGCCGAAGCCGTTCAGCCCGCGCGAACTGGTCGCGCGTGTAGCAGCGGTGCTGCGGCGAGTGCCGCCAGGCGCGCATCGGGAGCTCACGGCCGGTCCCGTGCGGGTGCATCTCTCGACGCGCGCTGTGACCGCGCATGGGCGCGACGTGGAGCTCACGAGCACCGAGTTCGCACTGCTCGTCGCCCTGATACGCCGGCCCGGTCACGTGTTCACGCGGGCGCAGCTCCTTGCCGTGCTGCCGGGTGAAAGTTCGAACGCGCTGGATCGAACCGTCGACGTGCACATGCGCAACCTGCGACGAAAGCTGGAGCTCGACCCCTCAGCGCCGGCGTTGTTGCAGACGGTCGTCGGCGCAGGATACCGGTTCATGGGACCATGAGCCGAGCCATGAGCTTCGCCGTGCACCGCGACTCGAGAGGCAACGGTTGAGACTTCGCACGCGCTACTTCCTCATCTCGTGGCCGCTCGTCGTGGTGGCGCTCGCCGCCGTCGCATTCGGAGTCGATCGCTGGACCGTGGTCGAACTCGATCGAATAGAGCAAGGGCAGCGTCCCGCACGCAACTTCACGCGCGACAGTGCACTCGCCGCGTGGGTCGCCGCAGAATGGCAACGGCGCGACGCACCGCCGCCGAGCGCGGAACTTCTGCAGCGTGCCGGGAGCGACAGCGCAGGCGCAGTCGTGATAGTCAGCAGTGCCGGCGCGTTGGTGGTTACGACGGATGCTGCCATAGCGCTCGTCTCACCGCCCGCAGTCCCGGGCAAGATCGCGCGCTTCGCACGCCGCGGCCTTTCAACAGGTACGATTGGCGATGCGGTGCGGACCGAAGCGGTGTTCGCACTGGACGGACTCGAGTTGCGCGCGGGGTCCGACCGCGTGCTCGGTGGCCTCTACGTGCTTCCGGTGCCACGGGGTGACCTGGCAGCCGATGCGACAGGGAACCGGCGTGCCGCCCTGCGACGACGCATCTGGTCCGTCGCGTTGGCGGCATCGCTCTTCGCAGCCGCCGCCGCTCTGCTGCTCGCCGGACCTCTCGTGTCGCGCCTGCAGCGTGTCGCGAACGCCGCCGGATCCGTGCGTCGCGGCGCGCTCGGCACACGCGTGCAGGACAGCGGAAACGACGAGATCGCCGACCTGGCGGAGTCGTTCAACGGAATGGCGGCGTCACTTGCCGCGGCTCAGGAGAACCAACGAAAACTGACGAGCGACGTCGCGCACGAACTGCGCACTCCGCTCACGAACATGCTGGGGCTCGTGGAAGCAATGCAGGATGGCTTGAAGCCGCGCGACGACCTCACACTCGCGATTCTGCACCGGGAGATCGGTTTGCTGACATCGCTCGTGCGTGAGTTGCAGGAACTGAGTCTCGCCGAGTCGGGGGCGCTGCGGTTCGACATTGCCGACATCGACGCGGCAGCGGTCGCGATCGACGCCATTGCCGCAGTCTCGGCGACGGCCGGCGTGCACGTGGCTCTCTCGACCAACGTACATGCGCCGGTGCACGCCCGTGCCGATGCCCGGCGTCTGCACCAGTGCATTGTCAACCTGTTGCAGAATGCCATCACCCATACGCCGTCCCACGGCCGCATTACCGTGGACGTCATACGCAGTACCGATCACGCAACAATCGTCGTCGAGGACACTGGATCCGGCATTCCACCGG
>DASQZA010000333.1:0-19373 GCA_035638935.1 Gemmatimonas sp. | reverse complement strand
GGCCTGCCCGATCACCGGTTTCTGGGCGGGCGTCAAGAACGGCGACTTCGTCAACCGGCCGATGTGCGATGTCGGTCAGGCCATCCCCGGGGCACGGGCCGCCGACGGCACCTGGACCTTCGACCTGACGGTGCTGGCCAGCCAGTGGATCGACCCGACCAGTGGGCTGACCCAGAACGGCGTCGTGCTGATGGAGGCCGTCGACCCCCCGATCTCGTTCCAGACGAGCCTGTTGGACATCGCCAGCGGAACGGTCAAGCTCGACTTCTCGGCCACGACGTTCCCGCCGGTCGAGGAGTTCGCGAGCGACGAGAGCTTCACGACAACCGAGACGTTCGACAGCGGAACGACGTTCGAGGACGTGCCCGTCGCCGACGTGCCCACCGAGACCTTCGACGACTCGGCGTCGTTCTCTTCCTCTACCCCGACGTTCACGCCGACCCGGACACCCCGCGCCGCCGTGGCGACGCCGACGGCAGTGCCGACCGGTGCGCCCCAGGTGGTAACCCCGGCATCGGCCGTGGGAATCGCGGTGCCGACAACCCTGTTCGGAAACCTGCCGCCATTCGCCGTGGTCTTCTTCGTTCTCGTCCTGGCGGGCCTGGCCCTCTTCCTCGGCATGATCCTGGGACCGCTGGCGGCTCCGACCGTCGCTCCCGTCCGTGCCGGCGGCGTCAGTCGCGCGCTGGCCGAGCGCGATGCCGCCCGCGCCGATCGATGACCGACTTCAACCCCTCGAAGGGATTCGTGTGATGCGTTCCGTCCGTCTGATGGGGCTGCTCCTTGCCCTCCTGCTCGTTGCCGGAGCCTGCGGCCAGAAGGAGGGGGTGGCCCTCTCGGTCGGCGGTGGCGGCGGAGTGGCTACCGGCGATCCGGGTGCGGTTACCGACACGGGCGCAGTCGCCGAGGAGGTCGTTCCCGGCGAGGAGGTCCCGGTCGAGGGCGAACCCGTGGCCGACCCCGCGGCTGCGGATCCGGCCGCCGGAGGCACCGCAGGTGCGGCCCCTGCTCCGGGCGCAGCTGCCAAGCCGGCCGCTGGCGCTCCCGGCGCCAAGCCGGGAACGGCCACCGGGACGGCGACTCCGTCCGGTGGAGGCACGGCCCCGAGTGGTGGCGGTACGGCGACGGCGTCGGCCCCCGCCGCTGGTCCCAACGACTCCTCGTGCAGGATGTACGCGACGCTTCCCAGCATCCGCTGCTTCGCGACCAGTACTTCACCACGGGAAGCTTCATCAGCTTTCCGCTCGTCTATCATGACGAACTCGTCGGCGTCCTGAACCTCACGAACCGCGCGCAGCGCGGCATTTACACCGACGAGGACGTCGAGCGCGTTCGCCTGCTCGGACTGGTGATTTCGCTCATCGCCGCGCGCCACAATTTTGCGGAACGCCTGCTTGGGGTAATGGGTGCCTACTGACGACTCCCTCGCGATCGCCATCCGCCGCCTGGCCGCGAGAGAATCGCTGGACGGTACCACGATCACCGACGCCTTCGGCTCGATCATGCGGGGAGAAGGCACGCCCGCACAGGTTGCTGGGCTTCTGATGGGGCTTCGCGTGAAGGGCGAGACCGCGAGCGAAGTGGCGGGCGTGGTCGAAGCGCTGCGTCGCGCGATGGTCGTGCTGCCCGCGCGAGCACCTGATGAATTGGTGGACACCTGTGGAACCGGCGGCGGGACATTGACGACGTTCAACATCTCCACGGCGTCGGCACTGCTTGCCGCGGGAATGGGCGTCCGCATCGCCAAGCACGGCAACCGCTCGTTCACGTCACGGTCCGGCAGCGCTGACGTCCTCGAAGCACTCGGTGTGGTGATCGACACGACTCCGGCAGCCATGGCGGCGACACTCGAAGATGCAGGGATCGTCTTCATGTTCGCGCCGCTGATGCACCCCGCACTTCGGCACATCGGACCGATTCGACGCGAACTCGCGGTGCCGACCGTCATGAATATCGTCGGTCCGCTGGCGAATCCGGCGCGCGCAGGGCGACAGGTCGTTGGCGTCGCCGAACCCGCGCGCCTGCAGCTCCTGGCCGACGCGCTGGCGAAACTGGGCACTCGCCACGCCATGATCGTGCATGGCGAACCCGGACTTGATGAAGTGTCGCCCCTCGGCGCCACCGCCGTCGTGGAAGTACGCGAGGGACGGCTGCACGAATGGATCATCGATCCGACGGTCGCGGGCATCGGTGGAATATCCGCCGATCATCTGGCCGGTGGCGACCCGCAGGACAATGCCATACTCATCCAGGATGTCCTGAATGGCGGTGGGCCCCCAGGGGCACGTGCTGCAGTGATCCTCAACGCGGCCGCAGCAGTCTACGTGAGCGGTGCGACCGGCACCTATGGTGACGCAGTTTCTCGAGCGCGCAGCGCGCTCGCGAACGGGGCGGGCGCGAGCGCGCTGCTGAAGCTCAAGACGTGGTCACGCGCGCACGCTCAGTAACGGCGCAATACCCCGACCACGATGCCCTGAATGCGCACATCGTCCTCGTGTACGTATAATGGCGACATCGTCTCGTTTGCCGGCTGCAGGCGAATGCGTCCGTCACGCTCGCGATAGTACCGCTTGACCGTGGCTCCGGAGTTGTCGAGCAGCGCGATCACCATCTCCCCGTTGTCGGCCGTCTGCCGATCGTTGATGACGACATAGTCGCCGTCGCGAATCTGTTCCTCGATCATGGACTCGCCGCGCACACGCAGGACGTAGTGGCTTCCGTTCTTGCGCAGGAACCCATCCGGCACCGACATCGTTTCGCCCACCGACATCGCCTCGATCGGCGCACCGGCTGCGACCGTGCCAAGCAGCGGAAGCTCGACCGACCGTTGGTAAATCTCGGAGGGTAGAATCTCGATCGCACGACTCTCGTTGTAGGAGCGCTTGATGTACCCCTTGCGTTCGAGATTCGTGAGGTGCTCATGCACCGTCGCGAGCGAGTTATAGTTGAAGCGCGATGCGATCTCCTCGAAGCTGGGCGCGTAGCCGTTGGCTTCGTTATAGTCGGAGAGATACGACAGTATCTCCCGCTGGCGCTTGGTAAGCGGCATGGCGGCTCCTGAGGGGTCGTGCGAACGAACCGAGGTCACCTTCTCGAGACCATCGTTCGATGGATCGTCCCGATGATTCGGCCCGAAAAGGGGCCGAATCCCACGCTAACCGAAGACAGGCCGAAGTGCAAGCATTTTCTTCGCCATCCCCCGCGCAGGTCCGCGCCGGGAGCAGCTGGACGCCGCCGGCCGGAACCCTCGGCACGCTGACGGACGAGGCGCACGAGCGGGCTGCCGCTGCGCTCCCGACGCTCGCCAGTCTCCGTGACCAGGCCCGCGACCAGCCTCCCGGACCGCCGTTCTCGGCCGCACTTCGCGGCGACCGAGTCCGCGTGATCGCCGAGGTCAAGCGGGCCTCGCCGACCAAGGGCGACATCGCTCCCGGTCTGGATGCCGCGGTTCAGGCCGCGCACTACGTCGATGGCGGCGCTGCGGCGATCTCCGTGCTCACCGAGCCATCGCGATTCGGCGGCTCACTGCAGGACCTCCGGGACGTCGCATCCCGCGTCCATGTACCCGTCATCCGAAAGGACTTTCTCGTCGCACCGGTACAGCTCTGGGAAGCGCGGGTCGCGGGTGCCTCGGCCGCGCTCCTCATCGTGCGCGCGCTGAGCCCGGACGAGCTCGTGCTGTTGACGGAGGCCGCTCGGGAATGTGGCCTTGAAACCATTGTCGAGATTCGTGATGAACGGGAGCTCGAGCGAGCGCTGCAAGCCGATGCTCGTGTGATCGGAGTCAACAACCGGAATCTGGAGACGCTGGTCATCGACGTTGCGACGGCTCCCCGTCTCATTCCATCGATTCCGGCTGATCGTATTGCAGTGGCGGAGAGCGGCATGCGCGAACCGAGTGACGTCGAGTCCGCGGTGGGTGCCGGTGCCGATGCGATTCTCGTCGGCAGCGCCGTGTCGGCGGCCGACTCCCCGGCCGAGGCCGTGCGACGGTTGGCCCAGTTCATTCGCGCGGCTCGGTGAGCGATGCGGGATTCGAAGCGCGCAGGCCGGTGAGCGCCGCGTCACACGAGCGAGGTAACGCTCCTGTCGCGATCAAGATCTGCGGGCTGACACGCCCGCAGGATGCGCTGCGGGCGGAAGCCGCGGGGGCAAGCTTCCTGGGCGTCATCCTCGCCGGTGGGCCCCGCTTGCTCGACCTGCCGACCGCTGCGCGTGTGCTGGGCCCCCGACGAGCCGGTGTTCAACGCGTCGCCGTATTCGGAGCCCAGTCGACCGCGCAGATCGTCGATGCGGCGGCGGCCCTGGATCTGGACGTCGTACAACTGCACGGCGACCCCACTCCGGATGATGTTGCCGTCATCCAGCGGCAAACGGAACGTGCCGTCTGGCCGGTGCTACGCGTCGAAGGTACGCAGCTTCCGCATGGCACCGCCGCTTTGGCGGGCGTCTCGGGAGTTCTCGTGCTGGATGCCCACGTGATTGGCCAACTCGGGGGCACCGGAGTCGCGCTCGACTGGTCCGGACTGGCGGATTCCGTCGGCAGGCTCCGCGAGGAAATTCCGTTGCTGCAGCTCGTCGTTGCTGGCGGGCTCAGGCCACGCAATGTCAGTGACGCCATCCGGCTGCTCGCACCGGATGTGGTCGACGTATCTTCCGGCGTCGAATCGACGCCCGGTGTGAAGGATCCGGAAGCGATCGAGTGCTTTGTGAACGCGGTGCGACGGGGAACGCGGAATGACGATGGTGGAAGGGAAGGTTGAAAGCGCAGTGACCGAAGAGTCGGGCCGTTTCGGTCCGTTCGGTGGACGCTATGTGCCCGAAACGTTGATTCCGGCGCTCGATGAACTCGAGGCGTCGTTCGACGCCGCGCAGCGCGACCCGGAATTTCGCGCTGAACTCGACGGGTTGTTGCGCGAATACGTGGGCCGTCCGACGGCGCTGTCGTTTGCGCCGCGTCTCTCCGAGCGGGTGAAATCGCCGGTGTGGCTCAAGCGGGAAGATCTCAATCACACGGGCGCGCACAAGATCAACAACACCGTCGGGCAGGCGATGCTCGCGCTGCGCATGGGTAAGCGACGCATCATCGCGGAAACCGGCGCCGGACAGCATGGGGTGGCCACGGCGACGATTTGCGCTCGGTTCGGCCTCGAGTGCGTCGTGTACATGGGCGAAGAAGACATGCGCCGCCAGCAGCTGAACGTCTTTCGCATGCGACTGATGGGTGCCACCGTCGTGCCGGTCACGGCTGGCACTCGCACGCTCAAGGACGCGACGACGGAAGCCATCCGCGACTGGGTCACGAATGTGGAAGGCAGCCACTACATCATCGGCTCCGTCGTGGGCCCCGCTCCGTACCCGCGCATGGTGCGCGACTTCCAATCGGTCATTGGGCATGAGGCGCGCTCGCAGATGCTCACCCGTGCGGGACGTCTGCCGAAAACCGTCGTCGCCTGTGTCGGAGGCGGATCGAACGCGATGGGAATCTTCGCCGGCTTTGTAGCCGACGCAGCGGTGGAGCTCGTCGGCGTCGAGGCCGCGGGCGAGGGACTCGACACCGAGCGTCACAGCGCGTCGATCACCAGGGGAACACCGGGTGTTCTGCACGGATCGCTGAGCTACCTGCTGCAGGACGCGCACGGGCAGGTGCACCCGGCGCACTCGATTTCAGCGGGCCTCGATTATCCGGGCGTGGGCCCCGAGCATGCGTGGCTCAACGACAGCGGACGCGCCGAATACGTTTCGATTTCCGATACGGAGGCGCTGCGGGGCGTTGCCCTCCTGTCGCGGCTCGAAGGTATCATCCCCGCGCTCGAGACTGCACACGCAGTCTCCTGGATCGAGCGCGAAGCCGGTCGTTGGGGAGCGGACGAGCCGATTCTTCTCTGCGTGAGCGGTCGCGGTGACAAGGACGTCGCCACGATCAGCCAGTACGAGATGCCGGACACGTGAGTCAAACCATCCACGGAGATGTGGGATCGCCAGTCGCGATCGCGGCCATCGGTGATGCGCTCCGCGCATTCGCGAAGGCGCTCCGTGCGATGCAGCTCTATTTGCCGAACAACCCGACACGCGCCACAGCGATCGAGAACGCTCGTGCTGCGTTCACGCGTGCGTGGCTGCAAGTCGACCGAATGCAGATAGCGATTCACGAGTCGTCGTTGATATGGGACGACCATGTCGTATACGACGACTCGTCGCGTGGCACGGACGGCTTGCCGTGGCTCATGTACCGCGACGGGCTGCGCCTGCTCTGCTTCGAGCCGGACTTCGAATTGGAGGCACTGGACGAGCTGCTGGCGATCTTCATTCGGGCACGCTCGGCGCCACCCGACGAAGATGATCTCGTGACGCTGCTGTGGGTCGCCGACATCGCGCACCTCACGTACCAGCATGTCGAGAGCAACCCGGCGGGACTCCATATGCCGACTGCGGACGCTGAGCCGGCAGGTGCGGAGCGGCGTCCGCCATCCGTGCAGGCTCAGGAGTCGGAGCCCGTGGGCGACGGCCCACCACCCGGGGTCATCCGACTCGAAGACTTCGACGAGACACTTTACTTCCTCGATCCGCGCGAGAGTGCGTACCTGCAAGCGGAGGTGCGGCGCGAGTATGAGGCGGACCCGCGACAAGGCGCAGTGGCCGCACTGTTCGAGATCATCGCTATGCCAACCGACGTCGCGACACGGTTGGAAGCGCTCGAGATTGTGGATCGCCTTCTGCTCGAATTCTTGACCTCGGCCGATTTCGAGATGGCCGCGGTCATCCTGCGCGACGCCGCGTTTACTCGCGGCCTCGTATCCGGAGTGACGGAAGTGGAGCAGGGTCTCGCCGGACTTTCTGCTCGTATCAGCCAGGCGGCGGTCATGGCGCAACTGCTGCAAGCGGTCGACGACGCCGCCCGTGCGCCGAAAGTCGAACTGCTCGAGACGCTGTTTGTCGAATTGCAGCCGACGGCATTGCAATCGCTGCTCGGCTGGATCGGCGCCGCGCAGAACTCGGTCGCGCGCGCGAGTGTCGAACGCGCCTCGCTGCGACTTGCCGCGGCACACACCGCTGAACTGACACGGCTGCTCGAACACGCCGATCCAGACGTCGTGCACGGTGCGCTGCGGATTGCCACGGGACTTGCCAGCGCGGCTGCCGTACCCGCCCTCGGACGCCTGATGGCGAGCACATCCACCAGAGTTCGCACCGAAGCCGTGGGGGCGCTGCGCGAGATCGGGACGCCAGGCGCGCTGCGCACGTTGGAAGCAGCAGTGGACGATGTCGACCGGGAAGTTCGTGTTGCGGCGCTCCGCGCGATCGCTCTCCGGTCGCATCGTCCCGCGCTCGCGCGCCTGAGTGCGGCCATTCGGCGCAAGGAAACAAGGAGTGCGGACCTCGCGGAGAAGATGGCGCTCTTCGAGGCATTCGGAACGGTCTGCGGCGACGACGGCGTGGCGGAACTCGATTCCCTGTTGAATTCTCGCGGCCTGCTGGGCTCGCGAGAGCCGACGGAGACGCGCGCCTGCGCCGCTCGGGCGCTCGGACTCATCGGGTCGGCGGCAGCTACCGCAGCGTTGCAGCGTGCCGTGGACAGCAAGGACATGGTGGTGCGCAGTGCCGTTACGCGTGCGCTCAGGGGAGGCGCATGACGACGCATCCGATCGACGGCCGCACGGGTGGCAATGCTACAGGCAACGGTACGGCGAGCGGCGCTGCGGGAGCGAGCGATGCGGATGCGGGGTCGGACGGGCATGCACAGCGGCTCGCGCGCGGCTTCGTAGTCGGCCTGCATGCTGCAGTGCGCGCCGTGCGTCTCTACCCCGTCGAAAATGTGGCGGTGCAAAAGGCCATCAGTGAGCTGACGGCTTCGGCGAGTCGCGTTGTCTCCGCGGAATCGGAGTGCGTGCTGTGCCGGTTCGGCGATTACCTGTTCGTGAACGACACGCGGCTCCGGCTCACGCTGGACAACTACGCGGCCGTCGTCTACGTGATGAACTTGCTGCGGGAAGCCGGTGTCGGCGGGCTTCAGGTCGCGGAGGATGCGCAGCCGAGGGCGTGGGTCGTGCTGCTTGCGTTTCTGCAGGCACCTCCGCTCGAGTATCCGGAGGAGGACCGGCTGGCGCAACTGCAGGGGCGCCTCGATCAGGCCAACGTCGGTGCGTTCACGCTCATCGCACCGGCCGACGACCACGAAGCGCTCGAGACGGAGATGGACAGCCGTGAACGCGCGCGCCAGACGTACATGCGTTCGCTCGACGTGACGCGCGACGTGATGTCCGCGGCGCGCATCGGTCGCAGTCCGGGGCTCAAGCGCGTCAAGCGCGCAGTGCAGGGGATCGTCGATGCGATTCTCACCGATCCATCATCGATGATGGGTCTCACCACGCTACGCGAGTTCGACGATTACACGTTCGTTCACAGCGTGAACGTCTGCATCCTGTCGATCGCACTCGGACGACGTATCGGCCTGACGCGTACGCAACTGCTGGATCTCGGGCTTGCCGCGTTGATGCACGACATCGGAAAGTCGCGGTTGCCGCTCGACATCCTGAACAAGCGGGGCGCGCTTGAAGATTCCGACCGGGAAGTGCTCCGTACTCACCCCTGGCAAGGCGTGATAGCGCTTTTCAAGCTGCCATTGGGAGCAGCCCGTCCCTGGCGCGCGGCGATTAGTGCGTTCGAACATCACATGAAGATCGACGGCACGGGGTATCCCGCACCGCACCGCCCCCGGCCGCTATCCCTGTTCAGCAAGATCATCGCCGTGGCGGATGGTTACGATGCCGCGACCACCACACGCGTCTACCAGAGTGTGCCATGGTCGCCGGCCGATGTCCTGCGCGGAATGCGCGACAACGCACGGTTGGGCCTCGACCCGGTCGTCGTGAAGGCGCTCATCAACCTTACGGGCATCTATCCGATCGGTACCGTGGTGGCGCTGGATACATTCGAGCTGGCGCTGGTATATGCGGCGCATCCCGATCCGACGGTGCTGTCCAGGCCAATCGTCCGATTACTTTCCGATGAGCAAGGCAACCAGTCGGTCGACGCTCCGCTCTGCGATCTGACGGAACGCGACGCCGGCGGGCAGTATCTCCGCACCATCATCCGCACCGAGGACCCGGACCGTTATGGCATCCGCATCGGCGACTATTTCGCCTGACCACCAGACCGCCGAGAGCACTTCAGCACTGACGGCCCGCTTTGCGGGACTGCGCGAACAACGGCGAAAGGCGCTCGTCTGCTATGTGACCGCCGGGCATCCGGATCCGACACGGAGCGTGGAGCTGCTGCGTGGGCTGGAAGGCGCGGGTGCGGATGTCATCGAAGTCGGCGTGCCCTTTTCGGATCCGCTGGCCGACGGTCCGGTGATTCAGCGCAGTTCGCAGACCGCCATCGAACATGGCGTGACCTTGGCGGGCACTCTCGACATCATCGCACAGGCGCAGCTTTCGGTGCCCGTCGTGCTCTTCAGCTACCTCAACCCGATCATCGCCGCCGGTCCGGACGTGCTTGCGCGCGCGAAGTCGGCAGGCGTGCACGGTGTGCTGGTTACCGACTTGCCCGTGGGTGCAGATGCGGCCCGCGAAGCATGGTTCGGCGCGAGCGGACTCGATTTCGTTCGGCTCGTCGCGCCGACGACGCCCGCGGCCCGCATGGCCGAGATCAGCCGCCACGGCGGGGGGTTCGTGTATCTCATCAGCCGCCTTGGCGTGACCGGAGAGCAGGAGACGCTGGCGGCCGACCTGCCAGCGACCGTGGCCCGACTACGTTCGGCGACGACGTTGCCGTTGTGCATCGGATTTGGTATCTCGACGCCGCAGCAGGCGCGCGATGCAGCGATCCTCGGTGACGGTGTCGTCGTCGGCAGTGCCATCGTGCGGGCTGCCGACAATTCGGTCGACGAGGCAGTGGCGCTCACGTCGTCGCTCCGCCGCGCGATCGATTCCATTTAGCCAGCGCTCGCACGGTGAGTGACTCAGTGAGCCGAGCCCTCCCGAGATGGGCCGTGGCATCGGCCCGGCGTCGCGAGCACGTCGGACGCGTCGTCGCGCTGCTCGATCGCTGGGCGGTCGAGCTCGCGCTCGACGAGCGCGAAGCTCGCGCATGGCACGATGCGGGCGTCTGGCACGATGCGCTGCGCGACGAGGACGAGAGCGCCCTGCGTGCCTTGACGGGCGACCGGGAGCGTCCCTGTGGCCTGCTGCATGGCCCGGCGGCTGCGTTGCGCCTGGAGCGGGACGGCGAACCGCGCAAGGACGTCCTGGAGGCCATTCGCTGGCACACCGTGGGTTCGGCGAAGTGGGCCCGCACCGGACGCGCGCTCTACATGGCGGATTTTCTCGAGCCGGGGCGCAAGTTCATGCAGCACGACCGCGCCTTTCTCGCGTCGCAGGTACCGCATGCATTCGACGATGTGTTTCGTCAGGTGGTGCGCATGCGGCTCGAGTGGGTGCTTCGCGAGGGGAAGGGATTGACGATGGAAGCGGTCGCCCTGTGGAATAGTGTCCGATGAGCGGTGATCGACGGTGACCGGCGGCATGCCGCAGTTTCCTGCGCCACTCGAACCCACCCGCGGGAATCGAAGCGGCTGGATTGCACTGGCCTTGATGCTGCTCGTGATCATCGTCTCGGCCGGCGCATGGTGGCAGCGAAGCACAGCCACGCCGGGCGTCGGCGAGGTGCGCGCGACCGTACCTGTCACGGATCCGTCGGCCCGGGCACCAGAGGGTGAGCGCATCCGTGTGCGGGTCATCAATGGCACACGCACACGTGGCCTTGCACGACGCGCGACCTTGTTGCTGCGCGACTTCGGATACGATGTGGTGGATTTCGACACCGACACCCGACGCAATCCGGAGCAGAGCGTCATCGAAGTGCACACGGGCAAGACCGAAATCGCGGACCGGGTGAAGCGCATCCTCGGCACCGGCGATATCAGCACCGTGCTCGATTCGCTACGCTACGTCGACCTCACGGTCGTCGTGGGACGCGATTGGCAACCGCCGTCCCAACCGCTCCGTCCGTAGCTGTCCGCACGCCGCCGCGATGTCGAGCCCGCGGCTGCGACGCACGGCGGTTTCGATTCCTCGCGCGCGGAGGGCACGCGCAAACGCAGCAATGACACCCGTGCTCGATGGGACGAATCCCATCGTGCCGCCGGGGTGCAACGGAATGAGATTGACGAATGCACGGCACGCACGCGCCAACTGCGCAAGTTGCGCCGCGTGCTCGGGGCCATCGTTCACACCGCCAAGCATGACGTATTCGAACGTCACTCGCCGGTCGAACTTGCGTGCGGCGTCGATCACATCCGCGAGCGGATACTTCGTATTGACCGGCATGAGTGTACGACGGAGCGCATCGCTCGGCGCATGAATCGAAATGGCCAGTCGAAACTGCTCCGGGCGCTCGGCCAGTGCCACGATGCCCGGAAGCACACCCACCGTCGAGATGGTGATGTGTCGCGCGCCAATCCCGAGCGCCCGCGGATCATTCAACAGCGACAGCGTCGGTGACACTGCCTTCCAGTTCATCATCGGTTCGCCCATGCCCATGAACACGATGTTGGTGGCGAGCAGCGGCGGGGTCAGCATGCGCAGTTCACGAACCTGTCCGGCGATTTCTGACGGCGTGAGATTGCGCTGAAAACCCATCGCGCCCGTCGCACAGAAGGCGCACTGGAGAGCGCAGCCAGCTTGCGACGAGATGCACAGCGTCAGCCGGTCCTCATCCGGAATTGCGACGGTCTCGATCAGCTGACCGTCGTGAAGCCGAAACAGGAACTTCTGCGTTCCGTCGGTCGATGTTTGGCGAGTGGCGAGTTCGAGGCGCGGCAGTTCGAAGCGCGCATGCAACGCCTCGCGCATCGCCCTCGGCAGTTCCGTCATGTCCGCAAAACCGGCAACTGGACGCTGCCACAGCCGCGCGAGCACCTGTCCCGCTCGATAACTCGGATCGCCGCGAGACGAAAACCACTCGCGCAGCAACGCCAGTGC
Source organism: Gemmatimonas sp. (assembly GCA_035638935.1). Taxonomy (GTDB): domain Bacteria; phylum Gemmatimonadota; class Gemmatimonadetes; order Gemmatimonadales; family Gemmatimonadaceae; genus Gemmatimonas. Next base: position 7,389 of record DASQZA010000333.1, on the reverse strand, counting down.
ATCGTCCGGTGCAAAGTCGAGCAAATTGATCTGCGCAGTGGCCGACTCGTCCACTGCGAGCAGCTGCGGGATAACCGTCACTTCAAAAGAGAACTGAGTGTGAATTGGTAGAGTGGTCCCAGCCCGGAAACGCCTTCCTCGCGTGCGATACCGACAACGAACTTCGCGTAGTGCAACGCGAGACCGGATCGGATCCGGCTGAGCGTGCGTCCTGCCGCGGCGGTGCGCAGGTACGCCCCACGCAGCTCCAGACGGTCGACCTGCGCGCCCAAAAACGGGCCCCGCTCCTGTGCACCCCGGTTGACGCCGTTGTGTGTGTACCCGGCGCGCAATTCGCGGGTCCGGTGCCCGAGCACTCGCAGGTCAGCCGCCGCGAGGAATGCCGGGCGGTCATCGACCTCACGTCCGGGCCGCCACAGAAAGCTCGACACTGCGATACGCGCATCACGCCACGGGAGTTCGTCGACCACGACGCCGAGGTCTGCGGCGATGGCATGACGCACCTCCTGGTCGGAACGTCCCTCACGCACGCGCGCCGCAAATCCGGCGGTGACGTGCGGCAGGATCTGGCGCGACGCGGTCGCGGACAGCAGCAGCGACGCGTACGCCACGGTACCGAGAGATTGGGGATCGGAATCGGTGCGTGTGATGCCACCAACGGATGTGCGCGCCACCGAGAAGCCCATCGTCACGCCATTGCTGCCGCGTCTGGCGGCGGAGAGCAGCTGGCCGTCGACACTTTGATCGGCGCCGGGCCGAGAAACGGAGGCAACGCCCAGTCGCCAGCGCACCCCGGGATCCAGCGCCGTCGATGCGGGATTCCACAGTCCTGCTCCCGGCTCATTCGCGAGCGCGGCTGGTTCCAGCACGGCCCCGAGGGGGAATTCCCAAAGATCACGAGCGGGCACCGGCTGTGCGCGGAGACTGCAAGCGCACAGTGACGCGGCAAGCCCGCACAACAGCTTGCGGCGCATAAGCTTGAGTGTAATGACGAGGTTGCCGAACGGTCAAGCGAATCGCTACCGCGATGTACGTAAATCGTTTAACATTATCGGGTTGCAAGCGCACCACGGTGTCATCCGCTTTCCCGAAGAATCAGGAGTCGTGTTCGTGTCCGATGCACCGTCCGACCGCAGTGCGCTTGCCACCTCCCTTCGCAGCGACGCCTGCGGCATGCTTCGAAGGCCCGATGTGGGCCGCACGGTGCAATTGGGCGGCTGGGTTCACGGAAAGCGGGATCTCGGTGAACTCATTTTCATCGATCTGCGCGACCGCTCCGGTTTGGTGCAGCTCGCTTTCGGTCCGGCGTGGTCCGAAGCGGATGCGCGGCAGCTTGCTGCATCGGTCGGTGTCGAATCGGTCGTGTTGTGCGAGGGCGAGGTCGTCGCCCGCGAGCATGATCGTGTGAATACGGAGATGGGCACCGGGGAGGTAGAGGTGCGTGTCCGTTCGCTTCGCGTAGTCGGGCCCGCAGTCACCCCGGCGATCCCGGTGGCGCGCGGGCGGAACGAGAAGATGCCGGCAGAAGAATTGCGACTGCGCCACCGGTATCTCGACCTGCGGCGCACTGAACTGCAGGCGAACCTCATGCTCCGTCACCGGCTGCTGCAGACGAGCCGGCGTTTCCTGAGCGACCGCGGCTACCTCGAACTCGAAACGCCGATTCTCACCAAGCCCACGCCGGAGGGAGCGCGAGACTACCTCGTGCCCAGTCGCGTGCACCCCGGGGAGTTCTACGCGCTGCCGCAATCTCCGCAGATCTACAAGCAGCTGTTCATGTGCAGCGGCTTCGATCGTTACTTCCAGATCGCGCGCTGTTTCCGCGATGAGGATCTGCGCGCTGATCGTCAGCCGGAGTTCACCCAGATCGACATCGAGGCATCCTTCATCGAACAGCGCGACATCGTGTCGTTGGCGGAGGGCGTACTGCACGCCTTGTGGCGTGAGGCGGGCCACGAGATCACGGTGCCGTTCGAGCAGATGACATATGCCGACGCCATGGAACGATTTGGCTGCGATCGGCCCGACCTGCGCTATGGTCTGGAGCTGCGTGACTATACGGCGGCGTTCGAGAGCATGGACTTCGCGGTCACGAAGAATGCGGTGGCGGCCGGAGGGCGCGTGCGTGGTCTCGTCATTCCCGGCGCGGCCAGCTGGAGCCGCAAACAGCAAGATGAACTGGAGGCGCTCGCCAAGGGCGCGGGCGCCGGTGGCTTGTTGCGGCTGTCGTATGCCAATGGGGCGTTCGGTAGTGGTCTTGCGAAATTCGTCACGGCGGCGGCGGCGGAGGCGTTTGCTCTGAAGGAGGGAGACCTCGCCCTCTTCGTCGCGGCGCGAAATCACGTCTCGAACCCCGCGCTCGATCGCGTGCGTCAACAGTGTGCGCGGCTGCTCGACCTCGTGGACGAGCGCGTCCAGCGCTTTCTGTGGGTCGTGGACTTCCCCATGTTCGAGGCGGATCCCGAGACCGGCGCGCTGGCCGCGGTGCATCACCCGTTCACTTCGCCGAATCCGGACGACATGGCAGCGTATCCGGATGAGCCCGCGCGTTGGCGCGCCCTCGCGTATGACGCGGTGCTCAACGGTCTGGAGCTTGGCGGCGGCAGCATCCGTACATCGGATCCGGCCGTGCAGTCGCGCATGTTCACGCTGCTCGGAATCAGCGACGTCGAGGAGCAGGAGCGCCGGTTCGGTTTTCTGCTCGAAGGCTTGCGCGCTGGTGCACCACCGCATGGTGGCATCGCATTCGGCATGGATCGCATCGCAATGCTGTTGAGCGGCGCGACGTCGCTCCGTGACGTCATTGCATTCCCGAAGACGACAGCGGCCCGGTCGCTGTTCGAAGGAGCACCAGTGTCCCTGGACCCTCACGATCTCCGCGACTTGGGACTCGCCGTTGCCGGTGGAGCCGGCGCATGACGGATCCCGTGACGACCAGGGTATCTGTCGAAGGTGCGGACTTGCTGCTGTTCGCCGGTGTCAACGACGGCAATCTCGTTGAGTTGACGCGCGCGAGCGGCGCCCGTGTGGCACTGCGTGGAGACGCGCTGTCGATCACAGGCGATGCGGAATCGGTGGGCCGAGCCGAGGGCATGGCGGTGGCGATGTTGGCGATGGCGCGCGATGGCCGGCATGTTACGGCCGACGATGTGCTACGCCTCTCACTCGTCGACAAGCCTGCGGAGTCACCGGCCGCGAGTAATGGGACGGCGCTCGTACTGCCGGGTGCGCGCCGTGCCGTGCAGCCAAAGACCGCGGGTCAGGCGGAGTACCTCAAGCAGATCGGCGAGCGCGACATTGTGGTCGGCATCGGCCCGGCTGGCACCGGCAAGACGTACCTCGCGGTCGCAGCCGCAGTGGATGCGCTGATGCGCAAGCGAGTGCGGCGCATCGTCCTGGCGCGGCCGGCAGTCGAGGCCGGAGAGAGTCTGGGCTTCCTGCCCGGCGACATGCAGGCCAAGGTCGACCCGTATCTGCGACCGCTGTACGACGCACTCGAGGATTTCATGCCGATTGAGCGAGTGCAGAAGGCGATCGAGACGCGCACCATCGAAGTGGCACCGCTCGCGTTCATGCGAGGGCGAACCCTGGGGGATGCGTTCGTGATCCTCGACGAGGCCCAGAACGCGACTGGACTCCAGATGAAGATGTTTCTCACGCGACTCGGTGTGAACTCGAAGATCGTCATTACCGGCGACAAGACCCAGGTCGACTTGCCACGTCGCGAGGACTCGGGCCTCATGCAGATCGAGCGCATCCTGCATGGTATCGAAGGCATCGCGTTCCATTATTTCACCGATGCCGACGTTGTTCGTCATCGCCTCGTGCGAGACATCATTCGCGCGTACAACGAAGACGCTGCAGGTGGGTGAGGGCGCCGGCGCACGCAGCGTGCGTGACCGTGCGCCGTCGCGCGCCGTGGCGGTCCAGGCCGATGGGGTGCGGTCGCCGGTCGCGACGGAGCGATTGGCAGAGCTCGCACGCGCTGTCTTGACCGCGTTGAAAGTGCGGAACGCGATGCTCTCGGTCACGTTGGTCAACGAGCGCACCATTGCGCGCCTCAACCGCGCACATCTTGGGCACCGTGGCGCAACGGACGTGATCACCTTCGCGCTTGGGGCCGACCCGAGCGGTGTGATCGTGGCAGACATCTACGTCTGCGTGCCCGTTGCACGTCTGCAGGCTGCCGCTCACCGCGTGGGCGTACGGGAGGAGGTTGCTCGGCTCGTAATTCACGGAACGTTGCATGCTTGTGGATGGGAGCATCCAGAGGATGAGGAACGCACCACATCGGCGATGTGGAAGCGTCAGGAACGGCTGCTCGAGCGTTTCTGGATTACTCCAGCCCGGCGTGCATGAGCCCGAACGCGTGATGCCGCTCCGATGAGTGCGTTACCGTGGATAGCAGTAGCCGGTGGTGGTGCGCTCGCTGCGCTCGCAGCAGTCGCGGACGGTGCGTTGTTGTCCGAACGTGCTACGGCTCCATTTGTGGATGCTCGCTCCGGCGCGTCCACCCCGGGTGCGGTGCCCACGATTCCTCGCGCGATCCCGTCACGCGAACGGACGCATCGCGCGCTGGCGTTTGCGCGCGTGCTCGGCCACGGAATCGCCGGTGGTGCGCTCGCTGTCGCGCTGGGGCTTGTCGGAGAGGCAACATGGCAAGCCCTGGTGCTGCTTGTCGTCACCGGCCTCGCCATCGTGACGGTGTCCGAGAGCATCGCGCGCGCGATCGGAGACGCCTTGGGGGAACATGCCGGAGAACGCCTGTCGTGGTTCACGAAGTCGACGGAGCGTTTGTTCGCACCGGTGGTCCGGCTGGGCGAGGCACTCGACAATGCGTTCAGCGATGTCGTGCCCGACATGAACGTGAGTAGCGAGCGCCGCGAAGAGGCAGCGGCGCAGTTTCGTGAAGTCATCAACTCCGAAGCCGACGTTTCGCGCGATGAGCGGGAGTTGCTGCTCGGCGTCTTCAGCTTTGGCGAGACGACCGCCGAGGAGGTGATGGTGCCCCGTGTGGACATCGTGGGCATCGAGCAGGATACTCCCTGGTCGGAGGTCATCGACCGCGTGCGCAGCGCGCAGCACTCGCGAATGCCCGTCTACGACACCACGCTGGACGAGATCATCGGCATTCTCTACGCCAAGGATCTCCTGCCGTTCGTCATTGCAGATGAGGAGCCGGGAGCCGGATGGAAGTCGCTGATCCGGGCGCCGTCGTTCATCCCGTCGTCCAAGCGCATCGCCGACCTGCTTCGCGAATTCCGCGCGAGCGGACGACACATCGTGATCGTCGCCGATGAGTATGGTGGAACAGCCGGACTGGTCACCATCGAGGACGTGCTCGAGGAACTCGTCGGGGAGATCCGTGACGAGTACGACGACGAGGAACGGATCATCGAGAGCGAGGAAGGGGTTCGCTTCTGGGTCTCGGGCCGGCTCAATCTGGACGACCTGTCCGAGAGTCTCGGCCACGATTTCCGGCGCGACGACGTAAGTACCGTGGGAGGGCTCGTGCTGGAACTCGTGGGACGCGTTCCACGGGCCGGCGAGCCGCTGACCATCGGGCCATTTCGTGTAATCGCCGAGCGGGTCGTGCGACGCAAGATCGAACGGGTATACCTCGAGCGGATCGACGATGCGCACACCAGTGGCGCACCCACTTCGTCCGGTGCGGTGGGCGCAGGTGCGGGAGGTGCGGGATCGAGCACCGGCGCTGCACAGACCGGAACGGTGCACAACGGAACTGCACGTGGTGATGGGGACGGCGCAGCGGACACGCGGGGACGTCCGTGATCCTGATATTCCCCATGTTGATCGCGGTGCTCGTGGTTGGCCTGCTCACCGTCGGGGCTACTGCCGTGCGCACGGTGAGCCGGCTGTGGTTGCGTCACTGGATCGAGCACCGCCATGGCGATGCAAAGCGAATGGCGCGATATCTGGAGCGCCCGATGCGGCTCGTGCACGCTGCCAGTACCGGAATCGCGATCACGGTGTTCACGATGGGCGCGATCATCGTGATGCAGGACGGCGCGCGCAGTCTGGCACTCGTCCGCGATACGCTGCTGTTCACCATCGCCGTGGTTGTCGCGGGGCAGCTCGTGCCGCGCGCCATCGGTCGCCGGTGGGCACCGAAGCTTGTCCCCGTATTCGCGCCGGCGCTGCGCGTGGTCGACATCATCGTGACGCCGTTCCTGCATGTCGCTGGTGCTGCCACCCGTCTGGTGGTGCCGCGCACCGTCGGCGGGGCGGATCTCGAGGCGCGTGAGGGGCTCGAGGATCTGCTGCGCGATGGTGCGTTCGAGAGCATGCGCGCTTCGGAGGAGATGGCGATCATCTCCGGTGTCATGCAGTTCGGAGAGAAAACTGTCGCCGATGTGATGACCCCCCGCTCCGACATGTTCACGCTGGACGAGGGTCTCGATCCGATGGAGGTCGCGCGGCGCGTCGCGCAGTCTGCATACAGTCGCGTGCCCATGTACCGGCAGGACCCCGACCGCATTGTCGGGATGTTGTACGCGTTCGATGTCTTCAAGCTTGCTGGCGTGCGGCGCCCGCCGTTGCGTCCGGTGCTGGTGACTGCCCCGGGGCGTGCAGCGAACGAATTGCTCTTCGAACTGCTGCGCGCACGACGTCAGCTTGCCATCGTGCAGGATGAGGCGGGATCGGTGGTGGGTCTCGTGACCATGGAAGATCTGCTGGAGGAGCTGGTGGGAGAGATTCGCGATGAACACGACGAACCGGCCGTGAAGCTTCCGGGCCCCGGCGCATGAGCGACGACCGTACCACGTACACGGTGGAAACGCCGCCTGCCGTCGAAACTGGCCTGTCGCCGGCGCTCGCTCGCACACTCGCCGGGTTTCGCCGCGGTGAAGCGGCGGCTCTCGCGCGCGCCGTGAGCATCGTGGAGAACCACCGTGCAGGCTTCGACGTGCTGCTGGCGATTCTTCACCCGAGCCTCGGACGTGCGCGTCGCATCGGCATCACGGGCCCGCCTGGCGCCGGCAAGAGCACGCTGACGACGAGGCTTGCGCGGGCCTACCGCGACGCCGGCAAGACCGTAGGCATCGTGGCTGTCGATCCCACGTCCCCATTCACGGGGGGCGCACTACTCGGTGATCGAATCCGCATGGAGGAGGTCGCTCTCGATCCCGGAGTGTTCATCCGGTCGATGGCGACCCGCGGGTCGCTCGGCGGATTGGCCACGGCCACACGGGAGGTCTGCGACGTCCTCGATGCTTTCGGAAAGGATGTGATCCTGCTCGAAACCGTGGGTGTAGGCCAGAGCGAGCTCGACATTGCTCGCGCGGCGGACACCACGCTTGTGGTGCTGGTTCCAGAGTCCGGCGACAGCATACAGACCCTGAAGGCCGGCGTGATGGAGATCGCGGA
>DASQZA010000332.1:0-14572 GCA_035638935.1 Gemmatimonas sp. | reverse complement strand
CACACGGCTCGCCCTGCAGCGCGGGCTCACCACGTCGCTCGCAGTTGAGGGCCATCGCGAGGACACGCGCGAGGGTGGTCTTCCCGGTACCGCGCGGGCCGCAAAGGAGGTAGCCGTGCGCTACGCGGTCGCGGGCAATCGCGCCCTTGAGGGTGTTGGCGACGTGCGACTGCACGGCGACAGAGGCGAAGTTGCGAGGGCGGTATTTTCGGGCGAGGGCTAGCGACATTCTGGGAAACTAGCGCGAGTGCCGTTGCGTCGAATGAGGAACTCCAGGCGTCATTCGGCTTGGACGCCAGGCGCCATTCGGCTTGGACGCCAGGCGACAGGCGTCCAAGAAAAAGCGCGCGGTGCACATCGGCTTTCAGCCGACAAGCATCCGCGCGCAGTGCTCCGGGCCTGACGTGGCGAGTTCAACGTCGCACGCCGCTGCTACCTTCGGGGTCCTGACGGATTTAGCGGGCTGGAAACCCACGGGACCCGGAGCAGCTGGAAGATATACCCTGGGGCTGGTAGGGAAAAGCGGTTGCGCTGGCGTCTTTTCGCTTAGCGGAATTGGTTCGAGATCGGCTGTCAGGCATGGCTGAGAGCTATGGCTGCCAGGAGCGGTACAGAAGCTTCCGGCTATAGCTACCAGCCACAGCGATAGCTGCCAGGGACGGCCGAAAGGAAAAACATTGGCGTTGAAGCGCGTGAGGATGGCGCTGTTCGCGTGGCCCAGCACCAAGCAGGCCGACGTCGCATCACACCTAGGCCGCGAACAGCGCCGCGGCGCTCCACCGCCGTTGCTGGCAGCTGTCGCTCTAGCCAAGAGCTATCCCTGGAAGCTTCAGTACCGCCCCTCCAAGCCATAGCTCTCAGCCATGCCTGACAGCCGATCTCGAGCCGATCGCACCGAGCGCATAATCGCCAGCCCGAAGAAGCTGAACGCTCTGAGCTCCCCACTCACCGCGCCTCTACGCCACCATCTCCTCAATCGCCTGCCGCAGCTTCGGCCCCGCTTGCCGCACCTTCTCGATCGGCGCATCAAGATGCGTCACCGCGCGCACTCTCGACGGTGTCCACGCCGACACGCGTACGCCGAGCGCCTCGGCCCGCTCGACCACGGCCTCTGCGTTCGGCTTGGGCAGGTCGATCATCAGGATGTTCGTATCCGGCGACACGACCTGCGCACCGCCCGCACCATCGACCGCTTCCGCGAGTTCACGCGCTGCGGCGTGATCGTCCGGCAATCGGCCGAGGTGATGCTCGAGCGCATGCAGTGCGGCGGCGGCGAGGAATCCGCTCTGCCGCATCCCTCCGCCGAACCGCTTGCGCACGCGGTGGGCGCGCGTGATGAGATCCGCCGGACCGACGAGCATCGCGCCGACGGGAGCGCCGAGCCCTTTGGAGAACGACACCATGACCGTGTCTGCGCACGCAGCGAAATCGGCAAGTGACACGCCGGTGGCAGCCGCCGCGTTCCAAAGCCGCGCGCCGTCGAGATGCAACGGAAGCCCCGCAGCATGCGCGGTGTCGCGCAGTGCGCGCAGTTCCTCGAGTGATGTCACGACGCCACCCGCGCCGTTGTGCGTGTTCTCGACGCACACGAGTGATGCCTCGGGCGCGTGGATCGATGCGGGGCGCAGTGCCGCTGCCAGATCGGCGGCACGGAACACATTGCCTGCACCACGCACGGGGCGGATCTGCACGCCTGACAGCGCGGCGGTGCCCGCGATTTCCCAATGCACGATGTGCGCGTCCGCATCGAGTAGCACCTCGGTACCGGGCTGCGTGTGTACCCAGACGGCCGACATGTTCGCCATCGAGCCCGTCGGGAAGAACAGGCCTTGCGCCTTCCCCAGACGCTCCGCCACGATGGCCTCCAAGCGGCGGACTGTCGGATCACCATCGAGTACGTCGTCGCCGACTTCGGCGTCCGCCATTGCCTGACGCATCGCGCGGGTCGGCTGTGTTACGGTGTCGCTGCGAAGATCGACGGTATCGGATCGAGCGTTGGTCACGTTCTGGGTGCACGGGGTTTTGCCGTGGGCTTCGGTTTCAGCGGCACCGGCGTCTTCACCGGTGCCGCTGACTCCAACTCCTCGGTCTTCTTGAGATCTTCGAGGAGCTTCACACGGCGCAGCTCGTACGCCTGTGCGGTCTCGCCGCCAACCATGAACAGGAGTGAGCTGTAATATGTCCAGAAGACCGTCGCCACGATGGCCGCGATGGTGCCCGTATACAGTGAGCTCGGATCGAATCGCGCGACAAGAATGGCGAACAGATGTCGCGCAAGTTCGAACAACAGCGCAGCCGTCAGTGCACCAACGACCGCCACTCGCAATGTCGGCCGGCGCCGCGGCAATCCCCGGTACAGCGACAGGAAGAGCAGGAACACGAGCCCGTTGGCGATCACGCGACCGAGTACGTACGCGATACCGCTCATTGCCGATTCGCGCAGTCCGACCTCGCGGAGAATGGTCAGCCCGCGTGTCGTCGCGAGGTCGAGGTAGGTAGACAGCACCACGTAGCTCACGACGCCCATGGTGGCGACCAGCGTCGCCAACAGGTCGAAGAGCTTGCCCGACACGATGCCGCGGTCGGTGCCGTCGAAAATCAGCGCCAGCACACTTCGGAGCGACCCGAAAAGGCGGGTCGAGAACCACGCAAAACCGAGCGCCGCGTAGATGCTCACCGCGCCTCGCGTCGTGAGCACGTCGGTGACGATGTCGCGCAGCAGCGTGGTCGACGAGAGGGCGTTCTGCGGGAGAAACCCTTCCACGAGACTGGCCACCGTACGCGCAGCTTCGCCGGGCTCCCGGTTCAGAAAGAACGAGAGCCCGGCGATGAGCAACAGAACGAAAGGCACGAGCGCGAGCAGGATGTTGAACGCCAACCCACCCGCAAGGAACAGCACGTTGTCTTCTTCACACTGTTTCCAGACGCGGACGACGATGTCCCGTGCTGCTTCCGCCCGAAGCTTAAGCCTCGCCGGAAGTGCCGCCAGCAGAGTTCTTCTCGGTGTCGGGGGCGTCGGCGCGTGGTGCAGTCCGCCCGTCGCGATACGCACGACGGCTGTCGGCATAAGCGCGCTTGGACTCGGCAACAGCCCGCTCCAACTCCGTGCGCGCTTGCATCGCGGCCTCGCGGCCGACCGACGCTGCTTCCTGCACGGCGCGCGCGTGGGACGTCACGGTACCACGCGCACGTTCGACGCCGGAGTCGATCGCCGAGCGCGTGCGCTCGACCCGATCCGTCAACTCGTCGGCCAGATCGTCGCTCATGTCCTTCACGCGACGCCCGGCGCGACGTGCCTCTTCCTGCAGGCGTGCCCGCGTCTCTTCACCGGATGCGGGCGCAAACAACAAAGCCGCACCCGCGCCGATGGCGAGTCCGAGCAGGAACGTCCCCATGCTGGTGCCGCCGTCGCGCTCGACGACTACTACCCGTGCGTCGTCTTCGTACAGTTCTTCCCGAGCCATGCACTCCTCCCGCCGCCATGCGGCAGTACGCGGTAAAACATCTCTGCACGACTTCCCTCGACTGAAATCAGTCGCTGGTCAGTCGGCTGTCGGTCCTTGTCAGTCGCTCAAATCGGCATCGTCCGGCGCGGCGACGATGGTGTTCGCCCCATCTGGTGCCGGCCGATGCTGCTCCGGCGCGGTGACGAACTTTGCAACGATCTCACGTGTGCCGCCAATACCAAGCTGCTTGAACAGAAATCCGAACTTCTCGTCGTACGAGGCGCCGAGCTTCTCGCGGGTCTCGGGCGGAAGCGCCCATAACCGCTGCTTGAAGGGCCCGATCGCCTTCTTGCGCGTCTTGTACACGAACTGCTCGTCGCTGTCGGTCGCCTTGCGTTCATCTTTCGCGTTGGTCTCGAGCCACGCGTAGATCTCCTGCCGAAGCTCTGCGGGCAGGTGATCGTACATCATGTTCTGAAAGTTCGTCGCGAGGTGAATTTCCGCCGTTTCCGTGCGCGGAAAGTTGTGGAACGCCGTGTCTGGCAATGTGGACGCGCCGTGCTGCACCGCGCCCGACAAGCCGTACCGCTCGCGCGAAATCCGCGACAGGGTTTCCAAGGTGTCAAGATCGAGCTTCACATCGGCAATCGAGCCATCAGCCAGGACGACGCCACCATGGGACGTCCCGGACTGTACTGAGATCTTCGAAAGCCCAGCCGTACCGGGAGCTTGTGCAGCTAGTGTGCCATTGAACCCGTCCATGAAGGCCTCGAGTTCTTCCTTCGTGCTGTTCTCGGTACCGACCTCGCCGATCTCCCCACCGATGGAGATCGTGACACCCTCCGGCTCTTCCGCGCGCACAGCCAAAGTGAGTTCCACGCACACTTCGTAGTTCTTCCGCTGCTGTTCGGGCAAGCTCTCCTTCGAGAGATCGACAAGCGTCGACGTATCGACGTCGATGTTGTAGAAGCCCGCCGCGATGGCCTCCTTGATCAAGGCCTTCACGGCGTTGACTTCGGGTACCGGATCGGCCGCGTACTTCTTGTGATTGACCTGGAAGTGATCGCCCTGAATGAACAGCGGCCCACGGAACCCCTCGCGCAGCGCCGCGGCAATCATCACGGCGACATATTCGTCGGGGCGTTGGGCGGTGTAGGCAATTTCGGAGCGAGCGATCTCCATGATGAATGCGCCAGCATCCTGCTTGATGGCCGTGCGGAAGATGGACCGCGCCGTGTCGTAGGCCATGCCGCGCACGTTGATGGCCGGGACGGTGAACCCGCCGCACTTCCCCGCCCCGCGCGCGATGTACAGGTCATGAATCGATGCCGGACGCACGCCGACGATCTGCCCAAGCTCCCAGAGCAGCCAGCGAGCGTTCCGCTGTGCGGTCTCGTCACCGAAGACGGCCTGATGCACCAGCGCGTCCGTGTGAGCGGACTGCAGGACGCTCGGGTCATGCAGCTCGACGCGTCCGCCGTCGACGGTGACGGCGCCGGCGAACAGGGTACTCGAAGGGAGAGTCGTATCTGACATGCGGATGGGATCGCGGAAAGGAGGTCGGTGCTCGGAAACTTCGTAATGTACGGAGAAACGGGTTACCCCGTCATTCTACCCCGTGATCTGCCAACGCGGGTCGGGCTCCGGCAGAGAGTCCCACTCGGCGCGCGCTGTTTCACTACCGGCACGGCCGAGCATGGCATACGCGAATTGCTTGCCGAGCTCGACACCAGGCTGATCGAAAGCGTTGACGCCGTACAAGGCACCGGCATAGGCGGTCGCGATTCCGAACAGCTGGAGCAGCGCGCCGAGATGCCATGGATCGACCGCGTCCAAGGTCATTGTGGCGTTGAGGCGACCACGCGCTGCGAGGGCACCCGCGGTTGCGCGGTGCTCGATGCCCAGCAGTTCACCGAGTGAGTGTCCGGCGAGGTAACCCAGCTCCGGAATGTCGCCGTGTCGGGAAGGAATGGGGCCGAGCGCTTCCCGTCCCTTCACGGCAAGGAACACGACCGTCTTGTCGAGCGGTCCTTCCATGAACAGTTGCACCTGGGAGTGCTGATCGGTTGCGCCCACCGCGGGCAGCGGCGTCGGGCCGGTGTGCGAACCGTCGGGGCGGATCTTGCCAAGCGATTCTGCCCAGAGTTGCACCCACCATGATGCGATGTCACGCAGCGCGTCGCTGTACGGCATCAGCACTTGCACGTGACGACGGTGCTTCGTATCGGCAAGCCACTGCAGCAAGGCGAAGACGCCGGGGAGATTGGTCGCAAGGTCTGCCGACGCGGACTGATCGGTGATGTGTGCGGCGCCGGCAAGCAGCCCGCGCACGTCGATGCCAATGAGCGCCGCCGGAAGCATGCCGACCGGGGACAGCACGGAAAAGCGTCCGCCGACGTTCGACGGGATATCGAGCGTGGTAATGCCTTCGGCGCGCGCGATGCGCCGCAGTGCGCCGACCTCCGGATCCGTCACGAACACCAGATGCGATCGCGCCTCGTCTTCACCCACGGCCTTGGCGAGTGCTTCGCGCACGATGAGATACTGGGCCATCGTCTCGACCGTGCCGCCGGACTTCGAGACGACGAGCACCAGCGTACGAGCGAGATCGAGGCGCGCGAGCGTTGCCGCGATGGTATCGGGATCGACGTTGTCGAGCGTGTGGAGCCGCGGGAAGCCGCCGCGTGCCGCCGCGTCCAGCGAGTTCCACGCGGGCGGCCGCAATGCCGTGCGCAACGCGATCGGGCCGAGCGCGGACCCGCCGATGCCGAGCAACAGCACATCGTCGAAGCGACCCTTCGTACCGTCGGCCACGGCAATGGTAGCGTCGATCAGCGCACTGTTGGCCGGCAGGTCGAGAAACCCCAGTGTGCCGTTCGCGTGCAGCGCCGCCACCGACGCATGCGCCGCAGCAAACACGTCGCGCGCGTCATTCCACTCCGACGCGGTGATGCCACCGTCCTGGAGGGCGCCCGCCATCATGTTGGTGAAATCGATCGAGAGCGTCATGCGATAGTCATGCGATAGTCAACCGATGGTCATGTGATGGACGCGCGGGGAACGTTCGCCGAGGGAGCGTGCACGGTCAGTCCGTCGTAGGCCGGACTCATGCCCGCAGGCAGCTCTGCTGCGAGGTCGGCGTGGAGGTTGTCGTGCGTGAGGTGTGTGAAATACGTATGACGCGCGCCGATCTCGGCGGCGGTGGCCACCGCCTCGCCGATGGAGAGATGCGTTGGGTGTGACCGGCGCAGCAGCGCATTGAGCACGAGCACCTCGACGCCCTCGAGCATGGCGCGCGCGCTGCTGTCCAGCAGCTTCGCGTCGGTCACGTAGCCGATGGGCCCGAAGCGATAGCCGACGACGTCCGTGCGGCCGTGTGGTACGATGAAGGGCAACACGTTGGCGTCACCGACCTGGAACGCGACTCCGGGCGTGACGGGCATCAGTGCGCCATTCGGCTTCGTCGTGCCCGGCATGATGTCGAGCCGATCGTCCACGATGTATCGAAACCGCTCGGCGATCGTCGCGAGCGTCGCTTGCAACCCATACAGCGGCAATGCTTCGGCGCGGCGCATCGTGAACGCACGCAGGTCATCGATGCCGTGGATATGGTCGGCATGTTCGTGCGTGTACAGCACCGCGTCGATGGAATCGATGCGGTTGCTCACGAGTTGCAGTCGCAGCTCCGGCGGAGTGTCGATCAGGAGCCGAGTACCGCCATCCGTTTCGATCACTGCGCCACACCGCGACCGCCGATCGCGCGGATCGGCGGAGCGGCAGACGGCACAGTGGCACCCGACCTGAGGCACACCGAAGCTGGTGCCGGTGCCCAGGAATGTGAGTTTCACGCGAGTTTCATTCGAGTCTCATCCCGTCACCCGTGACGGATCACACCGTTTCGACCTTGAGCAGATTGGTCGTGCCGGGCACGTCGAACGGGACGCCGGCCGTCACGAGCACCCTGTCGCCCTTCGTCACGAGCCCAAGATCCGTGGCATCGCGCAAGGCCATCGCCACCATGTGGTCATAGCCGCGTGCCGTCGGCACGAGACGCGGAATGACGCCCCACACGAGCGACAGCTGGCGACACACACGCGGCTCGTCGGTCAACGCCAGGATCGGCACGCTCGGACGATGCGATGCGACGATGCGCGCCGAAAAGCCGCTCTTCGTGAACACGATCACGAGCGGTGCTCCGAGCATGCGCACGGCCGCGACGGTGGCGGCAGCGATGGCCTCTTCCGTGTTGACGCCACCCGTGATGCGACGCTCGACACGTCCGTTCGCCGTCGGGCGCGGGTGACTCTCGATCTCGGTAATGATGCGGCGCATCGCCTCGACGGCGAGCCGCGGGTACTTCCCTGCCGCAGTCTCCGCCGAGAGCATGATCGCGTCCGTGCCGTCGATGATCGCGTTGGCGACGTCGCTGGCTTCGGCGCGCGTCGGACGCGGGTGGTCGATCATCGATTCCAGCATCTGCGTCGCGGTGATGACCGGACGGCCCATGCGATTCGCGAGCGCGATGATGCGCTTCTGCGCGATCGGCACTTCCTCGAAGGGCAGTTCGACGCCGAGATCGCCACGGGCGACCATGACGGCGTCCGTCGCGCGAAGAATCTCCTCGATGTTCTGTAGCGCGACATCCTTCTCGATCTTCGCCACCACGAGCATCCATTTCGGGATGAGCGCGCGCAACTCCTCGATGTCCTGTGCACGCCGCACAAAGCTCAGCGCGAGCGCATCCAGCTCGTGCTCGACCGCGAACTTGAGATCGGCGCGGTCCTTCTCGGTTAGTGACGGGGCCGACACCGCGATGCCGGGCAGGTTCATTCCCTTATGGCTCGACAGCAGCCCACCGTGTACGACGGTCGCGGTCACGCGCGGGCGCTCGACCGCGGTGACGACCAGTTCGATCAGGCCATCGTTGATCAGGATGCGATTGCCGGCCGCGACGTCGTGACAGAGGTCGTCGTACGTGATCGGAATTTCGCCATCGGTGACGTGGTCCTCCGGCACCAGCACGACGCTCGACCCAACCTCGAGGTGCAACGGCGACGGCAAGTCCCCGATTCTGATGCGTGGTCCCTGCAAGTCGCCCAGGATCGCCACGGGGCGTCCCAGCTCCTGCGACACGGTGCGCACGAGATCGATGGTGCGCGCGTGCTGCTCGTGCGTGCCGTGGGAGAAATTGATGCGGGCGACGTCGAGACCCGCTTCCACGAGGGCCTGAATACCTTCGCGCGTATTGCTCGAGGGTCCAAGCGTGCCGACGATCTTCGTGCGCGGCATGTGAACGCGCTTGAACAGCTCCGTGTGCGGGTCGGCTGCAGGCCGCGCAGCGCCCGCGCTTTCCGGACCCGTGCGCGGAATGGTCATCACTTCTTCGTCTTCCGAGGAGACGTCGAGCTGGGAATCGTTCACGGAATCAGTTGCCGGCAACGGTGGTGGCCCCGGCAGGGGCCCCTGTGGAGTGCGCTTCCATCTGCCGGAGTGCAGCGCGTTTGCGCTCCAGGCCGGAAAGGAGCGTGACGAACGATTTCTCGAAGGAGGCGAGCCCCTCTTGGAGCAGCGTGTCGGTGACTGCGCGCATCGAGACTCCGTGCGCTTCGAGTGCCGCCAGCACGCGGTCCGCGTCGTCGAGATCGGCGGTGACGGTCTGCCGAGTCTCGCCATGATCGCGGAAGGCATCGAGCGTCGCGGGTGGCAGCGTGTTCACGGTGTCGGGCCCGATCAGCGCCTCGACGTAGATCACGTCACGGTACGACGGGTTCTTCGTGCTGGTGCTGGCCCACAGTGGCCGCTGCACCGATGCGCCGCGGGTACTGAGCGCTTCCCAGCGCGCGCCCGAGAACGATGCCGTGAACAGCCGGTACGCGAGCTTCGCATTGGCGATCGCCGCACGACCGCGCAGTGCGCGGAGCGTCTCCGCCTTTGCCGAATCGGCTTCCGCGTCGGCCATCGCATCGAGGTGCTTGTCGATCGCGCTGTCGACGCGGCTCACGAAGAAGCTCGCGACCGACGCGATGCGTGCCACTGATTTTCCTGCAGCCGCCCGTGCCTCGAGCCCTGCGATGTACGCTTCGATCACGCGCGCATGCGCTTCGATCGAGAAGAGCAGCGTGACGTTCACGTTGATGCCATCTGCGATCAGTTGCTGCACGGCCTCGGCCCCCTCTGGCGTGCCGGGCACCTTGATCATCAGGTTCGGGCGGTCGACCAGCGCCCACAGACGATGCGCTTCCGCCACCGTACCCTTCGCATCGCGCGCCAGGACTGGTGATACCTCGAGCGAGACGTAGCCGTCGATGGCCTGTGTCGCGTCGTAGACGCCACGAAAGGCATCGCATGCGTCGCGCACGTCGGAGGCGGCGACCAGTTCGAAGGCTTCTCCCACCGGCAGATCCGTACGGAGACCCGCAACCTGTGCGTCGTATGCGGACCCTTCGGCGAGCGCCTTCTCGAAGATCGTCGGGTTGGACGTCATGCCAGTGAGGGCATCTTCCCGAATGCGGCGTTCGAGATCGCCGTTGAACAGCATCGTGCGGTCGATGTAATCGAGCCAGAGCGACTGCCCGGCGTCGTGGAGTTCGTGCAGGCGAGTTGACATGACGGTCAGAGCTTGGCTTCCCAATCGGTTTCCATCTCGAGCGTGCCCCAGACGATGCGCAGCACGCCCTTGCCGCCGGTGGCCGCAGGCGCGAGCACGATCTGGAGCGCGTCGAGTGGCTGCGACAGTGTGCGGACCCGCAGGTCGACGCGCCCCAGGTCCTGCTTCGCGTCGTACACCGTGCCCCACTGCGTCGTCTGCTTGTTGATGATCAGCTTTGCGCCGGCGGCGTCGCGCTGCACGTACAGCGAATAGCTGCCTTTCGGAACCGACAGACCGTTGATGACCAGGTCGACGTCGCTGGTGAACGTCGTCGACGTGTTCGCGCCGGCGCGCCACGGAGCAGACGTGGGAATCAGCGGAAGCACGTCCCGGCCGCGTGCATGCGGCTGGCCGTAGTCGATCGCAATGCGCTTTGGAGCGGGTCGCTGGTCCGCTGGTGTACCAGCCGGCACGCGCGCCGCGAACTCCACGGTGGTCGTCGCCCGACCACTCGGGGCGAGCACGTACTGTGGAGCTCCGGTGCCTCCCGCCGCGGGGCGACCGGCACCCGCCTGGGCCAACGCTGCCGTGGCAAGACCGCAGGAAAGCAGCACAGCGCTGACGCCGGCGCTGACGCCTGCGCTTACGCCTGCGCGGAAGAAGCTCGAACTGGTCATCGGAATTCGGGAATCCGGGTTGCTGGATGTCGGACGGAATCGTCCGTGGCGCAGGGAGACGCTCACCGGCGGCTCGCCGAGGCACGCTCGCCTGGCGGGGCACGGCTTCGACGCCCGGGTCAACCTTGCATGGTAACCTTATTGCGCGATTTCGCACATTCTTCGAGCACCATTCTGGCACGTCCTGCGTTGGTGCTCGAGCGACAGGGTCTGCCATTCTCCACCCGCTCCCGACTCCTGCTTTGATACCACGAATCATCCACTTCCCGCGGCGGAGTCGGGTTCTCCGCGGCAGTTCGACTCCGGTCGTCATGGCGGTTGCCTTGATCTTGACCGCCTGTGCCGGGCGTCGCACCGGATCCGGCTCCGGTCCCGCCTCCGAACCGTCGCTGTCCGCCGCGAATGCATCAGCGCCCAACGCCGACTCCGTGGGAGCCTGTCAGGCGCCCGCCGTCGCGGCTGGCTCGCTGGCAGACACGCCCGTAACCGACCCCGTGGTGTCGTTCGATTCCGCCTGGGCAATCGTGGCGCGCACGCATTGGGACACGACGTACAACGGCGTCAATTGGCGCAGAGTGCGTGAGGAGTTGCGGCCCAAGGCCATAGCGGCGAAGACCACGGGCGAACTGCGTAGCGTGCTCAACGACATGGTCGGGCGCCTCAAGCAGTCTCACTTCAGCATCATCCCGCGCGAATCCAGCGACGGTGCGACGTCGAACACGTCCACGACCGCGACGTCATCGAGCGCCAGCCCTTCTGCCGGTTCCGGGAAAGAGCCGGGCACCATCGGTGTCACGCTGCGGCTGGTCGATAGGTCGTTGCTGGTGACCGCGATCGATGATGGCAGCCGCGCAGCAGCTGCAGGCGTCAAGCCCGGATGGACGCTCGAAGCCGTCGACGGTTGCCCGCTGGCTCCGCGACTCGGCCGAATTCCGGCGAACGTCGATCCGCGACGGCGCGCGCTCCTGGGCTACAGCATCGGGGCGGCCGCACTAGCGGGCGCCGCAGGGGACACCGTGCACGCCGTGTTTCGCGACGGTGCAAACGTGTCGCGGGCGCTGACATTGACGCGCGGACCCGAGCGCGGCACCCTGGCAAAATTCGGCAACTTGCCCCCCATCCCGTCGTATCTCGAGTTCGAGCGGGTGGTCCAGGGCGCTCGCACGATCGGAGTCATTCGCTTCAACATCTGGATGCCGGTGCTCGCTCCGCAGTTCGACGCCGCGATCGATTCGCTGCGCGACACCGATGGGATCGTACTCGACATCCGCGGCAACTTCGGCGGCCTCGGCATCATGGCCGCGGGATTCAGTGGCCACTTCGTCGACTCGGCACGTACCATCGGCACGATGTACCAGCGGTCCGGACCGATGAAGTTCATCGCCAATCCGAGAACCGTCGACACGCGCGCGCGTCCGGTTGCACCATTCAGTGGTCCGCTTGCCGTCGTCGTCGATGAACTCTCCATCAGCACCAGTGAGATCTTCGCGGCAGGAATTCAGGTGCTCCGCCGCGGACGCATTTTCGGGGTGCAGACCGCCGGTCAGGCACTGCCATCGATCCCCGAGCGGCTTCCCAATGGAGACATCCTCTACCATGCCATTGCGGACTTCACGTCGCCGGATGGAAAACCTGTGGAAGGCGTCGGTGTACGTCCGGACGAGGTGATCCCAGTCACGCGCAAATCGTTGTTGGAGGGCAAGGATCCTGCACTCGACGCGGCGATCTCATGGGCGGCGGTGACCGCGACCGCAAAGCGCAAGCCACTGCCGCAATGACGAAGTTCGAGGTTCTATTCAGGGCCGCGTGCACCAAACCAGGACTCGTGGGTAGCAGCACCGTCCCCATTGCGATCATCGCCGGGGCCAATACTACAAGCGGGCTGTCCGCTTTCTCTCAGGAAATGGGGATTCGATGAAGGCTTTTGCGAAGATGACTGCCGTGGCGGTCGTGGCGTTTGCGACGTCGGTGAGCACAGCGGCTGCGCAGGCGTTGCCTGCCGCGTCGGACATCGTTGCCAAGCATGTCGCGGCAATCGGTGGCAAGGATGCGCTTTCGAAGATCACGTCGATGACGCAGAAAGGCACGATGGAAGTGCCGACCGCCGGGTTGACTGCAACCATGGAAGCGAGCAGCGCGCAGAACCGCCTCTTGATCAAGCAGACCATCCCCGGTATCGGTGAGATCCTGCAGGGCTATGACGGCACCGTTGCCTGGTCGACAAATCCGATGCAGGGCCCCCGCCTGCTGAAGGACAAGGAATTCGAGCAGATGAAGGAGCAGGCGGACTTCGAAGGCAGCATGGTCTTCGCGGCGGACCGTTACTCCAAGATGGAGACGGTCGGCCAGGTCGACTTCAATGGAGAGAAGGCGTACAAGGTTCGCTTCGTTCGCAAGCCGAGCGGCAACGAAAGCATCGGATACTTCTCGGTCGCGAGCGGTTTGCAAATCGGCAGCGAGACCACACAGGTTGCCGAAGGTGGGAAGCTGGAACTCACCACGGAGATCGGTGACTACAAGCAGTTCGGTCCCGTGAAGATGTCGACGAAGCAGTCGACGACCATGGGCCCGAACAAGATCATCATGACGGTGCAGGATGTCATCGTGAACTCGGTGTCGGCGACGGCGTTCGCGCCGCCCGCAGACGTCAAGGCGCTCATCAAGCCATAACACGCGCAGTCGCGCGCTTCAGATCACGGGAAGGGCGGCACGACCTCTGGTCGTGCCGCCCTTCTGGCGTTCAAGTACGGGAACTGGCCGAAGCGGGCGGATGGACGTAGTGGTACGTCAGACGTTACCGTCAACGGCGGATGTGCGATCCGTTACTCCAACATACCGGCGACTGTCGGTATCTCTGGTGCCAGCAATCCTTTCGACCCCGCCCATTTTCGTTCGCCGTGGCGTCACCCTGCTCGAGCTGCTTGTCGTGCTGGTGCTGATGGCGGTCGCCTCCGCGGTGGTTCTGCCCCTGCTCGATGTGCGCCCGAACCGTTCCGAATCCGGGCTTCTGGCGACGGACCTCAGCGCCGTCGACGCTCTGGTCGCGAAGGCGCGCCGTGCGGCGATTCAGCGCGGCGCCCCGGTCCGGCTGCGAGTGGCAGCGGATGGCTTGTGGGCCATGGCGAACCAGCTGGACGGCGAGCTGTTGTCGAGCGGACGTCTGCCGGACGCAGCGCATCAGCCAGTCGATCTCCATATCGACGCCATGGGAAGTTGCCTGCCAGCTGGCACCCTGAATGTCGGCGTGAACGCGGGGGTGCCGAAGAATGCACAAGCGCAGGCGCTCCCCGGCAATCCGGACAGTCATCTGGGTTCATTCGATGCGTTGACCTGCCGGTTCGACGTGGGTTCGACGCAATGACGCTCATCGAATCGGTCGTGGCCTTCGTGCTGTTGGCAGTCGTCGGGGTGGCCTGTCTCGATCTCTCGCGTGGCGCCACAGGACTCGAGACACGCAGTGTGGAGTGGACACGCGCTGTCGCGGTCGGCGACGCGGTGCTCGATGGGGCCGCCGCCGGCATCGGCCCCGTCGAGGTGGATGCGATGGTGAACGACGCGTCGGCATTGCAGGCACCGACCCGTGTCGAGCGCGAGCCCTGGAGCAAGGGTGCTGGCGTCGATGTGGTCACCGTGATCGTGACGTTGCCCGGCGGCACCCGGTACCGCGCGTCCCGTCTGGTGTCCACCGGACAACGGGGCAACACAACGCGCGCAGTCGGCGTGGTGCGATGAGCGCCGGGCGCCGGGTGCCGCGCGATGCACGTACTCCGCTGAGCGCACGTGTGGTGCGAGCGGGTTTCACGCTCGTCGAAGCCATCACTGCCATCGGTCTCACCGCGATCGTCATCACCATTGCGGTG
>DASQZA010000331.1:0-3768 GCA_035638935.1 Gemmatimonas sp. | reverse complement strand
ACTGTTTCGTGTCGAGCGGGCGTTCTCCGACTCAGCCGCTCGCGACGTGCGCGCGGCGTTCGCACACTTCGTCGCTCCTGACGGTGCCAAGCTCGATAGTGCCGGTTACATCTGGGGACCGTCGGCGATCGGCACGCTCTTCCAGACGACGCCACCTGAGATCTTCGGCTTCGCGTGGCACCCGGAAGCCGGAACGGTTGCTGCGAGCGGAGACCTGGGGTTCACGATCGGTCCAGTGAATTCCCGTCTGGCCGACGGCACGCTCGCACCGTCGCGCGGCAACTACTTCACCATCTGGCAGCGGCAACCCAACGGTAGCTGGCGCTGGTTGGTGGACTGACCACACCGCCGTTCGTCGATGACCGATCACGCGCCCGACCCACCTCGAGGCATATTCATGCGACCGACATTGCTCGGCATGCTCGGCATGCTCGCCATCTTTTCCGTCCCGGCAGTCACGACTGACGCCGCCGCACAATCGCGCGACACGATCTTCGCCGAGGTGGGCCACCCGTCGATCGACGGACGCATGATGCGGGATCATGCTGCGCGCGTACGCATTTATCGCGGCGACTCGCTCGTGTCGCAGTGGCTCAATGAGCTCACGGTCGGTGACTCCGCCGGGCGCCGAGTGATGCGGTGGGTCACGACGGGCGAGCCGGTACCCCTGCTGCCCGGTCGCCCGACGAGCGTGTTGCGGCAGACGTACGATGCCCGCACGCTCGCTCCACTCGGCTACTCCATTACGGGTAGCGGTGGCGGCTACGTGCACCTCACGGTCGACGGCAAGACAGTGCGCGGCGTACGCAAGGCACCGGCCGAGGCGGCGCCGAGCCATGTCGAGACGCCGTTCGAGCGCATCGGTTTCTTTGCTGGGGCCACTGATCTCGTGCCTATTGCCGCCGGCCTCCGCAAGGGCACTGTCATGGTGGCGCCGGCGTGGAGCCCCGCAACTCCGACGACGACGGAAGACCGCGTCTTCACCGTCATCGGTGACACGACTGTCATGGTCGAGGGCAAGCCGCGCAGGTCGACCAAGGTCGAAGAACACCGTCGCGCGACAGGAGTGCTCTACGCGAACTGGTATCTGCTGCTCGAGTCACCGTATATGGTGTACGGCGAGCTTCCGCTTCCTGACGGACGCGTCCAGCGCATGACCGAGGAGGAAGTTCCGCTGCGCAAGCCGTGAACTCACGCGTCAGATGGACGACCGCACGCACGACGATTCCCTGCACGTGACGCTTCCAGAAGCCGGGGTGCGATCCACGCCGCATGATGCTGCGATGGCCACGCTGGACTTCGAGGAGTTGTACCGGCGGCACGCGGGCGACGTCCACGGAATGGCGCTGCGAATGTTGTGCGACGCGCGTGAGGCCGAGGAGTTGACGCAGAACATCCTGGTGCATGTCTGGCAGAACTTTCATCGGTTCAACGGCGGATCACTGGCAGCGTGGATTTTCCGGGTGTCGCGTAATTACCTCCTGAATGACGCGCGCACCAAGGCGCGGTTGTCGCGCCGGTTGAGTTTTGATGACGACGTAGTGGGCGCGACCGCGAACGCGACCCCCGTGAGCCTCGAGACGATGATGTCGATCGAAACGGCCATCGCCGGGCTTTCACCGGGTCAACGCATGGTGTTCACGATGCATGATGTCGAGGGCTTTTCGACGTCCGAGGTGGCCGAGGTGCTAGGCATTGCGGCAGCGACGGTACGCGTCCATCTCAGTCGCGCGCGGAAAGCTATCGGTACGGTCCTTCGCGCATGAGTTCACATCCCGATGACGCCGCGCTGAGTGATTCGCTGGACGCAGCACCGGACGGGAACGAGTGGGTTCGCGAGCATTTGTCCACCTGCGCGCGATGCCAGGACTCTCTCTCGATTCTCGACCGCGGCAAACGACTGGCTGCGACGCTCCGACAGCCCGTCGAGCCACCTACAGCCCTCCTGGCTCAAACGCGTGCTGTGCTCGACCACGCGAACCAAAGCCACGCGCGTCGCATCGCGTGGCGAACTCTGCGCGTTCACGTCGTGGTCGGTGCGGCGCTGCTGGTCACGATGACCGTAGCGATTACCACCTTCATTGTCTCGCCGACACGCGTTCCATCAACCCCCGCGGCATCGGCACTGGCGATTGAAAGCGGTGCGCTGCCGTTGGTGCCGGTCAAAGAGGTCGACGCGCTCTCCGTCTCGTACGCGGCGCGTGAGCGCATTCTGTTGCGCCAGATCGCCGATGCGCGCGCACAGTCACCGCATCGTGCTGACGGACTCGTCGAGAATGTCGCGATGCGGTTGGCAGAGATTCAGGAACAGGTCACGGGCCTTCGCGTCCTGCCCAGGAGTGTCGATCGCGCCCTCGAACGTTCGGCGCGGGTGCAACGGCTGCACGATGCCCGACTACTGCTACTGCACGAGCTGCTGCTGCAGCTGACGGCACCACGCGCGTGACGTCAGGGCCGCGGCCGATTCGCCAACAGATCGAGTGCGAGTTCCAGTGGCGTATCCCGACTGGAGGCACGCTCCGCCGGTGTGTTCGTCCGGCGGTAGTCCGGCGCGATCCCAACGCCTTCCCAGCTCCGACCTCTCGCGTCGGTGATTGCGTTCAGCGGGAAGCTCAGCACCCAACCATTCGGGAGGGTCTCGCGAGTCACGTCCGAAAACGCCCCTGCGGTGACGTCGCCGACAATACTGACATGCGGGAGCTCGCGAGCCCCCAGCAGAAAGTTCTCCGCGGCGCTCACGGTGCGACGGTTGGTCAATACGATCACTGGACCATTGAATCCCTGCTCATCGCTGGGCTGCATGAACCACTCTTGAGGCGGCAGGAAGGAATCGTGCGCACGCAGCGCGCGCGCTCGGCTGCTCATGTAGAGTCGCCTCTGATCCGCGATCCGGCGAAGCAGCCGTTGACCCGAGACATCGCTGCCTCCGCGGTTGTCGCGAAGATCGATGACGAGGCCCCGAGCGTGGACGACCTGCTCGAGGATCGAGTCGAGTGCGGGTCCGACCAGTCGAGGGGCCGCGAATTCGGCGAGATGCATGTATGCGACGGAGTCGGCAAGCCAGCCTGCCCGAATGGTTCCCTGCGCGTGTGCCGCAAACGGGGTGCGTACGTACCGTCGCGCGATGATGGCGTGGCGCGCGGAGTCCTCCGGAGTCTCCGCGCGCCTGCCTGCGGTGAACCGGCGCGTATCGCTCCGCAGTCCTACATGCTCGTCGTTCAACAGGCCGAGCATCTCGGTGATGACGGAGAACGTGACCGAGTCGCTGGCACTCGCGGTCAGCCGACTTGCGAACACGCGGCGAACGGTGTCCCAATCGATTGCCCGGTCACCGAAGTTGGCATAGCCCCGGTCGATCATCGTCCACGCCGCGTCGAGCAGGGCCGCCGCACCGACGACGGCTGGAATGTTCGACGCGGGCCGCGTCGCCTCCCAGACACCGTCGGCCACCACGTCCATCTGCTGCCGCACGCGCACTGTTCCCACGAGTCCGTTCTCTCGCAGACTTCCTGTCCATTCGATACTCGATCCACCGAGTTCGACGTGGAAGGTCAGCGTGTCCGCGCGTAACTGGATGCGCGATGCCCTTCCGTGGAGGGTGGTCCCGCGCGCGGATACTGTCGTCTGGATGACGAGAGCGTTCGCGCTTCGGGAGAGGCGATGCGTGACCGTGCCGCGAAGCGAGGGTGTGACGAGTGGTCCCGACCACTCGCCGACGAATCGGTCGAGGCCTGTCGGTTGCGCGGCGAGCGTGGTGGACGCCAGCAT
>DASQZA010000330.1:0-9369 GCA_035638935.1 Gemmatimonas sp. | reverse complement strand
GCAATGTCCGCCACACGTCCGATGAATTCGATTCCGTCGGGAAAGGATGCGAAGTGATAGCTCTTCACGAGCGTGTCACCCTTGCGCGTCCATCCGGGGAGACCGCCGAGTCCGCGTTGAATTTCGATGTCGGAGAGTGCTGTCATGGAGGTCTAGCTTAGAGCGCTGAAGCGCGTGCGACAATGTGGAAGACGTTGTGGAGTACTGTGGGAAAGTGCATCAATGTCGCGAAATCGTGTGGATATCCCCGATTTTCGCTACGAACGCGCGCTGTGTTGACGATGTTTCGCTTGCGCTTTCGGTTTGTATTCGGTATTCAAAGGCATGAACACCGCGCTGACAGATCTCGCTCCGGAGACAATGCGTCTGCTGCAGACGCAGTCCGATCTGCAGTATCACGCGGCAACACCGGGTGGAATCTTCAATGCGCCGGCGGCAACGGGCATGGGATTCTGGTCCATCAATCCGTACATCGGCTGCGCGTTCGGTTGTGCGTACTGCTACGCGCGCGACACGCACCGATGGGCGCTCGAGCGGGCGGGGCGCGACGGTGCGCGCGTGGCGGAGTCCATGCCGGCGTGGCTGGCGTTCGAGCGACGCATTCTCGTCAAAGAGAACGCGGACGCACGGCTGCGCGATGCGCTGCGTTCATCGCGTGCACCGCGACGGGGCGACACGGTCGTGATCGGAACGGCCACAGATCCGTATCAACCGGCTGAACGACGCTTCCGCGTCACGCGCCGTCTGCTCGAAACACTGGGCGAGACGCGCGGCCTCAAGGTCGTCATCATCACCAAGAGTCCGCTGGTGACGCGGGACATCGATGTGCTCGCGCGCGTGGCGACACGTGGGACACTCACCGTGCACGTTTCGCTCATCACCGTCGATCGCGAGTTGGCTCGTCGTCTCGAGCCACGCGCACCCACGCCGGAGGCACGGCTGCGTGCGGTGCGCCGCTTGTCGGAGGCAGGGATCAGTGTCGGTGTGAACTGCATGCCGGTGTTGCCCGGGATCACCGACCGCCCGGATGCACTCGAAGCACTGGTGCGTCAGGTGGCCGAGGCCGGGGCGAGCAGCATTGCGGCGGGCGCGCTTCGGCTGCGCGCGGCTTCGCGTCGCCGGTATCTCCCCGTGATCCGCGAGGGCTGGCCGGAGCTCGCGCCCACCTATGAGACGGCATATCGGAAGAGCGCCTACGCCAGCGACCGCTATCGCGAGGGGCTACGCCGGTTCATGGACCGGCTGTCGCGGAAGTACGGGATCGGGACGCGGGTGTACCGCGACGAAGAGCTCGAGAAGCGCACGTGGGACACGCCGGAGCTCACGCCTCTCGACGACACGGAACGCGGCGGACAACCTGATGACGCAGCGGTGCACGGGTCGACCACTCAGCTAGTTCTCGCGCTGCAAACGTCTCAGGGCTCGTAGTCACCTGATGTCCACTCTTACTCGCTCCCTGCACACCCAACAGCCGATGCGCGCGCACCCGATCGATGTTGGCGACGATGTCCTGCAGTCGTTCGCGCGGCACCTCAGAAGGCATACACCGCCTGAGCCTCGGCGCTCGGACGCACATGAGAACGAAGGCGGTCACGTCGGGCGACATCGACCTGCTGCCCGACGATCTGTTCGAGATCAGCCGCTATGCCGGCGTACGCGAAGAAGTCGTCGGCCACATCAGGAATGAGATCCACGAACAGGTCCACATCGCTGTCGTCGCGGTGCTCAGACCGTACAACCGAGCCGAACACAGCGACGTGGACAACGCCGCGCGCACGAAGTTGAGCTTCATGAGCACGCAGCTTCGCGAGAATAGTCGTGAGGAGCGACATACACAAAACCTACGGGAAAGATGCCGGTAAGTATCGATCGGCACGCATCTTAAGAACTATATCGCCCCTATGACTGGAACAACGAATAACCGGTTGGCATCATCGCCACCTTGATCTTCGGTTTTTGTTCGGTAGGTTTGCTGCCCACCTGATTTCCAAATCATGAGGCTCTGATCACTCGATGTCTGCTTCTGCCCGCGCTCTGCACTCCCAACCTCTCGACCCTCCAGCTGCTCCGGCACTGGTGGGGCTGGACGGGATGCATGCGCAATTGCATGCGCAACTGCATGCGCAACTGCGGGCGCGGGTGGCCGAGGTGGTGGCGTCGTCACGACCGGCTGGGCCAGCGTGGCCCACGGGCGTCGCTTCGCTCGACAGCGCACTGGGGGGTGGCGTACCCCGAGGGCGCATCACCGAAGTCGTCGGCGCCTCGGGGTCGGGCCGGGCGACGCTTCTCCGACAGGTCGTGGCGCGGGTGCTCCAGGGTGGCGGATGGGTGGCATGGGTGGACGCGCGCCGCACCGCCGCACCGCAGTCATGGGCTGGGCTCGGCAAGCGACTCGTGATGGTCCGTCCGCTCGAGGCGCGACGTGGTGCGTGGTGCGCCGACCAGCTTCTGCGCAGTGGCGTGTTCGCGCTCGTGGTGCTCGATGGCGCGCCGCCATTGCATCGCGTGCAGGGCGTGCGGCTCTCCGGTCTCGCGCGCGAACGCGATGCCGCCTTCGTGGTGATCACCGATGCGATCAGCGATGGCGCGGGGGCAAGTCGCATCAGTGGTGCCGTGCGGTTGCGGGTCGCGCGCGACAGTACGAGCAACGCGCGCAACAACGCACGCAACAACGCACGCAACAACGCACACGAGACATCGCGGGGCTTCCGGGTGATCGTCGAGAAAGGTGCAGCCCTTCGAACAGTCGAGGTGAACAGTGCAATCGCCATGGCGCGTCGCGTGTGTGCGCATTCCGAGATTCCCGATCGCCGCGGGGTGGCGCGCGGAGCGCGTCGCGCCTGGACCGCACGGGGCGGTGACGCCAGCACAGGGACACCCAGCGTCACCTGGGGCGGGCTCGGTGCATCCGTCGGCAACGAAGCGCGCGACACCGGGAGCGCCACTGGCGACACAACTCGCCCTCCCCTTTCTCGCCGCGACGCCGAACGTGCACAGCGCGAGCTCGACCGGCGCACACGCGACTGGAGCGCATACCGCGGGCGACGGCGTGCCGGCGAGTCGAGCTACGCCCGCTACACACGACGCGATGCCGCACGCGAACGCATCCGCGAACGCACAAGCGAGCGCGGGCATGCTCGCTCCGGCGCGGCGTCAAGCGCGAGATCAGGCACAGCACTGGGACATGCTGCCGCGCGCTTTGGCTGATGGGCAGCGCATTCGTGTGGTGTCACTCGCCGCCGGAGAGCTCGGCGTGCGCGCCGGCATGGGCGTGCCGGAAGCGCGTGCGTCGTGCGCCGCACTCGA
This sequence comes from Gemmatimonas sp., assembly GCA_035638935.1. Taxonomy (GTDB): domain Bacteria; phylum Gemmatimonadota; class Gemmatimonadetes; order Gemmatimonadales; family Gemmatimonadaceae; genus Gemmatimonas. Next base: position 6,063 of record DASQZA010000330.1, on the reverse strand, counting down.
CGTGCGCCCATGGGACGACAGCGCCGTTGCTGATGCGATCCTCGCGGTGACGGGTGCACTGCTCGCCGCGAGTCCGCAGGTGACACCGGTGGCCGGGGCACCCGGCATGTGGTGGGTCGGTGCCACGGGGTTCGACGGCATCGGCGGTGAAGACGCGCTCGGTCGCGCCCTGCTCGGTATCGCACGGGTGTGGCACCCCGATGCACGCGTTGCGGTTGCCGACTCGTGCGTGGCAGCGCGTGCGGCCACGTGGGCACCGGCATCACGGAGTCGTGCGGTGCGTGAACGTGACCCGCTTGCACCGGACGGGTTGCTGTGCATTCCGGGTGGAGGCTGCGCGCACTATCTCGCCCCTGCACCACTCGGCCTCGTGCCGATGCCCGACGACCTGCGCGATGCGCTGCACGCGCTCGGCCTGCGCACCGTGGGTGCGTTTGCAGAGTTGGAGGCCGGCGACGTCGAACGGCGGTGGGGTGCGGAGGGGCTCACATCATGGCGCCTCGCGCATGGCGACGACCCGCGCCGGCCGGGACTCGTGCGTGTGGAAGCGGCACGCAGTGCGAGCGTCGAGTTGCCGGGGCCGGTCGAGAGCACGGAGCCCGTGCTGTTCGTGTTGCGTGCGCTGCTGGAGCGCCTGGTGCGCGACCTCGTGACCGATGCGCGTGCCGCGGCATCGGTTGCCGTCACGCTCGTACTCGACGCGGGGCGCCAGTGGCCCATTGGCGACGAGGCCGACGACACGTTCGTTCCCGCGTCGTCACTGCAGTCAGCACTGTCGCCGCTATCACCACTGTCGCCGTCATCGTCGTCGGAATATCTGCTCTCCGTTCCGCACCGCACGATCACGCGCGAGACGCGCCCGGCGCGGCCGCTCGCGCGACTCGAACCGTTGTTCGACCAGTGTCGTGCGCTGCTCGAACGCTGGACCATTCCGGCACCCATCATCGGTGTCACCGTCAGCATTCCGGCCACGGCACCACTCGCGGCCGACCAGGGCGACCTGCTGATCCCCTCGTGGCGTGACGCCGCGATGAATGCCGATGCGGTGTTCACGCGGCTGCGCGCGGCACTCGATCCCGATGGTGCCCACGACGTGGTCGTGCATCCTATCGCAGGCGATGCGCACCGTCCGGAGGAAGCAGGACGCTGGGAGCAGGCGGACGGGATGACGCTGGCGCATGTCACACCGGCGCAGGGGATCCCGGTGCAAGCATCAGTGCATGCATCAGCGGAAGCATCAGTCGCACTGCCTGCTGTGTTGCGCATGCTCGAATCTCCGGAGCCCGTCGAGGTCGAGGAGGCAGATGGCCTGCCCGACGCTGTCTGGTGGCGCGGACGTCGCCTGGGCTTCGCGAGCATCGACGGCCCGGAGCGGTTGAGCGGCGACTGGTGGCGCGCCGACGGGTTCGCGCGCGACTACTGGCGCGCACTCGTGATCGGTGAAGGAGAACTGCTGCTCTACCGCGAAGCGGCCGGCACGTCGCCCGGCTGGTACCTGCAGGGCTGGTATGACTGACCAGCGTAACCCGCAGCGACTGCAGCACCTGCTACAACGGCTTCCCCTCATGATCCGATATCAGCACCCACACCGTGCGCGTACGCCTCGAATACAGCAACCGCACCGTCACATCCCTCGGCGACTGCTTGAACGCAAAATGAAAACGGAACGACGTATCCAGCGACTCCCGAATCACGCCTTCCTTGAACCGGCCGTAGAAATCCTGAACCTTCGTGCAGGGCGCGATCTCGGTGAAGAACTGCTTGCCGATCGCGTCTTCCTTGCTCAGCGACGCGAGCTTGGACTCGACCGCGTTGTAGTTGAGGATGCGCCCCGTGCGGTCGAGCTGGATCATGCCGTACGGCAACCGGTCCAGCTCCTCCGAGCCCATGGTATCGGCGGCCTCCAGGATTTCGGCCGTCGAGAACTCGTGCACGGTGAGTTCGGGCGTGGCACGTGGCACACGTGTGTTGTGATGGAGCGGATCGGACATGGTGCGTGGTGCCGGGGAAAAAATGGGGTACACCGATGACGGGGCAACATGGCGTACCATACGTCGAACTGCACTGTCACTCTGCACTTTCCCTGCTCGATGGTGCCTCGTTACCGGAGGCACTCGCCGAGCGTGCGGCCGAACTGGGGTACGATGCGCTCGCCATCACCGATCATGACGAGATGGGTGGTGTCGTGCGCTTCGGGACTGCATGCGAAGCTGCCGGTATTGCCGGTATTCTCGGAGTCGAACTCACCGTGCTCGTGCCCGACTCGCCAGGTGTACGGCATGCCCGCGAGGCGCGCCCCACGCATCTCACGCTGCTGGCCGAGACTCGTGAGGGGTACAGCAACATCGCCACGCTGGTCACGCGCGCGCGCATGGATACGCCGCGTGGCACTCCGGCGGTCCCATGGTCGCTCGTGGCACAACATGCCCGTGGTATCACGGCACTAACGGGTTGCCCGCGCGGATGGATCCCGCAGCTGTTGGCCGAGGGGCGTGACGACGACGCGTGGAATGCAGCCTGCACGCTGCGCGAGGCATTCGGGAGCAGCCTCGGCGTCGAGTGCTGGGATCATCGCCTGCCGGAGGAGCGCGCACTCGTACGCAAGCTGCGTCCGCTGTCGCGACGGCTCGGTGTACCGTGGGTCGTCACCAACGACGTGCACTATGCGCGGCCCGAGGGCCGGATCATCCACGACGTGCTGCGATCGCTGCGCTACGAGCGCACACTCGACGAGATGGGCACGCGCCTGCGGCCGAACGCCGAATGGGTGCTCAAGGCGCCGTCGCTGGTGCTCAAGCGGTGGCGCGGGGCCGAGGAAGGGGTGTATGCCACGCGGATCATCGCGGAGCGGTGTGCGTTTCGCCTTGGGCAGCTCAAGCCATCGATGCCGGCGTTCCCGTTGCCGCCGGGCATCACGGCTGACGAATATCTGGCTCGGCTCGTCGACCAGGGCGCCGCCGAACGGTGGGGTACTACGCGGTCGCCGAAGCACGATGCGCAGATCGCGCACGAGCTGGAGATGATCGGCAAGCTGCGACTCGCCGGGTTTTTCCTGACAGTGTGGGACATCGTCCGCTTTGCGCGGCGCGAGGGCATCCTGTGCCAGGGGCGCGGCTCGGCCGCCAACTCCGCGGTGTGCTACTGCCTGGGGATCACCGCCGTCGACCCGATTCGCATGGAGCTGCTCTTCGAGCGGTTCCTGAGCGAGGAGCGGCAGGAAGCGCCCGACATCGACATCGACTTCGCGCATCGCGACCGTGAGCGGGTGCTGCAGTACGTATACAAGCGGTATGGCCGGGAGCATGCGGCGATGGTGTGCGAGCAGATCACGTGGCGTGGGCGCAGTGCGGTGCGCGACGCGGCGCGCGTGCTCGGGTTTTCCGTCGAACAGGCGGATGTCCTGAGTTCGCTCAGCGACCGGTTCAGTGCCAAGTCCACGGCGGCAGCGCTACGCGTGGATGAATCGGGAGATGGTGCGGGCAAGGGAGCGCGTGACGCCACTGGTGCCGATACCGACATCGACATCGACATCGACATCGACGCTGGCGCTGCTGTCGTTGCCCAGTCGCTCGATGCCATCGATGCGGAGCGTATGGGGCAGAACATGATCGGTGGCACGGAGGCGACGACCAAGGCGCGCGTCGTGCGCGCCGATGCACGGCGCATTGCGGCGGCGCGAGGCGCGCGGGTCGAGCGGGCCGACGCGCACGAGCGGAAGTTGCGCAACGCGAACGACCAGCTCGAGTCGAGCGACCGGCCACGTCCCAAGGCGTCGTACGAACCCTACGGCAGCCCGAATGCGCAGCGGCGCCCGGGTGCAATCGCCAGCCCGCGTGATGCAACGTGGGGTGACAAGGTAGACGACCAGATCACCGCGCATCTCGACGCCAACGCCGGTGACTCGCACGAGGAGCGTCGCAACCGCACCACCGCCACACGCGACACGACGTCCGGCCGCACGTTGCTAGAGCGCGCGGGGCTCGACCCTGATGACATCCGTGTGCGCCGTCTTGCCGACGTCGTCGATGGCCTGCATCAGTTGCCGCGGCACCGTTCCATCCACGTCGGCGGGTTCATCCTCACCGAGGAGCCACTCGGTTCCGTCGTGCCGATCGAACCGGCATCGATGGCGGAGCGTACCGTCATCCAGTGGGAGAAAGACGATCTCGATCCCGTCGGTCTCGTGAAGATCGACCTGCTCGGTCTCGGCATGCTCACGGTCGTGCAGGATTGTCTGCTGTACATCCGGCACACGCGCGGGCAGACCATCGATCTCGGGCAACTCGACATGACGGATCAGGCGGTGTACGACGTGCTCTGTGCCGCCGATACCGTCGGCCTGTTCCAGGTGGAAAGCCGCGCGCAGATGAACACGTTGCCGCGCCTCAAGCCGCGCTGCTTCTACGATCTCGTCGTGCAGGTCTCGCTCATTCGTCCGGGGCCCATTCAGGGCGAGATGGTGCACCCGTACCTGCGTCGTCGTGCAGGGCTCGAAGCAATCACGTACCCGCATCCCAAACTGGAGCACGTACTCAAGCGCACGCTCGGCATCCCGCTCTTTCAGGAGCAGGGCATGCAGGTGGCCATCGCCGCGGCGGGCTTCACGCCCGGTCAAGCCGATGTGCTGCGACGGGCGATGGGACACAAGCGATCGCGTGAACGGATGGCGGCGATCTGTGAAGAGCTCATCGAGGGCATGAAGCGGAACGGCATTCCCGAGGAGACCGGCCGGCGCATCTACAACCAGATCAATGCATTTGCCGATTACGGTTTTCCGGAGAGTCATGCCGCGAGCTTTGCACTCATCGTGTATGCGACGGCCTGGCTGAGGCATTACTACCCGGCGGAGTATGCGGCCGCGATCCTCAATGCGCAGCCGATGGGATTTTATGCACCGGGTACGCTCGTCGAGGATGCAAAGCGGCATGGGGTGGATGTGCGCTCCATCGACCTCACGCGGTCGTCGTGGGATCACACACTCGAACTGGCCGATGGACGTGTGCTCGTGCCGAACGACGGCACGGCCGCATGGGGCGCGCGGATTCCGGCCGTGCCGGTAAAGGGCAATCACCGCGTGGCCGTACGTCTTGGTGTGCGGCTCGTGAAGGGGCTCGGTGCGAAGGCACGTCGCGCACTCGAGAGCGCGCTGGTGGGCGGGCCGTTCACGAGTGTCGAGGATGCCGTGCGGCGCGTGACGCTCGATCGTGCCGCATGGCGCCGGCTCGCGGAGGCGGGTGCATTCGACAGCATGTTCACCCATGAGCCGGCAGAGCGGCGCCGTCGTGTCGCGTTGTGGGAAGTGCTTGCGGCGACACGCGGGCCCGAGCTGCCATTTGCGCCGATGCGGTTGCAGCCAGTTCCGCAGGGGTTGCCAGCACTCGAGCCTGTCGAGCTCACGGAAGCCGACTATCGCATGACGGGACTCTCATTGGCCGGCCATCCGATGGTGCACCTGCGCACGCTGCTGGCGCCGAACGGCGTACTCAGTGCTCTGGATACGATCGATCAGGGCTACGACGGGCAACGTGTCGCGGTCGCGGGGCTCGTGATCTGCCGCCAGCGCCCCGGTACGGCCAAGGGGTTCGTGTTTCTCACGCTCGAGGATGAAACCGGCATGATCAACATCGTGATCCGGCCCGACCTGTTCGAGGAGCATGCGCTGCTCATCTCCACATCGCCGTTGCTGCTGGTGCGTGGGACCCTGCAGGTGGAAGACAAGGTGGTGAACGTGCGCGCGAAACAATTCAGGAAACTGGAGCTGGGTGGCGGTGAGGGGCATGCCAAGGGGCGAAACTTCCATTAAGGCGCGCACCGGCGCCCTTTGGCAACCGCTTTGCATGCAGTCCGTATATGCCACTCCAACAGATCACCGTACCACCAGACGATCAGCTCGGGCAGCCGGTGGACTTTCCGCCGCTCTCCGTGCTGTACAAGCACAGCCCAGCCTGTTCGATCTCGGCCGGCGCGATGCTCGAAGTGCAGGCCTTCGCGAGGGAGCACCCGGACGTACCGGTGTTCGTCGTCGACGTGCTCGGGCAGCAGTCACTCTCGCGGCGTCTCGAG
>DASQZA010000329.1:0-3182 GCA_035638935.1 Gemmatimonas sp. | reverse complement strand
CGCTCGTAGGCGTCGCTCTCGGAGTGCGTCGCGCCCGTCACCATCGTCGCCGGATCCGCCCGCCCGCCCCACTTGGCCGCGGCATAGAAGCTTTCGGCGGCGACGTGCACCATGACCTCATGAGCCGAGCGCACGCCAGCCATCGGGCGCCAATCGCTGGCGCTCTCGGGCAGCGCGCGCGCAAGGGCGACGATCTTCGACTCGGCCTGCGCGATCTCGTCGAGTAGGTCGCTCACCAGGCCGGCATGTGCGCGAGCCTGAATGCGCGCAGCGGGTGGAGCCGACGTGGACTCTTGTGCGCGCGTCGCGCCCGGTAACAGCATCGCGGACGCGAGGACGAGCAATCGCCGCGTACGACGCGTGCCCGATCGCTGCTCCGACCAACGCAGGAAGTCTGAACCACGACATGTCATGATTACCTCACATGGATTCGGACGACTCGCGTCGCGCTGCCGTGCGGCAATTGCTCGCGCTCCTGGTGCGACAACGGTGACAACTTCCACAGGCGTGTTTTCCCGCGTCTCGGCCTCGGCGCGCGGAGAATCCGGGTGTGCACATGTCACTCGCCCTACCTTCGCGGGTGGTACCGCATCACCGAGGCGCAGCTACTTGAAAGATGCGACCGTATCTCGTCACCTCCCTCGCGAGTCCGAGCTGGGTGAGCGCGGCCCACGCGAGCACCTGGTTCGACGTCAGCACGGGACGCTTGATCGATGCCTCGAGGCGCGCGATCATCCCCACTGCTCGCAGGCCATTGCCGCTGATGAGAAACGCATCCGCTGACGCTGGCACGAACGCGCGCGCCTGCTCGAACACCTCGTCTGGTGCGACCTCTCTGAACGTTCGTGCTGGTGTCATCAATGCACACGCGACGACGTCCAGGCCATGACGACGATAATACGCCTCACCGGCGGCATTCATTTCCGCGGAGAACCATGGCGGATGCATCACCGCGACTCGCCGCGCCCCTAGCGCTCGCAGAGCCGCAACGGTGGCGAGGGTCGAGAGCACGATGCTCGAGCGCAGCGCGCGCGGCGCCAAACGCGCGAGCATCGCGTTCTCCTCGTCACGACTGATGACGTAACTGCTGCTGGAGAACCCGACGAGAATGGTCTGCGGTGCCAGTTCGGCAAGCCGCTCCACCGCGTTGTCGACGTGCGGTGGCTCTGCAAATGCACGCGCGTTGCGATTCCAGATGACGCGAGAGGCGTGCACGGAAACACCGGGAGGCGCGATGGCCGCGATCTCTGTCTCGGGGACCGGATCGAAATCCGGCGTGAGGACACCGAGCCGAGCACGGGCGCCGTACCCGTCCGGCTCCCACTGCGGCTCCTGAACTGCGAGCGCGTTGGTGTCGGGTAGAAACGACGCGAGCGCACCGATGCTGGCCGAACGAAGCATTGCTCTGCGCTGCATACAAAACCTCGCGATGGAGTAACGAGCTCCCGCATCACGCGCGCTCACAACCGTCTGAGCGAGAATGATGATCAGTGCCGCGGTCGTCGCGGTGCGGTATTCCGCTCGACCGCTCGCGAGCGCGAAGTCTTGGAAGTTCCTGACTCCCGCGCCACGGACACGAGTAGGCGGAGCCGCGCCTGCACGCCCACCGACCCCGGGCCAACCACTTCCAGCGTTACCTCACCCGCTCGGTCCGGAGTGAACGCGAAGTCCGCTGTCTCGCCGCTCGGCAGGTTGGTGATGCTCGGTCGCACCGTGGCCTGCGCGTCCGGAAGCTGAAAGCCGTCCTTGGCGATCGGACGCCACGCCAGCAGAGCTGAGTCACGCACGAGACGCACTCCCAGCGCCTGACGGAAGACGGCGATGTCCGCGAGCCGGAGCCGATACGTCTTTCCCACCTCGAGCTGCTTCGGTGGCGGCATGAGCGAACCGTTGACGTAGATGCGCCCCGGAACACCGTCGGAGAGCAGGACGACGAAGTCGCGCGCGGGATCCCATCGCTCGCCGGGCTCCAGTACAACGAGCGCGCCCACCAGACCCCCGTACTGCTGGCGCATCTCGTCGAGGTGTGTGTGGTACATGAACGTACCGGCGCGCTGCGGTGTCATGCGCACCTCGAAGCGCTGGCCGGACCGGATGGCGGGCGTGGTGCGTCCACCCGGCGTGCCGCTCCAGCCGACGACGCCGTCGTAGTAGCTCTCGAGCTCGATGCCGTGCCAGTGCACGGCGGTCGCCTCGCCGGCGCGGTTGACGACCTCGATGCTCGTCGGCTCGCCTCGCGTCAACACGAGCACCGAGCCCGGGTACTCCACCGAGTCGCGCCGTGGCTCGGCGCCGCGCTGCAGAACGTAGCCGAACCGACGGTCGCGATCGTCGGGCGCGGAATCGGACTGCACGAACACACGGAGGCGCTTCGTCGGCCGCCACGGGGCGGGCGCCGGCGCACGCCCGGTGACCGTGACACCGAGGACCAGCCCGTTCATCCCCGTGAGGGCGTGCCGATCGGGGTCGCCGTCGTGGTGCGACGACGGGTAATCGAGCACGTCGCGCCGGCCCATGGGCGCGAACTTCACCGCGTGGTTCGTCAGGTGGCAATGGAAGAGCCACCCGCCGGGCCGCTCGGGCGACCAGGTAATCGAGGCCGTGTGCCACCTGTTGACGGTTTCCGTGACCGCCATGCGCCGTTGGTCGGGCGCGTAGATCGAGTCGGCCGACGTCTCGGGCGTCCCGTGCGAGTCCACGCGGAAGTAGAAGCCGTGGAGGTGCATGGGGTGCGCCTCGACAATCGCGTTGACGATGCGCCACCGCACCGAGTCGCCCACCGCGTAGCGCAGCCGCTCAGTGCTCGGCCACGCGCTGCCGTTGACGGCATTGAACTGCCGTGTCAGCGTCCCGTGGCGGTCCCTGGCCTCCGGCGCCGATGCCTCGTGGTTCCGGTCGGCCAGCGCTGTGATCACAAGGACGCGGTCGTCAGGTACGCGCCCCGGTGGGTCGACGACGATTGCGCCCGCGAGCTGGGAGTCGTAGCCCCGGGGCGGGAGGTAGTCCGACCGGAGCGAGTCGGGCACGCGGAGGGTGTACTGGGGGACCCAGTAGAGGTACGTGCCAGAGTGTCGCGCGACGAAGCGCGCCGTGGCAGAATCGTGCGGGAGCACCACCAGCGAGTCGCGCATCGCGGCGCGCTCGCTCAACCCGCGAATGATGAGCGTGTCGTCCATCGGGTT
>DASQZA010000328.1:0-2641 GCA_035638935.1 Gemmatimonas sp. | reverse complement strand
CAAACGCCTGTGCCTGCGGGCGCATCGGCGTGTCCGACCTCTCGCCGGTGGTGATGAACAGTTTCCCGTCGGGACCGAACGCCAGACGCGAGCCGAAGTGCATGTTGTTGTTGTACGTCGGCATCGCGCGGAATATCACCTTCACGTCGGCCAGGCTCCGGTTGTCGGGCGACAGCGCGCCGCGCGCAACCGAGGTGCCATTGCCGCCGTCGCGCGGCTCCGTGAAGCTCCAGAAGATCGTGCGATCAGTCGTGAATCCGGGGCTGAGCGCGATATCGAGCAATCCGCCTTGACCGCGACCATCGACCGCAGGCACACCGGAAATCGGCTCGCCGATGGTGCCAGAGGCAGATACGATGCGGAGTCGTCCCGGCTTCTCGGTCACGAGCAGGTCGCCATTCGGGAGCGGCTCCACAGCCCACGGTTTCTGCAAACCCTTCGCAACAACCGTCACCTCGGTCGCGACGCTCGACGTGGCAGCGCACGCGCGCGTCTGTCCGGCAAACGCCGGTGATTGTTCCGGCGCATTCGCCGCGCGTGTCTCGCGCGGCGAACATCCCGACGGCTGTGCACCGCTCTCCGCGACCCGGCCTGTGGAGGACGAATCGGCATTGTTGCTCGTGCGCGCAGAGCACGCTGTTGAAACCGCCAGGAGCCCGACGGTCGGAAGTATGAGAAGGCTACGCATGAGTTCGACAGGTTGCAGGAATGGAGCAGCCGATGATCAGGTCGGCACGCCGTGACGGATAGCAGGGCTTCGGGGGTGCAATAGCCAGTCCATGGCCCGACCGCCCAACCGCTGCTGTATCCTCAACGCTCCTGGCCTGCGCGCCGTGCCTCATAGGTCATGAGCGCCGCGTGCGCGACTTCCAGCAACGACGTCGTGCCCGGCGCGATCCCCATGGAGTCTTCGCCAGCTCGACGTCGTCGCAGTAAATCGCCGAGAATGTGATCGGCCTCGGTTCGGCTGCCACGCTCGACGTCCTTGAGCATCGAGGCGACCAGCGGAGAGCCGCGCGTGCTCAGGAACTGTCGCGAGCGTGCGGCTGCAACTTCACGTGGCCCGTAGCCGGCCCCGTTGGCGATCGCGCTGCACTCTTCGTACAGCCCGATCGCGAGCCGCTCGCCGCCAGCAGCCATTATGTCGCCGATGGAGCCGCGCATCAGACTCGTGATGCCCGCAAGCCCGGCGATGAAGGTCCATTTCTCCCACATCGCGTGGAGGATCGTGGGCGTCGCATCGCTGTCGAACGCGCCACGCGACAGGAGCGCGGCAATCGCCTCCACGCGATCGGAGTTACGCCCATCCAACTCTCCGAACGTGATCCCATGTACCCTGTTGAGGTGCACCACAGTACCGATCTCGTCAAGTGTCGACGAGATCATGCACAGTCCGCCAAGGATACGGTCCGCGCCAAAGCGTGCGGCCAGGGCGTCGATGTGACTCATTCCATTCAACACCGGCAAGATTGCGGTGCTCGATCCGACGGCAGCCGCAAAGGACTGCATCACTTCCGTCAGGTCGTACGCCTTGCAGCTCACGAGCACCGGATCGAAGGGCGATGCGATGTTGCTCGCGAGGACTATCGGCGGCTGGTCGATCGTTACGTCACCGAACGGGCTCGTGATGCGCAAGCCGGTTTCGCCGAGCTGCTTCATGCGTCGCGCTCGCACCAGGAAGGTCACGTCGCAGCCCGCCTGGAGAAGTCGTCCACCGAAATAGCCACCGGTCGCACCTGCTCCCACGATCAACACGCGCATCATCGTATCCTCATCGCATTCTCGAGACGTTGAACAAGAGGGCCGGCAGGGCTCGCCACCCGTTAGAATTCGAATTGCCCCTGAACGAGGACGTTGCTTGAAGGATACAACCGTGAGTTTGCTCGCACCCCCGGACGCGACGCGCGCCAATCCGTTTCGCGACGAGCTGCGCGCGGCGACCGAGCTGCTCGAACGCGTGGCCGACGATCGCGCACTCCTGGTGCCGATTCCGATCGAGGAGCGTCAGCGCTTCCTCGCTGCGGTGGCGCAAGTGTTCCATCCGGATGCCAAGACGCGCCGGAACATGGTGAAGGCCACCGTGCGTGCACGGAAGGCCGCTCTCGCGGAGCGTGACGACAACGTGTTGCACCAGACCGGGATTCGCGCGCTGCGTCGGCAGACGGTGTTCACGACGCCGAACGTATATCCACCGGAGCACTTCACGCAGCACGACGTCGCCGATCCCGACTTTCGCGAAGCCGTCGTGCCGCAGCACTGCTACGTGTGCAAGGGAAAGTTCACGGTCGTCCACCACTTCTACGACCAGCTGTGTCCGGCGTGCGCGGCGTTCAACTACGCGAAGCGGAGCGAGCTGGCCGACCTGACCGGGCGGGTGGCGTTGCTGACCGGCGGGCGGGTCAAGATCGGCTACCAGGCGGGCATCAAGCTCCTGCGGGCCGGCGCCACGCTCATCGTCACGACGCGCTTTCCCCGGGACTCGGCCGCGCGGTACGCCGCGGAGCCCGACTTCGCGACCTGGCAGGACCGGCTGGCGATCTACGGGCTCGACCTCCGGCACACGCCGAGTGTGGAGGCGTTCTGTACGGTCATCAGTGCGCGGTACGACCGGCTCGACTTCATCGTCAACAACGCCTGCCAG
>DASQZA010000327.1:0-8106 GCA_035638935.1 Gemmatimonas sp. | reverse complement strand
TAGGCGTCATGCAACGTCGCTGCGCCCCCTTCAGCGCTGCCTGCCGCATTGCCGGATGTCGTGCTGCTGGTTCGTGAAACCGTCATGAGGCAGATGGTCGAGGTGATTGGACCGTTTTCGCGCGTGCGGGTGCGGGTGCGGGCGGAACCGGGCCGGCGGCCGTGTGCCGGTGGCGAGTGCGATGCACCGTGCCCCGGAAGTGCCCCACCGCGACGTCGTGCTGGTTGCGCACGGTCACGCTGCAGAAGGCCAGACTGTTCGTACTGCTCTCTTCCACGGCCGTAGCCGTCAACCGATCGCCGGGGTGCACGGGCCGTGTGTAGCTCACCGAACAGTCGACCGCAACGCTGATGAAGCCGCCGGCATTCGTGCAGAAGGCGAGTGCGCTATCGGCAAACGAGAACACGATGCCGCCGTGCGACGTGCCGAACCCGTTCACCATCTCGTCACGCACGACCATGGCGATGCGGGACAATCCGGGCGCCGCCTCGAGCACTTCCACCCCGAGCCAGCGCGAGAACGCGTCGACGGCCAGCATGTCGTCTACCACGACACGTGCCGCCTGTTCCGGCGTTCGTGCGCTCCCCGTCACGTGAGCAACCCGACGCCATCTCGGACCGCGCGTCGCAAGCGGATGCTCGACCGATACCGGTCGTCTCCATACTCGGCGTGCAGCGCGTCGAGCCGACGAAGCACCTCGGCCGCGCCGATGCTGTCGCCCCACTCCAGCAGGCCCCGTGGATAGTTCACACCCGTGGTCATCGCCAGCTCGATGTCCGCGGCACTGGCGAGGCCCAGCCCCACGGCATCCACGGCTTCGTTGACGAGCATCGCCACGATGCGATCGACGATACGCTGCCCGACGAACCGGTCGTGTGTCGCTGCGGACGTGTCTGCACCATCACGGTAGTCATAGAAGCCACGACCGCTCTTGCGGCCCAGGAAGCCCGCCTCGACCAGCCGTTGCTGCGCGATGCTCGGACGGTAGCGCGGATCGCCGAACGTCGCGTCGAACACCGACCTGGTGACGGCGAAGTTGACGTCATGGCCGATGAAGTCCATGAGCTCGAACGGCCCCATTCGAAAACCGCCGAGTTCCTTCATTGCCCAGTCGATGGTCGCAGCGTCGGCAATGCCCTCCTCGCGAATCCTGAGCGCCTCGCCGTAGAAGGGCCGAGCAACGCGGTTGACGATGAAGCCGGGCGTGTCCGCCGCGACCACTGTACGCTTGCCCCACGCATCTACGAGCGCGCGTGCTTGCTGCGCGACATCCGGTGACGTGATGATGGAGGGAATGATCTCCACCAACGGCATCAGCGTCGCCGGGTTGAAGAAGTGCACGCCGACGAGGCGCTCGCCGTTGCGGCATGCGCCACCCAGTGCGGCGATGGACAGCGATGACGTGTTCGAGGCGAGAATCGTACTGTGCGCCACCACCGCCTCGAGATTGCGAAACAGCTCCTGCTTCGGAGCAAGCTGTTCGACGATCGCTTCGATTACGAATCCGGCATCGGCAAATGCCGCAAGCTCGGCTTCACCGACACCTTCGACGTAGCGCACTTTCGTCAGTACGGCGTCGGCAGCATCCCGCGTGAGTCGGCCTTTCTCGACCTCGCGGGCCATCGCCTTCACGTGCCCGGCACGCGCACGAGCGATGGCGGCCGGCTGCGCATCGGCCAGGACCGTGTCATGCCCGTTCACTGCGGCAACCTGCGCGATGCCAGCGCCCATGGCACCGGCGCCGACGACACCGACCATCAACGGCATTCCGGTCGTGCTTCTCACGCGCCGCGGTACACGGGCTTCCGCTTCTCGAGAAACGCGCGTACGCCCTCCTCGTAGTCGGCGGTGCGTCCCGCCTCCTGCATCGCCTGCGCTTCCACTTCGAGCTGCTGGTCGAGTGTGTTGGCGAACGATGCGTTCATCGCGCGCTTCGTGAGCCCGAACCCGCGCGTGGCCTGTGAGGCGAGCGACAGCGCAAGCCCGTGCGCGGTGTCCATGAGCCGTTCCAGCGGCACCACGTCCCAGATCAATCCCCATTCCTTCGCGCGCGTCGCCGGAATCTTTTCCGCCAGAAAGAACATGCCGGTCGCGCGCTGCGTGCCCACGAGCCGCGGCACGAAGAAGGTGCCGCTCGTGTCCGGGATGAGACCGAGCTTGGAGAAGCTCTCGACGAACGACGCCTCTTCTGCGGCGATCGTGATGTCGCAGGCAAAGGCGAGGTTCGCACCCGCGCCCGCCGCGATGCCATTCACGGCGCACACCACCGGTTTCTCGAGCGTGCGGATCGCGCGGATGATCGGGTTGTAGCTTCCGCGCACGACCTCTGAAATGTCGGGCATCGGGCCGCCATCCTTCGGCAGCACCTCGGCGAGATCCTGGCCGGCGCAGAAGCCGCGCCCTGCGCCGGTCAGGAGTACGGCGCGAATCGATTCGTCGTTGGCGGCGTGGTGCAGCGCTCCCTGCACTTCCTTCGCCATCGCGAGCGTGAAGCTGTTGAGGACGTCAGGACGATTGAGCGTGATCGTGAGCACGCCGTTGTGGGAGCCAGCGGAAATGAACTCGAAGGTCATCCCGTAAAATAAGACCTGAGCGCCCCGTGTGTCTGGCAGGATTGGCGATTGAGCGAGTCTCCCGTCGAGCCGGGGCAGTTCGGGCTGGTTCCAACGCATGGACACGAATCGGATACACCTGTAGCGTATGTCGAATCGATGCGAGTCCGCACCAATTTCGCAGTGCGCGGTCGCCAAACAGCCTCCCTCACTCACCGGACCATGCGACTCCTTGCACTATCACGCGTTGCCCCGCTGTTGCTCGCCGTAGCCGTGGCCATTGCGGCACCCGCGCACGCCCAGCCGCAACCTCCCGCCGCGCGCATCACGCTAGACGACGCAAAGCGCGCCGTTGACGCCGCCGAAGCCGAGGCCGTGAAGAACGGCTGGAAGCTCGTCTTCCTGATCACCGACGCGCAGGACAAGCCGATCTACCTGCGACGCATGGACGGCGTGCCCACGCGCAACTACGAGATCGCGGTGGCGAAAACGCACACCGCACACAAATCGCGGATGCACACCGTGGACTACGCTGCTGCCGTCAAGGCGGGAAAGCTCCAGGCCATCGAAGGCGCCACGAATTACGAAGGCGGCCTGCTGCTGCGTCGCGATGGTCAGGTGATCGGTGCGTTCAGCGCCAGCGGCGCAACGGGTGCGCAGGATGCGCAGGCGGTCAAGGCAGGAATGTCGGCGATCGGCATTACTCCGTAGCGCGCGTCGACTACGCCCGGATCGTCGGCACTCGGTACGCCAGTACCAGCGGATCCCGGGTGACCAACGTCAACGACTCGTCTCGTGCCTGCGCGACGAGCAGGCGGTCGAACGGGTCCCGATGCAGTGGCTCGAGTTCCCACAGTCGCTCCGCGTGGCGGAACAACACTGGGAGCTCTGTGAACCCGGACGCCGCCACTGCTTCGGCGACGGTGCGTGGTCCCGTCACTTTCCCAAGCGCGCGTTTGATCTCGACTTCCCACGCGGAAGCGCTGCTGACGAACACCTCGTCGGCCTCTCTGATCGCTCCCGTGGCCTGCCGTGAGAGGCGCGCACCGGAATCCCACCAGATCAGCACGTGCGTGTCCAGCAATAACTTCATGCTGGATCTTCGAACGTCGAGAGTACCTCGTCGGGAAGTGGCGCGTCGAAGTCGGCGGCAACGCGCCACGCGCCCTTGCCCTGCCCAGGGACGCGCAGGTGTGAACGGTCTTCCATCGGGACTAGCCTGGCCAGGGGGCGGCCGGATTTCATGATGACGATCTCCTCCCCCGCTGCAGCCCGATCAACTAACGCGGATAGCTGGGTTTTTGCCTCGTAGAGGCCAACGGATTCGCGCACATGCTTCGGCGGCATGCTGGAGAATCTACTGAACATGACCAATTTGGTCAACCTGCAGCGGCGTTGCAATGGATACGTCGACCACCTCACTCCAATCGCCCGCGCCGCTGTCCCCGCACCCGTCGCCCCCTCACATTTCCGGGCGATGCCTACTTCGACGGCCCCCCGCCTTACCACGCCTCGCGCCGGGTTCGATTGGCGCCGGATCGCCTACCTGACGCTGGCCTCGCGCGCCCTCGACGACATCGAGGAGGGCACGAATCGCAACCGCGCCAACACCCCGCGTGAGCACCAGGTGCTCTACCAGTTCTCGGCGCGCGGGCACGACATGGCGCAGATCATCCTCGGGTCGCTGGTGAGCGGGCGGCGCGATGGGGCCGGCGCGTATTACCGCTCACGCCCCTTCCTGCTCGCGCTCGGTCTCACGCTCGAGGACGCTTTTGGCAGTCCGCTCGGTCGCGCCGGCGGATTCAGCGATGGTCGCGACATCGGTGTCGTCTGCAATCTCCCGAACCGCGACGGCCCTATCGTGTTGCCAATGTCGGGTGACGTCGGATCGCAGTACACACCGGCAGCGGGCTGGGCGCAATCGATCACGTATCACCGCGATGTCCTCGGCGACGCGAATTTCGACAATTGCTTGAGCATCGCACTGGGTGGTGACGCGTCGGTCGCAACGAGCGGCTTCTGGGCGGCGCTGACGATGGCCACGACGCTCAAGCTGCCGATGCTGTTCTACATCGAAGACAACGATCTCGGCATCAGCGTGCGTGGCGACATGCAGACGCCCGGAGGCGACATCGCGCGCAATCTGGCCTCGTTCTCGAACCTGTTCACGCGCAACGGCAGCGGCACCGACCCGCACGAAGCGTCGAAGCTGCTGCAGGAAGCAGTTGCTCATGTGCGCGGTGGCGCGGGGCCGGCGCTCGTCCGCCTGACCGTGCCGCGCTTGTCGAGCCACTCGGGCCCCGACAACCAGAAGGGCTATCGCACCGAGGCAGAAATCGCAGCCGACGCCGAGCGCGACCCGCTACCGAAGCTGCGGGAGTATCTCGTTCCGGCACTGCTCTCAGAAGCGGAGTGGACGGCACTCGATGCTGAAGTCACGGCGGACGTCGAGGTGGCGCTGACCGCGGCGCGCGCACGCGGGTTGCCGGATCCGGCCCGAATCGCGCAGCATGTGTTCGCCGACGAGCGCGCGGATGCGCTCGACAGTGAAAGTGCTGGCGAGGCGCTCGGCGGGTTGAGCCGAACCGAGCGAGCGGCGCTTGGTGGCTCGAGCGAGATGGCAGTCGATGGCGAGTTGCTGCGATTCGCCGAAGCCATCCGCCGCACGCTGCGACATGAACTCGCGGTGAACCCGAGAGTGGTGGTGTTCGGCGAGGATGTCGGTCGGAAGGGCGGCGTGCATCTCGTCACGGAGGGTCTACAAAAGCAGTTCGGCGGGCAGCGCGTGTTCGACACGAGCCTGTCGGAGGAAGGCATCGTTGGGCGCGCTGTCGGCATGGCGATTTCCGGCTTGATGCCGGTAGCGGAGATCCAGTTCCGCAAATATGCTGACCCGGCGACGGAGCAGCTCAACAACACCGGCACGATGCGCTGGCGTACGGCGAACCGCTTCGCGGCGCCGATGGTGGTGCGCATGCCGGGAGGTTTCGGCAAGGATGTCGGTGACCCATGGCATTCGCTCAGCGACGAAGTGCGGTTCGCACACGCATACGGCTGGCAGGTGGCGATTCCGTCCAATGCCGCCGATGCTGTCGGGTTGTTGAGAGCGGCGATGCGCAGCCCGAACCCGACGATCTTCTTCGAGCATCGCTCGCTGCTCATGACGGGCGACGGCCGCGCGCGATATCCGGGTGACGACTACGTGCTGCCGTTCGGCAAGGCGCGCGTGTTGCGCCAGGGCGCCGATGTCACGCTCGTGTCGTGGGGGGCGATGGTGCACCGCTGCGCGAAAGCTGCCGGGGCGTTCGATGATCGTGTCGAGCTGCTCGACCTGCGCACGATCTCGCCGTGGGACCGTGACGCGGTACTCGCCAGCGTGAAGAAGACGGGGCGATGCCTGATCGTGCATGAGGACAACATGACCGCGGGTTTTGGTGCCGAGGTGGCGAGTGCGGTGGCGCAGGATGCGTTCTGGCATCTCGATGCACCGGTACAGCGACTCGCGCCGAACGACATTCCGATGCCCTACCACGAGACGCTGCTGGCGGCTGTGTTGCCCGATGTCGAGCAGATCGCGGAACGGATCGAGGAGCTGCTGCGGGTGTGAAGAGAGTGCACGTGCGCCGAATCGCAGCGATGCTTGCCGCAACGGGTGCGCTGATTCCGGTGCGTTCTGCGTCAGCGCAGCTGGCGACGTCTACCACCACTGCGGTCACCGCGTCCGCATCCGACAGCCTCACGACACGCGAGTTCGCGGCGCTGATCGAGCGGATGTCTGCGCCGAGCGGGTATTTCGATACCGACAACCTGATCTCGAACGAGTCGAGCTATCTGCACCCACTCACGATCCTCGATCGGCTGGGCGTGCGGGGTGGCGGGTACATCGGTGTCGGCCCGGACCAGAACTTCAGCTACATGGCGCGGGTGCGGCCGCGGATCGCCTTCCTCGTCGACATCCGCCGCGACAACACGCTGCACCACCTGCTGCTCAAGGCGCTGTTCTCGCTGTCGCGTAACCGCGCGGAGTATCTCGCAATCTGGCTTGGCAAGCCGGTGCCTTCGGACGTCGCGCGGTGGACCGAGCGTGACCTCGATGCACTCGTACGGTGGGCGGACACCAGCCGAGTCACGACTGCAAGCGGCGATGCCGCGGTTCGCGCCGTGCGTGCGCGTGTGGTGCGCTTCGGGGTTCCGCTTTCTGCGGCGGACTTGTCGACGATCGAGCGTTTCCACCGCACGTTCATCGGTCAGGGGCTGCGCTTGCAGTTCACGTCGGCGGGGCGCGCGCCGCGCGACTATTACCCGACATTGGGTGAGCTGATCACGGAGCGAGATCTTGCGGGCAATCGCGCGAGCTATCTCGTTCGCGAAGCAGACTTCCAGTTCCTCAAGAGCCTGCAGGCGCGCAACATGGTCGTGCCGCTCGTTGGCGACCTCGCGGGCCCCAAGGCGCTCAACGCCATCTCCGCGGAGCTTCGTCGTCGTGGTGATGTGGTGTCGGTGCTCTACACGTCCAACGTCGAGGATTATCTCATCCGCGATGGGCGGTTTCCTAGCTACGCCGATGCCGTCGCCACGCTCCCGCGCAACGCGCGCAGCGTCATGATCCGAAGCTGGTTCGGCGGGCCGGGGTCGCACCCCGCTTCTGTGCCGGGCTATTACACGACGCAGCTCGTGCAGTCGATGGAGTCGTTCGTGACCGACCGTGCAGTGCCGGTGGTGCGGACGTACCGGGAGCTGGTGGGGCGAAGGTTCGTCGAGCGCTGAGGCAGACTCCTGGCGGCATGGATACTACCGACTTCGGCGGTGTGAGCCTTCAACTGCAACGGCTTTCCGCGGATACGAACTGATCACCAGGGAAAAGCGCGGATTCGTACTGTGAATGGGAAAGGACGACATCGCTCCGGCGAGTGTCGTCCTTTTTGTTGTGGGGCTCCGCACGGTCTGCCAGCCCCGCGTGCTATTCCCAAAGAATTTCGTTGCTGCCGACGTGCACCGTCGACATGTCGAGTACACCACAAGATCCTTCGTTTCCCCAGTGATCAGTTCGTATCCGCGGAAAGCCGTTGCGCTTGAACGCTTCCACAATGACGAGGTCGCAGCAACCGACTAAAACGCCTTGAACTCGTCGAACGGCTGCCGGCACGCATTGCACACGTGAATCGCCTTGCACGCCGTGCTCCCGAACTCGCTCTGCAGCCGTGTGTCGCTCGACCCGCAAAACGGGCACGGGACCGGCGCCTTCGCCCGAGTCAGCGTGATCAACCCCTGCGGCTCGGCGCGGCCCGGTGGCGCGATCCCGTATGCGCGAAGCTTCTCGCGCGCCTCTGGCCCGATCCAGTCGGTCGTCCATGCTGGGGCGAATACCGTGTCGACCTGCACCTCGGTTGCACCTGCAGCGACCAATGCCGAACGGATGTCCGTCTCGATTTCGTGCATCGCCGGGCATCCGGAGTACGTCGGCGTAACCGTCACGCGCACCGAAGTGCCACTTACCGATGCGTCGCGGATGATGCCCAGGTCGACGACGCTGATCACGGGCACTTCCGGGTCC
>DASQZA010000326.1:0-4666 GCA_035638935.1 Gemmatimonas sp. | reverse complement strand
ACCAGCGTGAGGATGGAGTACACCGCCACCGCCTCATCCTTCTGGTTGCTCACCTCGACATCCCATTCCACAACACCCTGCGGCACCTGCCCCTCCACCACATCCTTCTTCGTCTTCTGCTTGACCGTGAGCCGCACCCGGATCGTATCGCCCGGATACACTGGCTTCGTGAAGCGCAACTTCTCCAGCCCGTAATTCGCGAGCACCGGCCCCGGCGCGGGATCCACGAACAACCCGGCCGCGGCCGACACTATGAAGTATCCATGCGCCACGCGGCCTTCAAACACGCCATTCGCGCGCGCGGCGTCGTCATCCATGTGCGCGTAAAACTTGTCGCCGCTGAAGTTGGCGAAGTTCACCACGTCGTCCAACGTGATCGTGCGCGTTCCCGTCAGCAGCGTGTCGCCGACGTTCAGCTCGTCGAAGTATTTGCGGAACGGATGCACCGTGTCCTGCGTCTGCGCCGCCCCGGCCGTCCACTCACGCGTGATCGCGGTGAGTACACTCGGGCTGCCCTGCAGCGCCGTCCGTTGCATGTAGTGCGTCACGCCACGCGCGCCGCCCATCTCTTCACCACCGCCCGCGCGTCCCGGGCCGCCGTGCACCAGGTTCGGCAGCGGTGAGCCGTGGCCCGTGCTCTCCTTCGCGCTCGTGCGATCGAGCACCAGCATGCGGCCGTGATACGCCGCTGTGCCGAGAATCACCTTGCGCGCCACTTCCGGATCAGCGGTGATCAGCGAGCCGCACAACGACCCGCGGCCACGCTTGGCGAGTTCGATCGCTTCGTCGAGCGACTTGTACGGCATCACCGTGTTGACGGGCCCGAACGCTTCGATGTCATGCGGCTCCGCGTGCCTGAACGGGTCGTCGCACACCATCAGCATCGGTCCGAAGAATGCACCCTTGTCGCGATCGGCACCGACGACTTCGAAGTCCTCGTTGCCGTACACCAGCTCCGACGCCGCGCGAATCTTTTGTGCATTCACGCCGACGTCGCGCACCTGGCCCTTGCTGGCGAGCGGGCCCATGCGGACGCCCTTGACCGTCGGGTCGCCGATCGTCGTCGTACCAAGTCGGGCGCGCAGCGCGTTCACGACATCTTCTTCCATGCCGTTCGGCACGATCGTGCGACGGATCGCAGTGCACTTCTGCCCCGCCTTCGTCGTCATCTCGCGCGTGACTTCCTTGATGAACAGGTCGAACTCCTCCGTGCCCGGAACTGCGTCAGGCCCGAGAATGGAGCAGTTCAGGGAGTCCGCTTCCATGTTGAAGCGTACCGATCGCTCCATGATGGCGGTGCTGCCCTTGAGCATCTGGCCCGTCGCGGCGGATCCAGTGAACGCGACGGTGTCCTGCTCTTCGAGATGCGACAGCAGGTCACCTGCGCTGCCGCAGATCAGCTGGATCGCTCCCTCCGGCAGGATGTCCGCCTCGACGATGCTGCGGAACACCGCTTCCGTGAGAAAGCTCGTGACCGTCGCGGGCTTCACGATGCATGGCACACCTGCGAGCAGCGCCGGCGCCAGCTTCTCGAGCATACCCCAGCATGGGAAGTTGAAGGCGTTGATGTGCACCGCGACGCCTTCCAACGGCACCAGGATGTGGCGCCCGACGAACGTGCCGCCCTTGCTCAACGCCTCGGTCGGGCCCTCCACATGAAACGTCTCGTTCGGGAACTCGCGCCGCCCTCGGCTCGAGTACGCGAAGAAGGTGCCGATGCCGCCGTCGATGTCCACCCATGAATCGGCAGCGGTGGCGCCAGTCATGGCCGAGATATTGTAGAATGCGTCCTTGCGCTCCATCAGGTGCTTGGCGATCGCCTTGAGCATCGCGGCGCGCTGATGGAACGTGAGCGCGCGCATCTTCGGCCCACCCACGGTGCGCGCGTAGCGCGCCATGCCCTCGAAATCGAGGCCTCCGCTGGAGGCCTCACCGATCTTCTCACCCGTCACGGCATGAATGAGGTCGGCCTTCTTGCCGCTACCGTCGACCCACGCACCCTGCGCGTAATTCTTCAAGTTCATCATGAAACTGTTCCTGGTGTCTTGGATGTCATCGCGCTCGACGAACGTTCGTTCTCCGTCGCGCCGCGACTCGCCTTCGTGTTCTGCCAGTTGTCGAGTGCCTTGCCCTGCACCGGCCGGTCGGCTGGCACTTCGCGTAATGGTTCGACTTCGCGCCAGCTCCCACGCATCGCCGCGGGAAGCGCCTGATAGAGCGCCGTGCCGGCGGATTTCCACTTCAGCATCTCTTCGGTCACGTCTTTCACGATCCTGGCTGGGTTACCGACTACAACCTTTCGCTCCGGTATCTGCATTCCGGTCGGTACGAAGCAGAGCGCGCCCACGACACAGCCTGCGCCCACTACCGCGTTGTCCATCACGACGGCGTTCATGCCGATCAGCGCGTTCGCGCCGATGTGCGCGCCGTGGATGATCGCGCCGTGCCCAATGTGGGCGCCTTCGTCCAGCTTCACGATCACACCCGGGAACATGTGCACCGTGCAGTTCTCTTGCACGTTGCAGCCGTCGGCGATCACGATGCCGCCCCAATCACCGCGGATGGCGGCACCAGGCCCGACATACACGTTCGCGCCAATCGTGACGTTCCCGGTCACTGCGGCCTGCGGATGGACGAACGCACTCTCGTGCACGACCGGAATGAAGCCGTCGAACGCGTAGATCACGATGCGCCGCGTTCGCCTGCGCGTTCGCTTACGCGCTCGATGATCATCGCGTATCCCTGCCCCACGCCGATGCACATCGTGCACAGCGCATAGCGTTCCCCACGCCGTTCCAGCTCACGCACCGCCGTGAGCGCGAGCCGTGCGCCGCTCATGCCAAGTGGATGACCGATGGCGATGGCGCCACCGTTCGGATTCACGCGTGCGTCATCGTCGGCGAGCCCCAGCTCGCGTGTACACGCGAGCGCCTGCGCAGCAAATGCTTCGTTGAGCTCGATCACACTCATGTCGGCGAGCGTGAGCCCTGCGCGCTCGAGTACCAGCCGTGTCGCCGGCACCGGGCCCATACCCATGATGCGCGGCTCGACACCGGCTGCCGCACTCGCGACGATCCGCGCAAGTGGTGTGAGCTCCATGTCGCGCACTGCACGAGCCGATGCGAGCAGCAGTGCCGCCGCACCGTCGTTCAGGCCCGACGCATTTCCGGCCGTCACGGATCCCTTCCCATCGGTGCGAAAGGCGGGCTTGAGCTTCGCCAACGTCTCGAGCGTCGAGTCGGGGCGCAGGAACTCGTCCTGCGCCACCCGAACCGCGTCGCCCTTTCTCTGCGGAACGTCGACGCCCATGATCTCTCCGGCAAAGCGCCCCGCCGCGCGTGCTGCCGCAGCCTTCGTCTGCGACCAGACCGCGAAGGCATCCTGGTCGCCGCGCGATACGCCGTACTGCTCCGCGACATTCTCGGCGGTCTCGCCCATGCTGTCGGTACCGAACGCGGCCTTCATCTTCGGGTTCACGAAACGCCAGCCGAGGCTCGTGTCGAACAACTGCATGTCGCGCGCGAACGGCGTCGCACCCTTGGACATCACGTATGGCGCGCGCGTCATGCTCTCGACACCGCCGGCGATGTAGAGGTCACCCTCACCGACCTTGATCGCGCGCGCTGCGTTGGCGATCGCATTGAGCCCCGATGCGCACAGGCGATTCACCGTCTCGCCCGGCACCGTGACGGGTAGGCCCGCGAGCAGCGCTGCCATGCGCGCCACGTTGCGATTATCATCGCCCGCCTGGTTGGCGCATCCGAGGATGACGTCAGCAATTTGCGCGCTGTCGACCTGCGGATTTCGCGCAACGACGCACGCGATCACGCTCGCTGCCATATCGTCGGCACGAACGCTGCTCAGCGCACCGCCGATATTGCCAACTGGCGTACGCACGCCATCGATGATGTAGGCATCATGCAAGGCCGCGGCGCCCTTCCCGAATGACTCTGTCATGATTCCGTTGATACAGGTAGTGGGCACGTTGCGAGATGGCCCGCCGCTGTTGCGGACACGCTCGGCCCCACAGACACATGCCGATGACGCGTGCGGTGGACGGTACCACGAAAATGTCCGACGATTACGTCTTCCTGGTTGCGCACGGTCACGTTGCAGAAGGCCAGACTGTTCGTACTGCTCTCTTCCACGGCCGTCGCCGTCAACCGATCACCGGGGTGCACGGGCCGCGTGTAGCTCACCGAACAGTCGACCGCAACGCTGATGAAGCCGCCGGCATTCGTGCAGAAGGCGAGTGCGCTATCGGCAAACGAGAACACAATGCCGCCATGCGACGTGCCGAACCCGTTCACCATCTCGTCACGCACGACCATGGTGATGCGGGACAATCCGGGCGCCGCCTCGAGCACTTCCACCCCAAGCCAGCGCGAGAACGCGTCGACGGCCAGCATGTCGTCTACCACGACACGTGCCGCCTGTTCCGGCGTTCGTGCGCTCCCCGTCACGTGAGCAACCCGACGCCATCGCGCGCTGCGCGTCGCAAGCGGATGCTCGCCCGATACCGGTCGTCGCCATACTCGGCGTGCAGCGCGTCGAGCCGACGAAGCACCTCGGCCGCGCCGATGCTGTCGCCCCACTCCAGCAGGCCCCGTGGATAGTTCACACCCGTGGTCATCGCCAGCTCGATGTCCGCGGCACTGGCGAGGCC
>DASQZA010000325.1:0-10405 GCA_035638935.1 Gemmatimonas sp. | reverse complement strand
CATCCGCGAAGCCAGTCCGCCGCGCGACTGAGACGAAGACGCCGACGAAAGGGCGCGCTGATCTCGCGCGCCTCCGCCGGGCGTCCGAGGCCGAGATCACGCGGACGTCGCCGCCCGAACTGCAGTCATTGCCGGACGATTTCTGGCAGGGTGCCCGCGTGGTGACGCCGGTCACGAAGCAGGCGATCTCAATCCGATTGGACGAAGACGTCATTGACTGGTTCCGAGCCACGGGGCCGAAGTATCAAACCCGCATCAATGCGGTCCTGCGGAGTTATGTCGAACAGGTCGGCGCGGTGGCACCGCCAGCGGCGCGCAAAAGACGTGAACGGTCGGGCTAACACGGGTTGACGCAGCCACGGCGACCGGCGGTCGGTGTGCACAAGTGAGAAATACGCGGTCACCGAGCAGCAGAACCCTGTCCCGTTCGGAAGCACGATGGGCATTACGGCCAGGCGCCCGACACCAACAGTTCCGCATCGGCCGAGGCGCGATTGACACCCGAGATCCGTCCGACAGCTGACCGGAACACAGTCGCGCGGTCACGGAAACCGCGTGCGCGACCCCCGTTCGAATGGCGGAAGCTGTGGAGGCTGGCTGGCATCGGTGCGCTGTCTGGCGCCACGATCAGCGCGCTTCTCGTCGCGCTCTGGTGGGCGACTCCTCTCGGACTTGCAGGCGTGTGGCAGGGAGTCGTCCTCGCGATACAAGTCGGCGTGCCTGTCGGGGCACTGTTCGGTGCCGTGCTGGCTCCGACAGCCGGCCTTCTGCTCTTGCGCGACGTCCCGCTGTGGCAGGCAGTGCTGATCCCGGCCGCCGGTACCGTGATTGGCGGAAGCCTTGGTCTGGTGCACTCACTCTGGTTCGCGTTGGATGCAATGGGACCGGATCCCTTCCGCGGCGCGCTGGGAGGATTCGTGATCGGTGTGATCGGTGCCCGGCTGGTCGCGCGGCGCGTTCAGCGAACGGTGTCCGAGTGAACGAGCGCTCATGCGCCAACCATCCAAACACGGGACGCTGCAGCCACGGCGACCGACGGTTGGTGTACGCAGAGGGGCGTGCTCTCGCGCGGCGACACGTCCGACTGCAGGTGCCGCGTTCGGGGTCAGTGGCGGTGGGCATGTCGCACATCGGCCGCGGACCCTATGCTGCTGCCAGCGCCGTGCGCATCGGGTTTCGAGACACGTCGAGCCTCGTACTCCGTCGAGACTGTCAGCGAATGAGCGGTCGCGGCATCACATAGGCTCCAGCGCGCTGGTGCCCACGGTACCTGACACGGGCTGCTGACGAATCGACCGTCGATTAGTGTTAACTCGAGTCTGGTGCGGCCGGTCCGAAGCAGAATCCCTTCTCGTGTGGCGGAGCGATGCGCAGCGGACGTTCCCTCTTCGATGGTCTCGGATGCGGCCGCCTCATTCTGCTTGGGATCCTGATTTTCGGCCGCACTGCTGCCGCAGGCGCGCAGGGTGCGGTGATCAGCCCGCGCGACACCACGCCGATCTCAGTGGTTCGTGAGTACGTGGCCGCGTTCAATGCCAAGGATCTGGACGCGATGATGAGTGTGGTCGCGAGCGAGGTGGTGTGGATGAGCGTTGCTGGCGACTCACTGACCAATGTAGGGCGTGGCATCGACGCGTTTCGGCGGATGATCGCGGGGTACTTTCGTGCCGTGCCGTCAGCGCGCTCGGAGCTGATCAAGATCGACGCGACGGGGCCATGGGTGACGACGCACGAACGAACACGCTGGGAAGCGTCGTCTTCTGGCGTCGGTGGACAGACCAGCCTCGTAGTCTACGAGGTCCGCGACCGACTGATCCGGCATGCGTGGTTCTACCCGTCGCTCCCGGTTCCGCGCTCCCCCTGACGACGGCTGGTGACCGATGAATGGACTCATGGCACGGAGTCGTCCGTCGTCCGGATGCATGGCGCGTACGACTTG
The DNA here is from genome assembly GCA_035638935.1 of Gemmatimonas sp. Classification (GTDB taxonomy): domain Bacteria; phylum Gemmatimonadota; class Gemmatimonadetes; order Gemmatimonadales; family Gemmatimonadaceae; genus Gemmatimonas. The sequence goes on along the minus strand of DASQZA010000325.1, from coordinate 8,466 downwards.
AGTGAGAAGTTGCACTGTCGAGCCATCGCGTGCTTCTTGCAGCCGCGCAACGATATTGGCGCTGCCAACGTGGACTCGTGCGCGGCGATGATCGCGTACCGCACCCGGACAACGGAGGCGGCATTGAATTCGTACCCCGTCAGCAGGGACGACGTGACCAGACTTTCTCCGGATCGCGAAGTGGTCGCGAGACGGACTCGTGTCGCCGCACACATCCACCCGTCGAGGCGAAGACGCCTCACGTGCACAGGAACACGCGTGCGGAAGTGCGTGCGCCCCGTCCGGCCAGGATTGCTGCTGCTGCCGACTCGACCGGCCATCGACGCGCAAGCCTGGCGAAGGTGCGGTCGCCGTGCAGCAAACCCTGTCTCGCCATGCGCCACGAACACCCTCAGGCTCTTCGCGGCAATCGACGGTGACGCGCATGAGCATCCCCGAGTACCGTGACCAGCCGCACCGCGGACCTACCCCAGCGACGTTGCATGCGCAGACTCCTTTGCTTCCTCAGTCTCGTCCTCACTGCCGTATCGTGCGGAGAGCCAGCGACCGGTCCGTACTATGCGCCGAAGGCGCTGGCGCCTGACGGCCTACCGGTTTCATTGCTCATCACTCCCGCGACGGACAGCGCGACGGACACGACGACAATCACGGCGTCGGGCGATTCCGTGATTGCGACAGCCGTACTGAGAAGCAGTGGTTGCAGCGATTATCGGGCGGTTGCCGGGCAAGCGAACGGGGTGCTGGTCATCACACTGATCGAAACCTCTTCAGACCGCATCTGCATCCTCATCTCGCCGCCGGCGGTATTCCGGTCCGTCGTACGACCGATCCCGCCAGGCGAGTACCGTGTGGAGTATCGCACGCGCATCGTGCCACCACATCAGTCGGCACGAGAGCGCATCGTGGGCCGACAGCAACTGCGCCTCCCGTGAGGCATTCGCGCGCGGTTTCCAGAATGCGACGACGCCGACCGTGCTCGATGCACCATCGGATCAGGGTGATGCAAGGCACTTGCATACGTGCCGCCTGACCCGGGTTGGTGCTGACGGTGCGACCGGCGGTCGATGCGCAGGAACAGGGAAAGCGTGGTCGCGCTGCAACAGAAACACATATCGTGAGCCCGTAGAGGACTGACCGCATGCGAAGATTTGCTGAAGGGGCGCCCTTGCCGAGTGCGTACACGACCGTGACGGACGGTGCCCGGTTCGCGCCGTTGCATGCTGCGGCGCTCGCACTTTTCGGTGATCTTGGCAGCACCTTCTCTTGCGAGTCGCTCGACTCGTTCACGCACGATGACGCGCGGGGCCCGCAGACGCATGCGAGACCGCCCATCACACTTGTCCCGACGGGGGGCGGTGCACCGCTCGCAATGGCTTTCATCGCGCCAATCGGCGTCATGCTCACGTGTGGCTGGTGGTATTCCGACGTTTTTCCATCGTGTTCGTGCGATGCCTGCGCGCTCACTGCGGACTCGGAAGCCGAGCGCCTGACAGAGCTGTGCCGCGCGGTCGTTGCCGGCCGCTTTCAGGAAGCGTTACGTACACCCTTGTTCGGCATGGCCAAACAGAGCCACGCGTTCCAGACAGCGACCGGGTCTCGCTCGGGATGGTCGGTGTTGCCACGCGCCGAGGCGCGGCGACTGCGTGGTGCGCGACCGAGCAAGAGTGCGTGGAAGCCCTGGGAGCTGCGGGTGCGAACATCGACCGTCGGTGCGCTGGGCTGACGCGCGTCGCTGCACTCACGGCGGCCGAGAGCATCAGCGCACGGCGCCGACAGTCAGCGACACCCGATTTCCCGAAACGCGGCGACACCGTGCTCGTGGACGTGGCGTCGTACGACGAGGCGCATCGACTCGTCGAGCGCGTGAATGTGCATGGAGTCCTGCAGTCGCGCGTCGGTGACCGGTGGTGGGTGGGTGACGTGCGAACGCATCGACCTGTCGAGGTACGATGGGTGACGACGTCGGTCAGCCGGCGTATCATGTGCGGATCGATCAGTACGCGTCACTGCGGTCGGCGTGTCCTGTGCACGCGTATCATGAGGGACCGCAGCGCTCAAGGACGCCGTTTCGTCAGATCGCATTGCCTGTCGTACAGACCCATCACTCGGAGCCCTGCATGCGTCGGTACATCGTGTTTCCCGCCGTGGTCCTGGCTGGCACCGCCATCCTGGCGCGCAGTCTCACATCGACGTGGCAATCGCGGCGGACCGTCGAGCTGCGGGTGGAATCGCGCACCGAGCGCGCGGAGCGTGTCCAAGGCGTGATCGTGTCCGATGATGGCGTTGGCGTGCGCACGGTCGACATGATGACGCCCTTCGTCATGAAGCTGTCGGCACGAACGGTGAACGCGACATTTCGTGCCGTCGACGGCGCGTCCATCAGCGGCACCATGACGTTTCGTGTCTTTGGTCTTGCGACCGGGGCGGAGACGCGCGGGTGGAGTCAGAATGGCTTCATCCTGTACGCGGACGCCGATCAGACGGGATTCACCGGCCTGTAAGATCCGGCGTCAATGAACGGTCGGTGCGCGTGCGGCCTGGCGCCGTGCGAAGCCGGGGTTGGTTCGAGGTGCAGCCGCAACAAGAACTCTGTCTCGTCAGCCGCTGTCAGGTACTCGTCGGCACATGAGCGTCGAGCGGTCCGCCCAACCCGGAGTAGACTGATCCCATGGGACTCCTGACCTTCAGCATCAACCTCACCCTCGATGGTTGCGTCGACCACCGCGAGGGAATCGCCGACGACGAGACGCACGCCTTCTTCACAGGACTCCTCGACGAGGCAGGGGCGATGCTCTGGGGCCGCGTCACGTACGAGATGATGGAGAGCTACTGGCCGTCGGTCGTGCGCGGCGACGAGGAGGCTGCGCCGGCAGTGCGCGAGTGGGCGGTCAAGCTGGAGGACAAGCCGAAGTACGTGGTGTCGTCGACGCGAACGGACTACACGTGGATCAACAGCCACCACATCGCCGGCGACCTGTGCACGGGCGTGCAGATGCTGAAGGATGCGACCCCTGCCGGCGTGCTGCTCGGCAGCGGAAAGCTCGCGACCGCGCTCGACCGACTGGAGCTGATCGACGAGTACAAGTTCCTCGTGCACCCAAGGGTCGCCGGGCACGGCCCGACACTGTACCAGGGCGGGCTGCCCGGCACGCGACGGCTCGAGCTGCTCTCGGCGGTGCCGCTCGGCAACGGTGCCGTCGCCATGCACTACCGACGTGCGCGCAGCTGAAAACTCGTCTACGAGCTCTCATCCTGGTGCCGCTGCGTGCGCCTGATCTGGCTCGCATTCGCATGTGTCGCTGCGTGCCGTCCGGCGGAGCGAACGTATGTCCTTCGGGATGTCGACGGCGACGGGTTGCCGAGCACCATGTTCACGTATGCGGGTGACAAGCGCAGCCAGATACTGTGGGCAACGCTCCGCTGGCGCGACGACGGGCTCGTCGAGCGCCGCTTCCGCTATCGTTCACTCAACGCAGACGGCACGGCAGATACGCTCGAAATCGCGGAGGATGAGTACGCGGCGGAAGAACGCGGCAACCTGGTGCTTCTGTCTCGCTGGATGCCGGCTGGGATGCATTCGCCGGATTCCGTGCGCGTGACGGATACGCTGACTCGGAGCGGCCCAGTGGTTCTCTGGCCGCAGAGGCTCCGACTGGGTGAGGGCTCGCCGACTGATACGTTCGTCACGCGCACGCTGCGCTTCATGACTCCCTGACTCGCGTCCCGGGAACCAACCCCGATCGAGCACGACGTGCAGTCCTCAGCCGGTGATCGATCGTGACGACCTTCACAGCACCGGACCCGAGTCACGCGCTGCGCTCGTCGTGCAGCAGAGCGGTGCTTCGTCTCGCACACCACGAAAGGAGGCATCGGAGATGAGCAAGGTCACCCCGTTCCTGATGTTCAACGACCAGCTCGAGGCTGCCATCGAGTTCTACACATCGACCTTCCCGGACTCCAGAGTCACGACGGTCGCGCGCACCGGCAAGGATGGCCCGATCAACTCCGCCGAATTCGTCATCGGCGGTCAGTCGTTCATGGGCTACAACGGCGGTTCCCACTTCACGTTTTCCGAAGGCTTCACGCTGTTCGTTGAGTGCGAGGATCAGGCGGAAGTGGACGAGTACTGGAACAGGCTCGTCGCGGCAGGCGCCACCGAGTCGCGATGCGGCTGGATCAGGGACCAATTCGGACTGTCGTGGCAGATCGTCCCGAAGCGCTTCATCGAGCTCATTCGCGGCGACAACGCTGCGAAAGTGAAAGCGGTCATGGACGCGATGATGAACATGGTGAAGCTCGACGTCGCAGGTCTCGAAAGAGCGTACGACTCGGTGCAGTGAGCGTTGCGCCCGGGCGGCGATGAGCCAGCGCCGCAGCATGTTGCGCAGCGGTGTCGGGCCAGGGTTGCTGCCACCGTCGCCGCCGACGATCGTTGTCCGCGCACGGCAGCGTGATGCCGCGACGCATCGGATCCTGGACCGCCGAATGGAGGCCTCAGTTGACACGAGTTCGAGTCGAAAGCTTCACCATCTCCCTCGATGGATACGGCGCGGGCCGGAAGCAGGACATCGACAATCCGCTCGGCATCGGTGGCACCGAACTGCACTCGTGGCTTTCTCCGACGCGCACGCTCCAGAAGAACCTGTTCGGGAAGGATGAAGGCACGACCGGAATCGACGATGACTTCGCCGCGCGAGGGTTCAGGAACGTCGGCGCATGGATCCTCGGACGGAACATGTTCAGTCCCGATCGCGGTCCATGGCCGGACATGAACTGGAAGGGGTGGTGGGGCGACAGTCCACCGTATCACGTTCCCGTCTTCATCCTCACACATCACGCGCGTCCATCAATCGAGATGGAGGGCGGCACGACGTTCCATTTCGTCACGGGCGGCATTCGCGACGCGCTCGCCATGGCACGCGAAGCAGCCGGTGTGATGGACGTGCGAATCGGTGGCGGCGCGAACACGATCCAGCAGTACCTCCGCGAGCGCCTCATCGACGAACTGCACATCGCCATCTCGCCCGTGCTGCTTGGCGGCGGCGAACGGCTGTTCGAAGGGGTGGATCTGCGAGCGCTGGGTTATGCGTGCGTCGAATCGGTGGCGTCGGAGAAGGCCACGCACGTCGTGTTGCGGCTGCAGGAGCGGGCTCGCGGATAACGCATGCCACGCGCGGCCCTGTGATGATCAGATGGACCGGGTGCCGGGAAACGACGAAGGGTCCGGGGAGTGACTCCCGGACCCTTCGTCGTACTGCGGCGACCTTCACATCAATTCAGCGGGCAGCCCTGCTCGTTGAGCATGGCGAACACGTTCTTCTGCTCTTCGTAGCGGTTCACGTTGCGGGTCGCATATGCCGCATTGAAGGCAGCGATCACCTGCTGCGTCGAGAGGTCGTAGCTGACGCCCGATGCTGCCGTGTTGAGGAGCGCTGCCACGGTATGACGGCCGAGGGCATTGAGGCCACCGCCACCGTTCGAGGCGACCTGGAGCAAGGTCTTGCCCGGGAAGGCATCGCCTGCGAAGACGCTGCTGAACAGCTGCGTCGGCGCGTAGGTCACCCAGCTGTCGAAATGCTGCTCCTGCTTCCAGTAGCCCGGGGTGCAGCCCTGGCCGCCGCGGGGCGGGAGCTCGACCTTCTTGAACTTGAACCAGATGTAGCCGCCCAGCGTGTTGCTGGCGTTCACCGTCGCCGTCGTCGTACCGAAGATGTTCTGGTACGCTGGATCGACCACGCCGTCACCCGAAGCGACCACGATTCGCTCGAGCTCATAGCCCGGATGGCTGGCGACGAGCGAGGAACTCACCGGCACCGACTCGGCATCGTTCGAGTTCCAGACTTCGATGCAGCTCGGCAGCGGCTGGATGATGAAGTTGCCGGCGATCACGTTCTCGCCCGCCTTCGCCGACGCAGAGAAAGTGCCCTGACGGCCGGAGAAGTCCTCTGGCGTGCCGAGGTACGGGAAGAAGGCGCAGACATTGACCTTGCCGGCGACGAGGTTGTAGACCTCGTTCCTATCGCCGACGGCGATGGACGCCCCATCACGACGGGCATCGACGGCTGATGGTCCATCGGAGACCGAGCTGCAGGCGGCGAGCACCAGCAACGCGGCGGACAGGGACAGGGCAGAGCGGGGAGTGACTCGCATGTGGAAGGCCTCGTGGAACACGTGAAGGTGGAACGATGTCGGCCTTCCCGAAGCGGGAGACGCCCGGCGTCGCCCGCGATGAGGGAAGTTTCATGCCGTCGAGCTCGACTGGAAAAGCGTCTGGCGCCGTCCCGGAGTAGCTAACGGGCGATCCAGCTTAACTCTCTCACATGGAACGTTTTAGCCGACGGGCCGGTCGATCGGATGGGGTATGGGCGTCACTTTGCGACTTCGCCGCACTCTTCGGTCATGTTGCGCCTCTCCTACAAGAACGCGGAATCGTCGAGACGCTGGTGCACGCACACGACACCGTTCCGGGGGTGCCCTGGACGCAGCTCGGGGCAGGTGCTGCCACTGTGCTGCGGAAAGCGATGCATCGCTTTCCGTCCGGTCTCGTCGTGCGACATACTCCTGCGACTTCCAATGACGTCGAAGGCGCTGGGCCGACGCGCCTCCGGTGCCTGTAGTAGTGGTGTGCAGGACAAATGCTGCGGATCGGCATCCTGCGCCGCCTCGAAACTGCCGCTGCTCGCCATGACGGCCGCCTGACTATCCTCTGAATTCACACGCCCGCTCCGCTCTCACCGGAAGGTGGTCACATGACCGACACCCCGAAGGTCAAGGGTCCCGCCTCGTACTTCCCGTCGATCGAGAAGACGTATGGGCAGCCGATCGCGCACTGGATGGACGTGTTGCAGCGAGCCGGCCTGCGCAAGCACGGAGAACTCGTGACGCTGCTGAAGACGGAGCATGCGATGGGTCACGGGCATGCCACGGCGCTCGTGGCAGCGTTCCTCGCGAAGCCGTCGTGACTCTGCACGCGTCGATGCCATGACCGACAAGCCGACGACGACGGCGCAATACCTCGACACACTGAGCACCGGGCAACGCACGGTCGTGGAGCAGCTGATTGCGGCGGTCCGCGAGGCGGTGCCGGCGGCGGAAGAGGGCTTCAGCTATGGCATGCCGTTGCTCACCCTCGACGGGCAGCCGCTGGTCTGGGTCGCAGCCTGGAAGCGCCACTACAGCATCTATCCCGTGACGTCGGCGCAGGCCTCACAGGCAGCCGTGCCCGGCGACGAGTACGAGGCGGAGAAGGGGACACTGCGATTCGCATCGAACACGGTGGTCCCGTTCGGACTCGTGGCGCGTGTGGCCCAGGCTCGTGCCGCCGAAATCGATGCCAGGCCGCAGTGAGGCTCGTTGCGGACCATGCACCGTCACGAACACGATCTCGAATGAACACCACGTTTCCTTCGCGGCTGTCACGGTCGCTGCTGTGGATCGATTCGGGCGGTGGCCTGCTCGCCGGTACGCTGACGCTGCTGCTCGCACGATGGATGAGCAGCCTGTCCGGCCTGCCCCTCACGCTGGTGACGGTGATGGGTGCGGCGAACCTGGTGTACGGCCTCTTCTCACTGTCGCTCGCACGCCGACGCGCCCGTCCGCCAGCGCTGCTGATCGTGCTGGTCGTCGCGAATGGTCTGTGGGCCACGCTGTGCGTGATCCTGGCATTGCTGCTCAACGAATCCGCGACAATGCTCGGGACCTTCCAGCTGATCTCCGAAGCGCTGTTCGTGGGTGGGCTGTCCGCGCTCGAATGGCGTCATCGCGTGGCGTTGCAATCGGCCGGGTGACGTAGTGAGGCGAAGGCGGGACAGATACCGGCGCAGGGCATCGCCTGGCTCAGCGGCGCGTTCGGCGTCGTCGTTGCCGAGTGCACGTTGCCGATGTCGACGTGCGGATGCTCCCCCGTCCGATCGCCGTCGGCCCTGATCTGTGGTGACGTTCGGGATGACGGTGGGCGATCAATTCGCGGCGTGCTCGTTTCCGGTCGTGCAAGGCATGGCAGTTGCCCACAGCGTGAACGCGGGCTGAGCAGCGGGCGATCCATCGACGGCGATCGATGCGGCCGTGCTGCGTATCGCGATGAGGCGCAGCACTTGCAAGAGATGCGCATCGAACTCGACTTCGCCGGTAACCGTCCGGCAGCCTGCAATGACATGCCGATGCGTGACACAATCCGGATGAGGTGGCAAGCGTGATCGCACGCCGCCACCCACAGGCAGGCGCGCGGATCAGTCGCTGCGACGCATCACCGGATGTGCCGTGCTGACGAATCGTCCCGATTTCAACATCGACGCGACTTTGCAGTTCGTCGTCAACGGGAAGGCTGGCCATTCGGACACGGATGCCACCTGTGCAGCGATCGAAGCGGCGCTGCAGGCGGCTGGTCGCAAGGGTACGGTACTGCTTGCCGGCCCGGGCGAACTGGGACGGGTAGCGGAGGACGGCGCGAAGAAGGCGCGCGCCGAC
>DASQZA010000324.1:0-4696 GCA_035638935.1 Gemmatimonas sp. | reverse complement strand
TCCCGATGCGCGGCCCGGCTCGCGCTATCTCCCGCTCATGCCGCCGCTCCGCGGCCACCTGGGAATGCGCTACGAGCGAGGTCGTGCCTCGTCGCGCAGCTGGAACCTTGGCACCGCACTGCGCGCCGGCGCAGCGCAGCGCAACGTCGGCGACTTCGAGACGGCGAGTGCGTCTTATGCACTGCTCGAACTCACGGGCGGACTGCGCTTCCTCGTCGCCGGCCGCTTTCACGCCGTCACGCTGCGCGTCGACAATGCGACGGACACCGCGTGGCGCAATCATCTCTCCCGCACGAAGGACATCATGCCGGAAGCGGGTCGCAACTTCTCCCTGTTGTACCGCGTGTCGTTCTGAGCGTCATGCCGCTCTCGCGGCCAGCCGGCGCACACCCGCGCGCCACTCACCCACGGCGGCCGTTCCGCCGCCTGCCATTTCCGGAGCTCCATCATGCTGAACATCCTCACCCGCCGTGCATTCGCGAGACGTTCGCTCGTCGCAGCGGCACTGCTTGCGACCTCGCTCGTTTCGACTGCCTGCAACGACTCGTCCGGACCGGACGACGAGCCGGAACCGGCCGTGACGTCCATGCGCCTGACGTTCGGCAACGGCCAGACCCTCACCCTCACCGGTACTGGTACACAGACGCTTCGGATTCCCGTCGGTGCGACCACAGTGACCGCACAGTTCCTGCGCGCCGATGGCAGCGTCGATCCGATCGCCGTGACCCCCACGTTCCGCCTGCAGGTGACTCCGCCGACGGGGAGCATCACGTACGCACAGAATGCAACGAATGCGTTCGCCGGCACGCTCACGGCAACCACCGCCACGAACACCGTCATTCCGGTCACGTTCGGGCTGCTGCACATCGCAGAGAATCACACCGACTTCGGCCCGCTCACGATCAACATCACCGTCGGCAATTGAGCCAGGCGGAAGTACTGCAGTAAGGCACCCCGGAGCGTAGGGTCAGTTAGCTTTCGCGGCTTCGCACTCTAACGTCACGCATGCCCTCCGCTTCGGTCGCCACGCTGGTTCACGCCGCGGGATTCCTGACCGGCATCGCGCTGTATGCGATGCTGGGATGGATGCTGCTCCGACGCGAGCGGCTCGCCGTGGGCGCGCCGGACACGAGACTCCCGCTGACGTCCGCGATCCTCGGCGTCGTCTGGAACGCCGGCGGCCTGCTCTACTACGGCGCACCGTCGCTCGGCCTGCTGCCCGCATCACCCGTGGTTGGGGCCATCGCCTTCTCCGCGCTCGGCTTTCTTCCCGCGGCCGTAGTGCGGGGAGCGGTGCGCGACGACGATCCCATCTCGCATCGCGCGCTGCTCTGGGCCGCCTACGGCGTCAGCATCACGAGCATGGTACTGCAGTGGCTGGCGGTCGGCCGAGGACGGGCGCCCGATTCGGCATCGCTGCTACTGCTCACGGTAGGCTATGGAACGATCCTGATCGGGCTTGCGCTGCGCCATTGGCGCACGCCGCACAGGCGCGGCACGTTCGCGACCGCGGGCCTGGCCGTGTTCGCGGTGATGTCACTGCATCTGAGCCAGCATCGCGAAGGCGCCGACTCGGTGATCATCGAGCTGCTTGGCCATCAGGGATCGCTGCCGCTGGCCGTCGTGCTGTTGTACCAGGATTTTCGCGTTGCATTCGCCGACCTGTTCCTCAAGCGCGCGCTGGCGCTGCTGGCGGTGGTCGCGCTGGCGATCGTGCTGTTCGTGCGCATCGCTCCCGAAGCGTCCGCCGCGCACGGTGGGATCATCGTGTTGATCGCCGTCGCGCTCGCAGTCGTGTACCCGACACTTCAGCGTGGCAGCGCGCGTTTCGTCGATCGGGTCGTGCTCCGTCGCACGAACTTCGCGGAGGTCCGGCAGGATCTGTCGGGGGCGACGCAAGCGTGCCGTAGCGAGGCTTCGGTCGTGGACCTGTTGCGTGCCACGCTGCAGCGGGCGTTCGGCGGCGGGCACGTTGCGATCGTGTCGACGTCCGAAGACCTGGCGTTCGCGGCGGACGCACAACCCATCGATGACCGTGCAGTTCCCGCGAATGCCGGCGCACGCGGCGGACAGTGGGCGCCTGCGGCACGCGTGGTGGTGCGTTGCCTCGAGGCGCCGTGGTACGTGGTCACGATCGGCGAACTGCGCGACGGGCGCCGGTTCCTCTCCGACGATCTCCTGCTGCTCGATGCGGCGGCGCTGCTCGCGGCGCGGCGCATCGACGAACTGCGCGCCGAGCAGGCGCGTTTCGAGCGTGCGGCGGCCGACATCGAAGCCCGGCGCCTCGTGTCCGAGGCCGAGCTGCGCGCGCTGCGCGCGCAGCTCGATCCACACTTCCTGTTCAATTCGCTCACCACGATCGGGCATCTGCTCACCGAGGCGCCCGCGCGTGCGCGGACGACATTGCTGAAGCTCACCGACCTGCTGCGCGCCGTCTTGCGACCGGGAGCTGCAGACCGGGTGGCACTGCGCGAGGAGCTCGACATCGTGACGGCATACCTCGGCATCGAGCAAGCACGGTTCGAGGAACGTCTCGGGTTCACGATCGACGTGCCGGCATCGCTCGACGGCATTCGGGTGCCGCCTTTGCTGGTGCAACCGCTGGTAGAGAATGCGGTCAAGCACGGCATCGCGCCCCTCCGCCGCGGAGGTCATGTGTTCGTCAGCGCGAGGCTCGAATCCGTGAATGATGCCAACGACCAGGCGAGCGCACGGCTCGTGCTGACGGTGCGTGACACGGGCGCGGGCTTCGACGATGCACGACCCGCGCGAGTGGGCGACGGACACACGCACGAAGCTGTGGGGCTTCGCAACGTGCAGCAGCGGCTCGCGCACCTGTTCGGTGCAGAAGGGGGTATGGCGATCGAGAGCAGGCTCGGCGAGGGCACGAGCGTGACGCTGCGCATCCCCGTCACGACGACGGGGCGCGAACGCGAACGCGAGCGCGGGTCGGGTGACTCCAAGCGGCAGCATGGCGAGTACGCGGCATGAGCACCAGGGAACACGAGTCGGTGCTCCGCGTCGTGGTGGCCGACGACGAACGGCCTGCCCGACGATTCCTCATCGACCTGCTGCACGGCTGCGATGACGTCTCGGTCGTCGGCGAAGCGAGCGACGGCGCGGAAGCCGTGACCATCATCGAGCGCGAACGGCCTGATCTCGCGCTGCTCGACCTGCAGATGCCGGAGGTCGACGGCCTCGAGGTCGTGGGCCTGCTCCGTCGCGACGTGTTACCGCTGGTGGCGTTCGTGACCGCTTTCGACGCCTATGCCATCCGCGCGTTCGAGCTGAACGCGCTCGACTACCTGCTCAAGCCCGTGGATGCGGCACGCCTGCGCCGGACGCTCGCACGCGCGCACGAGCGCCTCGATATGGTCGATGCGAAGGGCGCCGGCATCAGGCGCGCCGAGCTGAGCGCCGAGACGACCGAAGCGGTCGCGCGTGTGGAATCGGGTCGTGCCGACTCCGTGCTCCGTCGCATTCCAGTTCGCCGCCGGGACGACGTGCTGTTCGTGCCGGTGGCGCAGGTGGTGCTCATCGTGGCCGATGGAGAGCTGCTGCAACTCGCGACGGCGTCCGGCGAGCGGCACACCATCACGTATCGCCTCAAGGACCTGGAGGCACGACTGCCGGAGGGTGAGTTCGTTCGCCTCTCGCGCAGTGCGCTCGTGCGCACGGACGCGATTCAGCGCATGAGCCCCATGCCGGGCGGCACGTACATCGCGACGCTGCATTCGGGGCAGCGCGTGGGCGTGAGCCGCATCCGGGCACGCGTAATCCGGGAGCAGATGCTCAAGCTGTAGTCAGGGTGGTGAAATATCGTTCGATGAATCGCTGACGAAGGCACAGGTAATCGCGATCGCGCAGTCACGATCCTCCCACGAGTTGAAACGCTGCCCAATACCTGGGATGCGAGAATCGTGGTGTTCTCCGCACCGCATCCTGCGCGAGCTGCAACGCTTCCGCCTTGCTGCGCGGATTCACGGGGTCCAGCCAGTACGCATAAAACTTCTCCATCAGCAGCTGCGTCGCGCGATCATCGACGCTCCACAGGCTCACGAGCACACTCTTCGCGCCCTTCGCGATGAACGCACGCTGCAAGCCAATGCTCCCCTCTGCACGCTTCAGATCGCCGACACCCGTCTGACATGCACTCAGCACCACGAGCTCCGCGCGTAGCGTGAGGGTGCGGTCGTCCATCAACTCCCCAAGCGTCAGCAGCCCGTCCTGTGCCGAGTCCGGCGCAAAGGCGACGTACGACCGCCGCGCTGCGGTCTGAGAACCGTAACCCAAGCCATGCGTGGCGAAGTGGATGAGCGGGGCATTCGCTATTCGGTTCCGCACCATGGTCTCGGTGGCAGCTTTGCCCGTGACCACCGACGCGCCCAACAACCGGGCTACGGTTCGCGACTCGTCCTCTGCTCCCGGCAACGGGCGAAGCTGCGCGCGAGTATTCGAGCGGCCACTGTACACAGTCGGCATCGTCGGATTCCCCACGACGAGCGCTTGGGCAAGCATGGCGTTGGATGGGCGACTCGCCCGCGCGGGAGCCGCAGTCGAGCTGGTACGACGATTTTGCGCGTTCTTCGCCGTGGTGCCGGATGCGGAGGCATCGACCTCACTCGTGGAGGACGGCGCGCTCATCGCGCGCAGTGCCGCGAATGATGGTGCGTAGCGCAGCGGGTGACGAAGCCCG
>DASQZA010000323.1:0-16472 GCA_035638935.1 Gemmatimonas sp. | reverse complement strand
CAGGCCGGTGACCGCGTCCTCGTCGCACACGAGCGAAACGCGCCCCGCCGCATCAGTGAACTTGACCGCGTTCGTCAGCAGGTTGAGCAGGATCTGCCGCAACTTCTCCGGGTCGGCCTGCACCACATGCGGCAGATCCGGTGTCGCCGATCCGCAGCCGTTGTGATCGTAGTCGAGCCCTTTCGCCGAGAACTGCGGCCCGACGAGCGCTTCGAGATCATGCAGCACGGGCCCGAGCGGAACCGACTCGACGTGATATTCGACCTGTCCGGCTTCGACACGTGCGAAGTCCAGCACGGTCGTCACCAGCCCACCCATGTGCTGATTCGCGCGAAGGAGCCGCCCGAGGTCGGTGCGCTGCGCCTCGTTCACGGGGCCGCGCAATCCGAGAGCCAGAAGCTCCGCATAGCCGCCGATGGCGTTGAGCGGCGTGCGCAGTTCGTGACTCATCGCCGACAGGAACGCGGTCTTCGCACGATTCGCTTCCTCGGCCGCCTGTTGCGCTGCCTCGGCGGCGGCCGTGCGCTCCACGAGCTGCTCGGAGGTGGCGCGGAGCGCGGCTTCGCTCTCCCGTAAGCGACGCAGCGTGCGTGCACGCTCGAGCGCTTCCCAGCAGCGCTGGACGACCGTCACCACCAGTTCGACCTCGTCGGGCGTCCATGTGCGCGGTACACGCTGGTGCACGGCCATCGCCGCCACGAACCGCCCGCTCTTGTGCAGCGGCACGCACACGACCGCACGGATCTGCGTTGCCTCGTACGCGGCGCGATCCGCAGGTTCCACGCGCGCATCGGCCTGATCGTCGTGCACGACGTAGGCGGTGTTCGCTCGCATCAGCCGGAGCACTTCCGCACCGAATGCCCGAAACGTGAATCGGCCGACGATGCTCGCCGTGTCGCCGCGCGTGTAGTTCCCGGTGATGGTGAACGTATCCTCGTCGTCTTCCACCTCGGCGTATGCACAGCGGTCGACACCGAGATGCTCGCCGAGCATGCGAGCGGTCGTTTCCATCACCGCATCCGGCTGCGCGACGGGCTGCAGCGCCTGACCGAGGTCGGCGAGGAAACGCGCGCGGTGCGTGGCATCCTGCGCGAGGCTCGTCAGGCGCAGTAGTTCCGTATTGGTGCCTTGCACCTCGGCAAGCAGCCCGGCGCGCTCCGCCTCGGCCAGCTTGCGATCGTGGATGTCGACCGAGACACCGAACCAGCGTACGATTTCGCCGCTCTGCGGGTCGCGATAGGGCTGCGCACGCACCAGAAACCAGCGATAGTCGCCGCTCGCGGAGCGGATGCGGTGTTCGACGGAAAAGACCGTGCCCTCCAGACGTGCGTGATCGAACGCACGCATCGTGAGCGCTCCATCGTCGGGATGCACGAACGACGCGGCCACTGCCGCGGCCGTCGATGGTTCGAAGGCGACCCCCGTGTAGGCAGTCCACTGCTCGTTGAAGAACTCCGTGCGCCCCTCGGCGTCCGTGATCCAGACGATCTGCGGGACCGCGCCGGCCATCACGCGGAAGCGCGCCTCACTGTCGCGCAGGGCCGCCTCGGTGCGGAGGCGCTCCGTCACGTCGCGCCAGAACACGGCGACGCGTCCGCCCTCGGCCGGGTAGACGTCCACCTCGGTCACCAGCTCGAGTCGACCGTCGGAATAGTCGTGCGTGAAGTGCGACGCGCGACCCTCTTCAGCCGCACGGCGGTAGCTCTGCTCGAACGCGTTGCCCACCGTACCGGGAAACGCTTCCCACATCGAACGGCCGACCAGTGCCTCTCGCGACTGCCCGACGTTCCGTGTCATTGCCGCGTTGACGGCGACGATGCGGAACTCGGAGTCGAGCGCGAAGTAGGCGTCCGCCATCTCTTCCAGTACGCCGGTCGCGCGCGCGTTTCCCGATTCCGCGGAGCGCAGGGCCACCCGCAACTCCACCTCGCGCTGGGCCGAGACGGCGAGTTCGCTCAGCACCTCGAGCTCGTCGGCCGTCCATGCACGCGGGCGCGTGTCGATGGCGCAGAAGCTCCCGACCGGTTGTCCGTGGACCACAAGCGGGATGCCCACGTACGCTGCCACCCCGAGGGAGCGCACGGTCGGCACGTCGCGGTACATCGGGTCGGCGGCGGTGTCGGGGATGACGAGGGGCGCGGCGGACCGGATCGCGTAGTGGCAGAACGTCGGGCCGGAGAGTTCGCGGCTGGTGGCGAGCGGTTCGCCGAAGCCGCAGGCGGACTTGTAGAAGTCCCGGTGCTCGTCGACGAGGCTGAGGAACGCGGCGGGCACACCGACGAGCCGGACCGCGAGACGTGTGAGCCGATCGAATACCTCCTCGCTGTCAGTGTCCAGCAAGGCGGTCGCGCGCACGGCGGCCAGCCGCGCCTGGTCAGCGACGGCATGCCGAGCCTCGGCGTACCCGGGTCCGGGTGCGTCTGTGTCCACCCCAGCTACCGCAGTTGTCTCGACTTCGTCGCCACTACTATCGGTCATGCCGTCCATCGTCTGCCATGAGTGCGATGCCCTGCTTCGCAAGCGAAGTTCATAACGGTCCGGTTCCTCGCAGCTCGCGCACCGCCTCGCAATGTGTCGCGGCGCATGGGGTGAGGACAGTCCGGAGTGCAACCGATCATCCCCTGTCGGCGTGCACACCCCGTCACCATGCAGCGGTGAACACGTGCCTGCCCGACGTCGACTACGCGGAAAAAGGGGCCCGGCATCAGCGGGGCCCCTGTGCACTTCTCATGCTCGTGCGATTAATGCACTCGATAAGTCACGTTCACGTTGTTGGAACATGTCGGAGTAGACGCTCGGCCCGGCGTCCGCGACGCACCCGGCTGCAGTCGCACATCGTGACACATTATTTATCCGCAAGTTCGACGCGGTTCCGGCCTCCTGCCTTGGCGCGATACAGCGCGCGATCGGCAGCGCGATTCAACATCTCCGCGGAGACCGTCGGTGTCGCGGCACTCGCCGCTCCGATGGAGATCGTGACGTCCAGCGCCGTTGCGTCGATCGCAATCGGACTCGCTGCTACGCTGGCACGAAGCGCTTCGGCCAGAATGGCGATCGACCCCACCTGTTCGTTGCACGGTACCAATAGCGAAAACTCCTCGCCGCCGGTGCGGGCCAGCAGCGCACCAGGCGTGGACGCCGCAATCGACGACATGCGGCGGCTTACTTCGACGAGGATACTGTCGCCGGCACCATGGCCGTACGTGTCGTTGACCTGCTTGAACCGGTCGACATCCATCGCGAGCAAGCCGAGGACGAGATCGGGCTGGGCAAGCATCGCTGCCAGTCGCGCATCATACGCGCGGCGATTGGCGAGACCGGTCAGGGCGTCCGTTCGCGCACCTTCCTCGGCGTCGGCGAGCCGACGGCGAAACGCCGTGATATCGCGCTGGACCGCGACGAAGTAACGGGCCGTCCCGTCCGCGGCCTTCACGCTGCTGATGCTCCATTCCATGATGAACGGCGAGCCATCGCGGCGGTAATTCACCGTCGACCCTTGAAACGGTTCACCGTTCACGAGCGAACTGCGCAGACGCTGCAGCGTCGTGCGATCGGTCTCGGGGCCCTGCATGATGCGAGGTGTCAGTGTCTTGAGTTCGGCCGCGCTCCATCCCGTCATGCGCTCGAACGCCGCGTTCACGAAGACGATGCGCGGACCGGGTGGATCGAGCAGCGCATCCGTGATCATCACGGCGTCGTAGGCCGACGCGACAGCCTCACCAAGGATTCGCAACGTGGGGTCGTCATGTACAGCGGGCGACGACGCAGGCTCAGGCTCGAGGGAGGCCGAGCGTTCTCGATCGATCATTGCGAAATCTCCAGACGGCAGTCCGGGCACGCGCGCCCGGTCCGCCACCATCAGGTGGACGAATCCGCGGCGTCGCGGTTGCGTTGGGGTATCGGTCGCAAACGACGGGAACTTGAGCAGGACGGACGATGTGCGCGTGCACTCGTGCATCGTATACGCCGGTCAGCACTCGTAAACGACCACTGGTGCGCGTGGCGCTGCTGCGCGGCAACCTTCCGCGCCCGGCATGAGCCCAAGTGATGGCTGAACTCCTTCGGCCTCCGGCACTCTGCCCCGCTGTTCCACGCCTTTCGAGCACGCCATGTCAAACCGTCGACCGTCAAACACGAATCTGGTGCTCACCGCTGTCATGCTGAGCATCGCGAGCGCATCGTCCGCCGCCGCGCAGGTTTTTTCCGGTGCGAATCCCAATGCCAAGCCAGCTGCGGCGGGCGATCCCTGCACCGGATTCGGCTCACGTTACAGGGGTTCCGCCGGCGGCGGTCGAGTGCGACCGATGGTCGCGACCGTGTCGCAGGGCGGGCCCGCAGTCGCCGCCGGAATTACGATAGGAGACACGATCCTCACGTTCGGTGCCAAGAACACGGTGGTGGATCGGGACGTGTTTCGTGGCCCACAAGTCGGCGACACGGTGCCGGTGAGCTACAAGCGCGGAGCAGACGTGCGCAACACCACGCTCGTCATGGGCGTGCTCGTGGATTACAAGGCCGCATCGCTCGCGGACGATAACACGGCAACGCGCCGGTCACCTTTCCGCTGTACCGTTGCACCGACGAGGAGCTGACCGCCTGGCGTCGGCCGACGGTCCTTGCGGATGATCACGGTGCGACGCGCGTGATGGTGGTGATGGCATCGAAGTCGCGGTCATAGCTGCAGATCGCGTCGAGTTTCTCGTGCATCACCACCGCAGCGTGAAGTGCGTCGCGCGCCATCAACTTCGGGTGCTCGTCCAATAACTCGCGCGCGCGATCGAGAATCTCGACGGTAATTGGTATCACGCTCGGAAACAGCTGTCGGGCGAGATCATACACCTGCCGGCCATCCTTCCACCGCTTGATCGCGCGATAGCGGTGCAGAATTTCCTGCAGCGTTTCCGCATCGATCGTCGCGGACATCTCCCCGCGGGCGACGCGCTCCAGCAGCCGTGCGCTGGGTGCCTTGTGCGGATGCACTGCACCTGCCGCGTACATGATGACGTTGGCATCGACGAGAAGCATCAGGTGTTCGGCATCAGGTCGTCTGCGCTCGGCACCGACTCGTGCTTCATGTCGCGCGGTGATGACACGGGAAGCGACAATGCCGAGAGTGCCGCTGCGGCAGCGATTCGCGTGTCCGCGTCGACCAATCCGTACTGCGCCACGCACGCTTCGCGTACCAACTCACCCAGGCTCTTCCCTCGCTGTGCAGCGAGCTCGGTCAGACGCCTATGCGTTTCGGGCGACAAGAGAATCGTCGTCTTCTTTGTAAGCTCCATATCCACCTCCATAGGTGGAGAATATAGGTGGCCGCTATGTGCGGCAAGCGCGCTCTCACTTGCACACCGGCTCACGTCGTTGTAGTGTAGTACACACACTGCAACACCGAGCGCGGATGCTGGTAACCCTGGACCCTCGTGACGAGCGGCCGCTGTACCTCCAGATCGTGGACCAGGTGCGCCGAGCGCTCCTGGTCGGCACGCTGCGGGCCGAGGATCCCCTTCCCTCGGTTCGGGAGCTTGCTGGCGAGCTGGTGGTGAATCCGCGCACGGTGTCGCAGGCCTATGGGGAGCTGGAGAAAGAAGGCGTGATCTACGTACGGCGGGGACAGGGGACCTTCGTGTCGCCGACGATTCACCCGGACCGTCAGGAGCGGCGAGCGCTCGTCCGAGGGGTGGCCGAGCGTGCGTTGCTCGAGGCGCGGCGCAACGGGCTCGGGGTCGAGGAGCTGGTCACGATGATCAACGAAGTGGCGGCCGAGGAGGGAGCAGCATGACCGAGACCGACTCGAAGGCCAGTAGCGACGCCGTGACGACCCAGGGGCTGTGCAAGCGATTCGGCGCGAAGACGGCGCTGGACGGCGTGGCGCTGCGAGTGCCCGTGGGCGCGGTTTACGTGCTCGTCGGGGTCAACGGCGCCGGCAAGAGTACCCTGTTCAAGACGCTGATGAACCTGGAGCGTCCGGACGCCGGGACCGCGACCGTCTTCGGGCTCGACAGCGGGCACGATGGGCCCGAGGTGAGGGCGCGGATCGGATACGTTCCCGATCGGCAGGATGCTCCGTACCGGTGGATGACATGCGCCCGTCTGCTCGGGCACGCGGCGGCGTTCTATCCGGCGTGGGACCGCGCGTACGCAGTGCAGCTGACGGGCGCTCTCGGCGTTCCAGCGAATCAGCGGATCGGCGGGCTGTCGAAGGGCGAGACCCGGCGACTCCAGCTCGTGCTCGCACTCGCGCACCGCCCTGCACTGTTGCTGCTCGACGAGCCGATGGATGGGCTCGATCCGGTGGTCCGCAGGCGCGCGCTGGTGCTGTTGGCGGAGCACCTGGCCGACACACCGACCACCGTGCTGCTGTCCACGCATCACGTCGGAGAGATGGAGAGCCTCGCGGACCACGTCGGCGTCTTGCGGGACGGACGTCTGGTGGCGCAGATGGCTCGCGAGGATTTGCAGCGCACCGTGCGCAGCTACGTGCTGGAGACTCCCGACGGATGGGAACTGCCGCGCGAGTTGAGCGCGACCGCGCTGCGGCGCTCCAGCACCGGACGCGAGGTCCGCTGCACGCTGGTGGGCGAGGAGCGTGAGGTCACGGATCGCCTCAATGCAACGGGGGCCCGTGTTCGCGACTCCCGCTCGCTCCCTCTCGAGGATGCGGCACTCGCGTTCCTGCCGGAGGAGCCGACATGACGCGCACGCAGTTGCCGCAGCCCCGTGCCGTACTGATGGCGCACGTCCGCGCCATCGCGTTCGCGCTGCGCGTGCCGCTGCTGATCGCGCCGGTGTTCGCGATAGTGGCCACGATCTTTCTCGCGATCCAGATCGCCAACGGCGACATGACGGGAAACTTGTACGCGGAGCCGTCGGCGTTGCCGAGCATCATCGGCGCGCTGCTGGCGATTGCCGTGTGGGTGCGCGAGGAACGCTTTGGGCCGGGCTTCCTGTGGACGCTGCCGGTGGATCGGAGCCGGCACGCGCTCATCAAGGTGCTGGCCGGATGGCTGTGGCTCATGGCCGGCGTTGCACTCTTCGCACTTTCGGTCATGGTGCTCGCTCTCGTCTACGATGGCGGCGTGTTGCCGGTGAGGAGCCTGCAGGTCCTCATCGCGCCGGTGACGAGCCAAGAACCGCTCGATCCCGCGGCGCTGCGCACCGAGCAGTGGGCGCCTGGCCCGCTGATCGTGCTCGTTCCGTTCGTGAGTGCGACTGCGACGTACCTGCTCGCCAGCGCGTTCATGGTGGGAGTTCGCCATCCGCTTCGCTGGATCGTCGGTGCCGTCGTCACGTTCCCGGTTGCGAGCGCGATCAGTCACGTTGGGAGCCGCATGCTCGGCATGCTTTGGATGACCCATTTACCCGAGCGGGCAGTGACTGGGCTCCTCGAAGGCCGTTACGGACTCGAGGCACTGGTCACGCTGCGCACATGGTCGCTCGACCGGCGGATGCATCTCACGTCGGGGGAGCGCATTCACGTCTGGTCGGCTGTGCCCGATCTGGGCGACTGGCGCATCGCCGCCCTGCTCTGGACCGGCGCCGGCGCGCTCGCCGTCTGGTTCGCGGCCTCCAGACATCGCGAGCGACGACGCGAGCGACGACGCGCGTAAGCGCGTCACCCCCTCCTCTGCTGAGCCCGTTCGGACGTCGCCAATTGGCCACGTCCAGGTCTCCTACTGCCTCGAGTTGCCTCGCATTGCCGCATCACTGCATCGCGACTCACTCACAACGGTCCACATGTCCAACACGATTCGCATACTCCGCACGGCCTCGCTCGTCGCAGTCTGGTGCACCGCACTCCCGATGCGCGCCGATGCGCAGCTTGCGGCCGGGACGACGCCGCCGACGCGAGAAGTACTCGCGGCGCGCATCGATTCCGTCGTCAGGACGGACATTCTTCCCCGCGGATTCCCGAGCGTGTCCATCGTCGTGGCACGACGCGGACAGCTGTTGTTCGAGGGAGCGTGGGGTGTCGCCAACATCACGACGAAGCAGAAGGCAGCATCGTCGACGACCTACAACATCGGGTCGATGGCCAAGCAGTTCACGGCAACGCTCGTACTGAAGCTCGTCGATCGCCGGCAGCTGGCACTCACCGATTCCGTGGGCCGCCATCTGAAAGGACTTCGGGCGGAGTGGAACGCCATCTCCATCGAGCAGCTGCTCAATCACACGTCCGGACTGGCTCGCGACTACACGCATTCGGGCGACCCCACCGCGAACGTGACGGGCGATGCACTGATCGCAATGGCTGCAGCCGACTCACTGGTGTCGAAGCCGGGAACGGCGTACGCCTATTCCAACACCGGCTACCTGCTCCTCGCCGTGCTGGTCGAGAAGCTGCACGGCAAACCGTACCGGATCGTGCTGCGTGACGAGATTGCACGACCACTCGCCCTCGCGTCACTCGGCTGGTGCGATGATTCGGCGAGTGCGGCCACCGGGTATCTGCGATTGAGTGACGGCAACGCCACGCTGCGAGGCGATGTACATGCGTCGCAAAACCTCGGTGCGTCGAGCATCTGCGCTTCGGCGCGCGACATCGCGACGTGGAACAGTGCGCTGCACGGTGGCCGAGTGCTCAGCGCTGCGTCGTACACGGCGATGACGACGACACGCGGTGGAGCAACGGGCAAATACGGGTTCGGCCTCGCTCCGCGCATGGCGCCGTGGGGTTCTCCAGCGATTGTGCACGATGGACAGGACAATGGGTTCTCGTCGCACAACGGGTGGTTCCCGGCGGAATCACTGTCGGTCACGCTGCTGTACAACGCGCTGCCGCGACTCGAGGCGAACATGGCCGACTTCATCGGAGCGATCGCACTGGGCCGTACACCACGCCCGATCCCGCCGATGCCCGTCATCGCGCTTCCTGTCGCTGCCACGCAGGGAGAGGGCCGACCGAAGTTCGTCGGTGCGTATGAAATCGGCGCCGGCCGCATGTTCATCGTGACTTACGAGGAGGGAAGTCTCCATCTCACGCCACCAGGTGCCAAGCGCCAGCAGCTGTATTTGCAATCCGGTACCGTGTACAGGCTCGGGAATGGCGATGCGGAAACGACGGTCACGTTCAACGTGAATGCCGATGGTACCGTCTCCGGATTCACGGCGCGTGACAACGGCGTCGATCGTGTCCTGCCCAAAGTGAAGTAGCGATGCGTCCGTTCAGACTCGCGAAGTCGGCACGCGCGCTGATTCGCACAGCCGGACTGTTGTGCACCGGTGCGCTGCTCGCCGTCGCTGCAGCATCGTCCCACTCCGATGCGCAATCTGCGCCGGAGCGACCAAGCGCCATTGCGCGTGCAACGGCCAGCCAGCCTGTCGAGATCGAGTTCCGAAGCGCTGCGCGCGTGCTGGTGCCGGGTGACTCCATATCCGTCGCGATTCGGCTGCGGCCGGAGCCTGGTTGGCACACGTACTGGCGACACGCGGGCGACGTAGGCAGTGCACCGGCTGTCGAGTGGAAGCTCCCGAGCGAATTCCGGGCAGGCCCGCTTCGCTTTCCGGCGCCGGAGCTGATCGCCGCACCACCACTCGCGAGCTATGGCTACGAGCGAGAAGTACATCTGATGAGCACCATCCACGTGCCTCAAACCGTGCGTGCCGGGTCGATGGTGACGCTCGCAGGCAACGTATCGTGGGTGGTGTGCCGGGAGGAGTGCTTCGCCGCCGATGTGGACCTCGCGCTGACACTCCCGGTCGGAGCGAAGGCCACCGCCGATACTGCCGCCGCCCGCGCGATCGCCGCAGAGGACGCGCGCGTGCCCGTGCGGAGCATGGACTGGGAGTTTCGCTCCGCGGTGGACTCCAACACGATCGTGTTGCGCGTTCGTCCGCCGGCGGCGGCTGGACTGCTCGACGCAGTCGACACAGCACGCATCCGATTCTTCGCCGACTCCGCCGCCGTCATCGAACACGCCGCGCCAGCGGCGGTGCGATTGGTCGGTGACGAGCTGGAGTTCCGGATGGTGCGCTCGCAGTACGCCACCGCGCTACCGACCCGGCTGACGGGCGTCGTCTCGCTGACGGGGCACGACAGCGGTGAGGATCGTCTCGCCATCGAGGTGGATGCACCGGTCATGAGCATGGCGCAGCTCGCGTCGGCCGACGAGCTCACTGGCACCGGCACGAGCACCGGTAGCGGAAGCGCGTACTGGATCGGGCTCGCGACCGCAGGTTTGCTCGCGCTGCTCGGCGGCACGCTGCTCAACCTGATGCCGTGCGTGCTCCCGGTGCTCTCGATCAAGGCGCTGGGCGTCGCCGAAGCGGCGGCACAGGATGCCGGGACTGCGCGTCGCCATGCACTGCTTTTTGGTGCAGGCGTGCTCGCATCGATGTGGGCGCTGGTGGGCGTGCTGCTGGCGTTGCGTGCGGCCGGGACGGAAGTCGGGTGGGGCTACCAGCTCCAGAGTCCGGCCATGGTCGGGGGTCTCGCGCTGCTCGTGTTCGCTGCCGCGCTCAACATGGCCGGTGTCTTCGAACTCTCACCGACGGGCGGAACGTTGTCGGTCGCGGCATCTCGCACACCACCGGCGTCGGAGGCGTTCCTGAGCGGCGTGCTCGTGACCGCGCTTGCGACACCCTGCTCCGCACCGTTTCTCGCAGCGGCGGTCGCGTACGGTATTGCCGGCGGGGCAGCAAGCGCGTTCGTCGTCTTCACCGCGCTCGGACTTGGCCTCGTGTGGCCGCTCGCGCTCGTTGCGGTGGTACCGCGGGTGCGGGCATGGTTGCCGAAGCCCGGCGCGTGGATGGTGACGCTGCGGCAGACCCTCGCGTTTCCACTGCTCGCCACGGTGGTATGGCTGGCGTGGGTGCTCGGCCGGCAGGCCGGTGCCGATGCGTTGTCGGCACTGCTCGCCGCCCTGGTACTGCTGTCGTTCGGACTCTGGGCACTCGGCCGATTCGGAACCGTTGTCGCGACCAATGGCCAGCGGCGTGCGGCCCAGGGTGTCGCTGTCACAGCGAGCGCTTGTGCGATCGCACTGATGGTGGCCGGTGCGAACCTGGCGCCAGCATCGCCGTCAGCCGGGGCGACTGGCGCGGTGGCGACCGACGGAACCGATCCCCGCAACACGCCCACCGGTGCGCTCCCGTGGCAGCCGTACAGCAGCGCCGCACTCGAGGCGCTGCGCGACAGTGGCCGCGTCGTGCTCGTCGACTTCACCGCCGACTGGTGCCTCACCTGCAAGGTGAACGAGCGCGTCGCCTTCGGTTCGGATGCCGTTCACGCGTCGTTGCGTGATCACGACGTCGCACTGCTGCGCGCAGACTGGACCACGCGCGACGCGTCGATCACACGCGCGCTCGCAGCCTTCAACCGCAACAGCGTGCCGTTCGTCGTGCTCTACTCCCGCGATCGCAACGCAGCGCCGGCAATCCTCCCGACCCTGCTCACGCCAGGCATCGTCACGCGCGCACTCGATGCCGCTGCAGCCGGCCCAGTGCTGTCCGCTGCGCCCGCACGCTGACCCAGCAACTCACCCGCTCCTTCCCCACCACTCTCTCCCTCTCAGAACATCATGTCCCCCACAAAGCGATTCACCACGAAGCGCATCCTGCTCGGCATCGTCGTGGTTGGCGTCATCGCCGCCGTTCCCACGGCGCTCGATGCGTATGACAACATCTTCAACAACAAGGGGCCCACGCCCACTGAACTCGAGGCAGCGGCACCGAAAACTGGCCAACCCGCGCCAGCGTTCACCGCGGTCGACACCCGTGGTGCCGCGCATTCGCTCGACGCACATCGCGGGCAGTGGGTCGTGCTCGAGTGGGTGAACCACGGCTGCCCGTACACCAAGAAGCACTACAAGAGCATCGACGGTGGGCTCGGCAACACGCAGATGATGCAGCGCGACTATGCCAAACGCGTCGTGTGGCTCTCCGTGGTGTCTTCCGCACCCGGGCGGCAGGGCTACTCGTCGGCGGAGGAAGCAGACGAGCTGACGACGGAGAAAGGTGCGGTGCCTGCCGGACTCATTCGCGATACCGCTGGCACGCTCGGACGGCTTTACGGGGCACGCACCACGCCCCAGTACGCGATCATCGACCCGCAGGGCGTGCTGCGCTATGCGGGCGCCGTCGACGACAAGCAGTCGTCCAGCGTCAAGGATATCGCGACGGCCACGAACTACGTGCGCGCTGCCCTGGATGCCGGACTTTCCGGTAAGCCGATCGCGGTTGCGCAAACACAGCCCTACGGCTGCGACGTGAAGTACTGATATTGCTTGCAGGCGCTGGCCCGTCAGGCTGCGGCCCCTCGCCTGCGCGGGCCGTGAGTCCGGCGCGCCAGCGGTACGTCCTGTCCAGCGGTACGTCCTGTAATACAGAGAGTCCTTGCACGGCCGACCTTGTGTTGCGTTCGCTCTCCCTCAATCTCCCTGCATGCCCATTCCGGCCGACATGCGCGCCGCCGTGATCACGCAGCCCGGGCCGCCGGACGTACTCGGTATCGAGCGCCGCCCGGTCCCGCTGCCTGGCCCTGGTGAAGTGCTCGTGCGCGTGCGCGCGTCTGCGCTCAATCGCGCGGACGTATTGCAACGTGCTGGGCGCTACCCAGCGCCACCGGGCGTGCCGGCAGACATTCCGGGACTCGAGTTCGCGGGCGAGGTCGCGCTTAACGGCCCGGGCTCATCGCGCTGGACGGTCGGAGCGCGGGTGTGCGGCCTCGTTGGCGGTGGAGCGCACGCGGAGTACCTCGTGACACACGAACGCGCGGTCGCGGGCGTGCCGGACGCTCTCGAGTGGACGCAAGCCGGTGCGGCACCCGAAGCGTGCATTACCGCGCATGACGCGTTGGTCGCACAAGCGAGTGTACGTCCCGGCGACACGGTGCTGATTCATGCAGTCGGGAGCGGAGTCGGCCTCGCGGCGGTGCAGATCGCGCGGCAGCTTGGCGCGACGGTGTTCGGCACCGCGCGCACCGTGGCGAAACTCGAGGTGGCCCGGGAGCTCGGACTCGCACAGGGCGTGACCCCGGGCGAACGAGGCTGGGTCGCGGCAGCGGTGCGCGAGTGGACGGGCGGCCGAGGCATCGACGTCGTGCTCGATCTCGTCGGCGGGGAGTACGTCCGCGAAACGGTCCCCGCGCTTGCAACGCACGGGCGGCTGGTGCTTATCGGCACGCTGGCGGGCGCCGAGAGCATGCTCGACCTACGCTACATGCTGTCGCGGCGGCTCACGGTGCGCGGCACGGTGCTGCGTAGCCGGCCCCTCGAGGAACGCATTGTGGTGACGCACGCGTTCGAGCGCGAGGTGATGCCGTGGCTGGCCGACGGCACGGTGCGGATGCGCGTTGGCGCCACCTTGCCGCTGGAGCGCATTGTGGATGCGCACGTGCTGATGGAGAGCAATGAAACGACGGGGAAGATTGCTATTGGACTTTGACGCGGGGGGCTTGGACGCCAGACGCCAGGCGCCAGGCGCCAGAGTGCAATCCGACTTGAAGCGCGCTTCAGTCGCCGGCCACGCTGGCGCCTGGCGTCTGTCGCCTTGCGTCCAAGCCCCTCGCGTCCAAGTCGCTCTCACGCCGCGGCATCAACACCGTATAGTCGAAATCCAGCACAACCGCCGGATCATACACACCCGCAGCATCGCGATACGTGAAGTCCGATGCAGACCGATCCTTGAGCGCCACCGTCCGCACGCGCAGCGCGCCGACCGAGGTTGAACCAGACAACGCATCGGTCGCCAGAATCTCCGACCACGCGTAAATCGTGTCGCCAGCGAACGTGGGGTTGGTGTGTTGTCCACCGTGTATGGCAGCGATGCCGATGCCATTCGCCAGCCCGTTGAACGACAGCGCACGACTCAGGCTGATGACGTGACCACCGTACACGATGCGGCGGCCGAAACGCCCTTCGCGCTCGACGTGCTGGTTGAAGTGTACGCGCGCCGGATTCTGAAACAGACGCGCGGCGAGGGTGTGATCCGATTCGTCGATGGTGATGCCGTCGACGTGATCGATCCGCTCGCCGACCCGATAGTCCTCCCACAGATGCGTGCTGCCGCTCAGCGTCACGTCGAACGAATCACTCGTGAACTGCACCGGAATGTGCAGCGACTCCGGCGTCACGCACTCCGGCAGTTCCGGCACGACGGGCTCCGGTGCCGAAGCAGAGGCATCACGCGTGCGCACCATGACCCAGCGTGCATACTCCACCACCGTCTCACGACGCTGGTTGCGGCCCACCGAGTGCACATACACCACGCCCGTGGTACCGTCGCGGTTGCGCTTCACGCCTGTCACGCAGGATACGGTGGACAAGGTATCACCGGGATACACCGGCACCCCGAACCGCCCATCGGCGTAGCCGAGATTGGCGATCGCGTTGAGTGAGATATCCGGGACCGTCTTGCCGAACACGAGGTGAAAGACGAGCATCGAATCGACGGGCGCTCCTTCGAATCCGAGCGCCTGCGCGAACGGCGCGGACGACTGCACCGCGAACCGCCCGCCATACAAGGCAGTGTACAACGCGACATCGCCGTCGGTCACCGTGCGCGGCGTCGCGTGTACCAACTCCTGGCCGACGAAGAAATCTTCGAAGAAGTTGCCCGGCTGCGTCTTGCTCATCGCGTGTGCCGTCTAGATGCCATACGCTTCGGCCAGTTCGGGGTCGCGTTGCGCGACCAACCGCGCGAGATCGACCACGACCTTCGCCTGCTTCCAGGTGGCATCGTCCTGCATCTTGCCGTCGATCATCGCAACGCCGTTGCCATCCGGCATCGCGTCGAGGATGCGTTTGGCAAAGCGCACTTCGTCCACGTCGGGGCTGAAGACGCGACGTGCGATGTCGATCTGGTTGGGGGCGAGCGACCATGCCCCGCTGCAGCCCATGATGAACGCGTTGCGAAACTGTGCCTCGCAGCCGGCTTCGTCCTTGAGATCGCCGAACGGTCCGTAGAACGCACCCAGCCCGCTTGCGGCGCACGCATCGACCATGCGGCCGACGGTGTAGTGCCAGAGGTCCTGCTGGGCAAACGCCCGCGGCGTATCGTCGCCCGATGGATCGCTCATCACGCCGTAGAACGGGTGCCCACCACCGACGCGCGTGGTCTTCATGCCGCGCGACGCGGCGAGGTCGGCAGGCCCGAGACTCATGCCGTGCATGCGCGGGCTCGCCGCCGCGATCTGTTCGACATTCTTCACACCCTCGGCAGTTTCGAGCAGGGCATGAATCAGGATGGGGCGCGTGACACCGAATCGCGCTTCGAGCAACGCGAGGTACTGATCCACGAAGTGAATGTCCCAGGGGCCTTCGACCTTGGGAATCATCACCACGTCCACGTTGTTGCCGGCCTCGCGCACGATGCCCTCGAGGTCGTCCAGAATCCACGGACTGTTGAGGCAGTTGACGCGCACCCAGAGGGCGGTGCTGCCGAACGAGTTGCTGTTGGCGACCTCGATGAACCCCGCACGCGCCGCTGCCTTGTCGGGCACCGGAATCGCATCCTCGAGATTGCCGCACAACACATCCGCCTTGGCGATCATCTCCGGCATCCGCGCACGAATCTTCTCGATGTGCGGCGGAAAGAAGTGGATCATGCGTTCCGGCCGCACGGGTCGCTCTCGCAATGGTGCCGGGGCACCGATCGCGAGTGGCTTGTAGAAGTTGTTCGGCAGACGCATGCGGAGGATGGTGGACGAAGTGTGAGAGAGGAAGCGTGAACGGATCGTGAAGCGATGCTACTGCACGTCACCGGCATGCACATCGGTATCCGCATCGGCGCCGGCCACGATGCCCGCGTCGTGCAACGTGCCGATCGCGGCTTCCGACAAGCCAAGCAGGTCGAGGAGGATCTCGTCGGTATGCTGGCCAAGACGCGGCGCGGGCCGTACCGGCACACGCTCGCACGCACCGAATGCCAGTGGTGAGCCGGGCGCGAGGTATCGCCCGATTCCGGGGTGCTCGATCGTGCTGAACATCGGATTAGCCGGCGACAGATCCGGGTCGAGCGCCATGGCTTCGCGCACCGTGCGGTACGGTCCCCATGTGACACGTCCTGCCTCGAGCGCCGCGGCGACGTCGGCGTAGGGTCGTGCCGCGAACCACGGCGCAAGCAGGCCGGCGATCGCGTCGCGTGCGACAAATCGGTTGCCCTCCTGCGCCAGGTCGAGCCCCAGCGTGCGCTCGAGCGTCTCCACGTCGGCGCTGATGCCGGTCGTCGCACACAGGGTCCGCCACTGCATGTCCGTGAGCCCGACCACCATCACGCGCCGACCGTCGCCAGTCGCGAAGTCTCGACCGAACGCGCCGTACAAGTCGTTGCCGTAGCGCGCGCGGTCCACATCGTTGACGGCCACCTCGGCGATCATCCCGAGGTGCCCCAACATTGCCAGTCCGACATCCTTGAGCGCGAGCGTGACGAGCTGTCCCGCGCCGTTGCGCGAACGATGTCGCTCGGCCGCCAGCAACGCCACGGCAAGCATGTTGCCCGCAATCGCGTCCCACGCAGGCAGCACGTGATTCACCGGG
>DASQZA010000322.1:0-15738 GCA_035638935.1 Gemmatimonas sp. | reverse complement strand
CCACGGAAATGCGGTTGTCGCTGTTGTACGCGATCGTGTCTGCGCTGGCTGACGTCATGACGTGGTCCCCTTGTGCGTCGCTGTGAATTGCAACGATGCGTGCTCATCGTCGCCTGTACCTCGTTGTCATTGATAGGATGCCGCAGGGGCTTGCAATAGATGGCAGTACTGCGCATTCTTGCGTGTATGACTGACGCAAGTTTGCGCATCGACGCGCCCGACGACGAAGACGACCACTTTGGGGCCTTCGACTACGATGACGTTCAAGAAACGACGTTCCCCGAACGACTAGCGGCGCTGGTTGCGGCGGAAGGCGGGAAGGCGCGGTTTCTGGCACGAATGGTTGAACCGACAGATGGCCGCCGACTCTTGGAGCTTGGCTTGCTCAACAAGTGGCTTAACCCGGCCAAGACCGCGGAGCCGTCGTTCAAGCATCTTCGCAACATCGCCGAGCGGTTCGACGTGTCGCTTACGTGGCTGGTAGCTGGACAGGGCCAGATGCGCGCTCGGCGCACCCGTGATGACTCTGCACTCGAAGCCGACCTAGGCGCGCTCCTGCGACAGCGCGTCGGTGATCCTGGAAACCTTCTGTTGGATCAGAATATCGGAGCATCGGCCATCGACTACGTCGAGCGGCAACTCATGCAGGAGCTTAAGGTCCGCGACCAGAAGAACCGGGCAATTGAGACTGCGTCGCAGTACGCGACCTACGCAGCCGATGCGATCTCGGCGTCAGAGACGAAGGACTCGCGCCTTGCGGTCGCGCCAGAGGCGATTGGCAGACTCATCGACTTTGCTAAGGAGCTGCTCGACTCGAATCTTCCAATTATTGCGGGCACCGTCGCACGACGTTGGGAAGGCACCCCAATGGAGCGGCTTGCCGAATCTGAACCTGCCCCCAAGCGCGTCCAATCCGGCAGTCGACCACGGAAACGGCGCCGGAAGTAGGCGCCGTTTTGCTTCAAGTGACACCACGGTGACGCCGGCACCGATCGTGTCTCATGACCTATCTCCTGGACCTCGGCGACGGCGGCCCGCTCATCCCGTGCCGGGATGCCCGGCAAGCATTGCTACTGGCGCGGCTATAGGTCGCGCTGGAGACAGGCGCCGCAGCCATCGTGAATCCGCCGTAGCCTGCTCGTCCCGAAACTCGTCCAGCCCGATGGACGAAAACGAAAACGGCGCCCGAAGTAATGGCGCCGTTTTTCCTAAGTGCTTGCCCTGTAACGGTTCCTATGTACCTTACCAACAGTTCGCGGGCGTAATTCAGTTGGTAGAATGCCAGCTTCCCAAGCTGGACGTCGCCGGTTCGAGTCCGGTCGCCCGCTCCTGACGTAGAGCGACGCCCCGCAACGGTTTTCGTTGCGGGGCGTTGCTTTTTTCTAGACTCGCAAACGTCCGCGCAATCGTCAGGCACATCGGGTCAAGGGTTTCATGGACCAGATCAATCAGCAGGAGAAGACGTTGGTATTCTGCGTTACGCAGGATCACGCTCTTGCAATGCGCTTGCTGAGATGCAGAAGGTCATCGACGCGGAGAAGTGCGAAGCCATGACCTACATCATTATCGATCCGCCGGTCGGCCCACTTAGTCTGCCCAGCGAGCTCAATAAGTGGCGCGATGAACTCATCAAGATGCAACGGAGGTATCGCGATGACGCGAAGGCGCTCGAGACGGTGCTGTCGTGTATCGAACAGGTTGACGAATGGATTGCTTCGGCTGTGACTGGGCTAAAAGATGATTCCTGACCCTCCAACTGCGATCTCTTTTGACGCGGTAGCAAACGCGTAGCTTCCAGGGATGAACGAGTCTGTCACTTCAATGAGGCGTTCCATGCCAATGTCGTCGTAGACGTAGAAGCGTACCGCGACACCATCGCCCGTCTGTTCGGTCTGGGGTCGCCACTGCCTAGGAACGGGCTCGAGCCATTTCCATCGCGACCCCGCATCCCTCGGGGCCCGTGCGGGCCCTCGATGCAGCGGCTTCCTGTCAATGATCCGCTTTCGGCCCCAGCTGATGCCATGCCACTTGGCACCAAACTCACCCAGCTCACGGGTCAGTATCGAGGCGCTAAGGTAAGCGAATGGTGAGCCGTCACCCTCGATGGCCTGCATCACGTTATCCAGTGCGTCTGCGGGTTTCGGTGGACTGAGAAACGCTTCCTCTACTCGAGGGCACTGGTCAGGTGGTGGGAGCGAAAGGCCGCTTGGCATGGCCCATATCACGCCGTTTCCGTCACCGCCTGCACTGAACCCGTACGCGCGCAGCGTGAATCCCTGCTTGATGCGCAGCGTGATAACCACCGCGAGGATGCCCATCGGGTCGACCGCACTGATGGACCATCCAGCGGGAGGTGATTGGGGCTGGGTCGCAGCGAGCTGTGCTCGCCGACGGAGCCGGTTGATGTCACCTACTGGAAGGATCGTGCGAAACTGCAGGTTTAGGCGACCTCATCAATACTGTGTTTGCAGTTTGACATTCTGAAGCGACGATCACATTGTGGCGGGCCGAGCGACATGCGCTGCGGCGCATGTCTTACAACCACACGATGAGATACGCCTATGCGTGCTGTTCGATACGCCTCCATCATCTTCGCCACTGCGGCAACACTGACTGGCTGTGCGTCTGATGCGCCGACGCTCACCGCGGCAGCCGATGCGCCACTATTCAGCGCGATGAGCGGTGGGCAAGAGCAGAACATTAGTGTGCCCTTTCAATCACTGGTCTTCATCCCGTGCGCCAACAAGGGCGTTGGCGAGACCGTCGTGCTCGTCGGCAAGATCCATTTGAAGAACGACATTCTGTTCGATGGCAATGGCGGCCTGCACCTGCGCTCGCACTTCCAGCCGCAGGGCGTGAGTGGAGTCGGCACGACCACTGGGGAGAAGTATCAGGGAACGGGGGTTTCGCGGAACTCGCTCAACCTCACGGCCGGCGTCACACAGTCGAGCATCAACAACTATCGTATCATCGGTCAGCGGACGGGCAACAACTATCAGGTGCACCAGAATACGCACTACACCGTGAATGCAAATGGTCAGGTGACCGCGGAGGTGGATAACCCCGTTATCACTTGCCGGTGACCCCCGGCGGAGTACTGCACACCGCGGGCATTTCCCCTCAGGCACTCATCTAGCCGACCGGGTTGTAGCGGCTGCAACTGTCAAGCCTACCGACCTGAGCCGCTCCGGGCGATCATTCGGTCATGCGGCACGCCCTGAAGCTCCAGTGTCATGAGTACTGAAGCGCTCACGCTACTCGGGGGCTTCATGGCCGTGCTCGTCCTGATGGGCGCCGGCGTCTACGCGTGGGTCGGCCGCACGCCTACCGTGCATCGCGACGCTGACGGACGCCTGCCGTTGTTCAGCGACGATACCGGCCCCGGCGAGCCGCATCTGCCCATGCCGTCGTCGTCGGCGCCTGCGGTGCCCGCGCCCCCGCGCCCGAAGGTCCAGCCACCGGCCGAGCGGCCCACGCCCACGATACGCACGTTCGACACGACGACGTCGTCGCCGAGCAAGGCATCGTCACGCGCCGTGACATCGGGTTCCTCCCCTGCGCCGAACGCGCCGGTCTCAGCGCACGATGTCCCCGGATCGATGGTCGAAGGCCACCTGCTCCGTTTCAGCGTGCCCGCCGAAGGCACGTTGCAGTTCCTGCCCGGGCGTCTCGAGATCGCGGCGGGGCGCGACGCCGGCCGGGAGATCCGCTTCGTCCGCGTTCCGGGCCCGGACGGCACCGTGGTGACCTTCGGGCGCAGCGACGGCGAGCGCTATCGGCACATCCAGCTGCGCGACCAGACGGTCAGTCGCGCGCATGCACGCATGCGCCTGCTCGACAGCACCTGGCACCTGATGAACCTGTCCGGGACGAATCCTGTGGTCCACAACGGCCGCACGCTCTCCCCCGACGAAGAGCAAGGTCTGGGGGACGGTGACCGGATCGAGATGGGTGAGGTACTTTTCACCTTCAGGACTCGTTGATTTCCACTACCCGGGCGCTTGAAGGCCTGGCGAAGCCACGGCGCGATGAACGACCAGCAGGACGAGAGTGCAGTCAGTGACCTGGAGGACGAATACACTCTGCTCGGCGAGCTGGGCCGCGGCGGAAGCGCAATCGTATATCGGGGTCGCGACCACGTCCTGAATCGCGATGTGGCCATCAAGGTGGTACGCCCGAAGTTCGCGGCGAATGCGGACGATGCCATCGCGAGGTTGACGCGCGAGGCGCGCACCGTGGCGCGACTGCAGCATCCGAGCATCGTGACGGTGCACGCGGTCAAGCGCCTGCGCGATGGTGGCCTCGCGCTCGTCATGCAGCTCGTACCGGGTCGCACGCTCAAGCAAGCGGTGCAGGACGATGGGCCGTTCGACCCGGCGCGCGCCGAGCTCGTGTTGCGTGATGTGGCGGCTGCGCTGGCGTTCGCACACGCGCATGGCGTGGTGCACCGGGACGTCAAACCGGAGAACATCTTCCTCGAGGCCGGCACGGGGCGCGCGCTGCTCAGCGATTTCGGCATCGCACACTCGAGCGAGTACGACTCCCGGTTGACCATGACGGGCGCGGCGATTGGTACCCCCGCGTACATGGCGCCCGAGCAGATCGACGGAGCAGCCGCCAATGCGCGCTCCGACCTGTAT
Source organism: Gemmatimonas sp. (assembly GCA_035638935.1). Classification (GTDB taxonomy): domain Bacteria; phylum Gemmatimonadota; class Gemmatimonadetes; order Gemmatimonadales; family Gemmatimonadaceae; genus Gemmatimonas. The sequence goes on along the minus strand of DASQZA010000322.1, from coordinate 11,098 downwards.
AGTCTCGGGCTCGTCGCGTGGGAGATGCTGACAGGTGAGCGTCCGTGGGAAGGGGAGGCGCTGTACAACGTCATCTTCAAGCAGAAGAACGAGCAGCTGCCGGCCATCGATTCGTTGCGTCCGGGCGAAGTGCCGCCGCGGCTGCAATACATCGTCGAGCGCCTGCTGCAGAAGAAACCGACCGCACGGTGGGCAGGTGCGGATGGCCTGATGGCGGCGTTGAACAATTGGGTCGTCCCCAGCGATTGGCGGCAGTGGGAGGAGTCGCACCGGCGACGGCGCGAAGCCGAGCGCAGCAGGCCGCGTCCGAAGACGATGGCTCGGGATGATGACGCTGATGCGACCGTGCGTTTCGCCCGACCCGCCGACGGGATAGCGCCCGCGGTGCTCGCGGAGCGCAATCCCGTGAAAGCTCAGGCTTCGTCTCCGGCGGGTGCACCGGAGCAACCGCAAGACGAAGCGCCGTCGTGGGCCGACAATCCGGCACCGCGCTCGCGCCGATGGCTGCTGAGCGCCGTCGCGCTGCTCGCCGTGACGGTGGCCGGTGGCGCGTTCGCGATGTATGCCACGCGCGCGGGGCTGCTCGACAGTCGCCCTCCGGTGGTCGCGTCGATCGCGGACGCGCGCAACGTGGAACTGCCGGTCGTCGCGCCGATCGCAAGCGTCGCGGATACCGCGATCGACGATACCGCACGTGTCGATTCGACCGGCAACGATGTCACGGCATCACGCGCTGAAAGCGAGACGAAGCGCGATTCGCTCGCCGGTGCGCTGCACGCTGATTCCGTACGCACCGATTCGACCACCAGCGTCGCCAGTGCGCCAGCTTCACCAGTGTCACCGGCGAAAGCCGCGATCAGAGCGACCGACGACGTGACGACCGCGGGTGCCGGAGGACGGCACAGCTGCACCCTGATCGGGGGCAAGGGCTACTGCTGGGGTGGCAACGACCGCGGCCAACTGGGTGATGGCGATGTCGAACCGCACGACCGGCCCATGCCGATCATCGGCGATCTCGAGTTCACGCAATTGACCACGGGCTTTTCGCACTCGTGTGGTATCGTGCGTGGCGGTGATGCGTATTGCTGGGGCGCCGACGATCGCGGGCAGCTCGGCGACGCGACGACCACCTCGCGCAGTGCGCCGGTGCGTGTCGCCGGCAACCAGAGCTATCGCGTGCTGCGCGCGGGACAGTTCCACACCTGCGGGCTCACCACTGCCGGTGACGTGTACTGCTGGGGCGCCAACGCCAACGGGCAGCTGGGCGACGGCGGGACGACGACGCGTTCGTCACCAGTGCGAGTGGCTGCAGACGTTCGCTTCGTCTCGATCAGCGCCGGTTGGTCGCACAGCTGCGCCATCGCTGTGGATGGCGTCGCCTACTGTTGGGGCGCGAATGCCGCGGGGCAGATCGGTAACGGATCGCGTGCGGATGTGCGGACACCTTTACCGGTGCATGCACCCGCTGGTTCGCCGGTCAGCTTCACCGCGATCGCGGCGGGGAACACGCATAGCTGCGCGATCAGCGAGAGCGGCGAGGCCTACTGCTGGGGGCGCAATGGCTTCGGACAGTTGGGCACTGGCGGCGCGAGCGATCGTGATGTCCCCACGCGTGTAGAGACGGCGGTCCGCTTTGCGTCGGTGACGGTGGCCGGCGTACACACCTGTGCGCGCACCCGTGCGGGCCAGGTGTGGTGCTGGGGGCGCAACGTGTATGGACAGCTCGGCGACGGCACGACCACCAATCGTGATGTGCCGACGCGCGTGATTGCGAGTGCGACGTTCACGTCGATCAACGCGACGGGTGCGCACACGTGCGCAATGTCGAACGATGGCGAGACTTCTTGCTGGGGGTTCAACGTCGAGGGACAGCTCGGCGACGGGAGCCGGAATCACCACCCGCGGCCCACGCGAGTCATCCTGCCGGGGCGGTAGGTGCGCCTGCTTTCAGGCGCGCGCGTGGTGCGCTGGATGACGTGCGTGGTGATGATTCAGTGTGCCACGGCCTGCACCAGGTTGTCCGACATCAGCGGACCGCGGCCGCTGGACGCGCCGGTCGTATCGGTCGAACTCACTGGGGGGCCGGTAACCCTGGCCGAGGGCGCGACGCTCGCGTTGGTCGTGACGGCGCGCGATGCCGACAATCGACCGCTCCCTGACCGCGTGGTCGCGTGGTCGAGCAGTGACCCAATGGTTGCTACGGTGTCGAACGTGGGTCTGGTGACCGCACTGCGTCCCGGGGTCGTCCAGATTGCCGCGAGCGTCGATGGGCGCAGCGCGACGGTGCAGATCACGATCACGACGCGCGCGGTCGCCACCGTGCAGGTTGCACCCGCCACACCGTCGCTACTAAAGGGTGGCTCGGTGTTGCTGACCGCGCGTGTGCTCGATGACGTGGGAAACCTACTCAGCGGCCGCCCCGTGTTCTGGAGTACCAGCGATCCGGCTGTTGCGGTGGTCGACGTGGCGGGACTGGTGACGGGTCTCGCGCCGGGTGTCGCGACCGTCACCGCCACGAGCGAAGCGCGAAGCGCAGCCGTCGGTATCACGGTGCTGCCCGTGCCGGTTGCGTTGGTCCAACTCACACCCGCGCGCGACACGGTCGTGTTGGGGCAGGCGACGCAGCTCACTGCCGTGCCGCGTGATTCATCCGGGGCGCCGCTCGATGACCTCGTGACGTTCACGTCGAGTGCAACCACAGTCGCGACGGTGTCGTCGAGCGGTCTGGTGCTCGGTCTCGCACCGGGCATCGCACAAGTCACGGCATCGGCGGGTGGTCGAACGACCACGGCCAGCATCACTGTGCTCCCGCGCCCCGTGGGCGCCGTGATCGTGTCACCAGGGCAATCGGCTATCACGGTTGGACAGACCGTCGCGCTGGGCGTGCAGATCACCGACGCGAGTGGCAACCTGCTCACGGGCCGTCCACTCAGCTTCCAGAGCAGCAACGTGAACGTCGCGGGGGTCAGCGCGCTCGGTGTGGTGGCGGCGACCGCGCCAGGCACCGCAACGATCACCGTCACGAGCGAAGGCAAGTTCGGTACGGCATCGGTCGTCGTGTCGCCATCGCCGATCGCGTCGCTGCGAATCGACCCGCCATCCGCGAGCCTGCGCATCGGCGGTACCCAACGCCTGACCGCGTCGGCGTTTGATGCCGGCGGGAACCCGATCGGTCAGCGCGTCATCAGCTGGACCTCGGGAGCGCCGAGCGTGGTGACGGTTGGCGGTGATGGGTTGGTCACCGCCGTCGGTGCCGGCACGGCGTTGATATTTGCCGCCGCCGAAGGTCGGCTCGCAACGTCGACGATGACGGTGGCGCCGAATTCCCCGACTACGGTGAGCGTGTTGCCGGCACTCGCCACCGTGATCGCGGGGGCGTCGCTGGATCTCGTTGTAGCGCTGCGCGACGCCACAGGACGTGACATCGTTGGACGCACAGTGCAGTGGACCTCGAGCAGCCCCGCAATCGCAATCGTATCGAGCACAGGCCGCGTGCGTGGTGTGTCACCAGGTACGGCACGCATCGATGCGACGGTGGACGGCGTCGTCGGTTCGAGTGGTATCACCATCATTCCGGTGCCCGTGGCCGCGGTCGCGGTGAACTTGTCGGTGCCGGCGTTGATCGTCGGCCAGGCGGCGCAAGCGACGGCGGTCGCGCGGGATGCGGCGGGCGGTGTATTGACTGGACGGGTGGTGGTGTGGACGAGTACGAATACGGCGGTCGCAACGGTGTCGGCGACGGGTCTCGTCACCGCGTTGAGCGTCGGTTCCACGACGATTCGCGGCACCGTTGAGACAGTGGTCGGTTCTGCACCGTTCACTGTGGTGGTGGGATCGCCGACGACCATCACGGCCTTCTCCGCCGTCACGCAGTCGGCGACGGCCGGTGGTGCAGTCGCTGCACCGCCCACGGTGCGGGTGACGGACGCAGGCGGGTCTCCGGTGCAAGGTGTCAACGTGGCGTTTGCGGTCACGAGCGGCGGGGGCACGATCAACCCGGGCTCGGTGGCGACGAATGCGTCCGGCACCGCATCGCTGACCAGTTGGACCGTCGGTGCGACAGCCGGCGCCAACAGCGTGTCCGCGTCGGTGCCCGGTCTCGCCGGTAGCCCGGTCACGTTCATTGCGACCGGTACAGTGGGCGCGGCTGCGACGATCGCGGCAACGTCGCCGCTCACGCAGTCGGTCGGTGCCGGTACTGCGGTCGCGTCGCCGCCGTCGGTTCGCGTGACGGACGCATTCGGCAATCCAGTCAGCGGGGTCACGGTGAGCTTTGCGGTCACCGCCGGTGGTGGGGCGATCAATGCGACCACTGTCATCACGAACGCCCTTGGCCAAGCTGCGCTCGGCACGTGGACACTCGGCGGTACCGCCGGCGCCAACGCCGTGACTGCGACTGCCGCAGGGCTCACCGGGAGTCCGGTCACGTTCACCGCGACCGGCACCGTCGGTGCCGCGACGAACATGATTGCGGCGTCCGCCGTCTCGCAATCTGCGGCCGTCGGCACTGCAGTCGCGGCCGCGCCGAGCGTCCGTGTGCGCGATGCGGGTGGCAACGGTGTCAGCGGCATCACGGTGACGTTTACACTCACCAGCGGCGGCGGCACGATGTCGCCTGCAAGCCCGGCGCTGGTGGTCACGAATGCCAGCGGAGTGGCGACGCTGAGCTCGTGGACGCTTGGCACTGTCGCGGGCAGCAATGCCGTCACCGCAACCGTGGCAGGACTCACGGGAAGTCCGGTCACATTCTCTGCAACCGGTGTCGCGGGTGCCGCGACGCAGCTCGTGGTGGTGACGCAACCCAGTGGTGCCGCGAGTGGTGCGGCATTCACGACGCAGCCGGTCGTCGAGCTGCGTGACGCGAACGGTAATCGGACGACGAGCACCGCCATGGTGACCGTAACGCGTCTGACAGGCACGGGCGTGTTGAGTGGCACCACGTCGGTGGCTGCCGTCAACGGACGAGCGACGTTCAGCGCATTGTCGATCACGGGTACCGGTGCGCATACGCTGCAGTTCGTGTCGACGGCGCCCGCGGTGACGGTGAATTCCGCAAGCTTCACGGTGACTGCCGCCGCGCCGACGGCAATTGCGTCGAACTCCGTTACCACGCAATCGGCGAATGCAGGCACCGCGGTCGCGGCGCCACCCTCCGTGCGTGTTCGAGATGCCGGCAACAATCCGGTGAGCGGTGTGACGGTGACGTTTGCGATCACCGGTGGTGGCGGGAGCATCAGCCCGACCAGCGTCGTCACCAACGCCAGCGGCATCGCGACGCTCACGAGTTGGACACTCGGTGCCGTCGCGGGCGCGAACAGTGTGTCAGCAACTGCCGCTGGACTCATCGGCAGTCCAGTCGTGTTCAACGCGACAGGTACGGTCGGTCCTGCCGCGGCGATCATCGCAAACAGCAACGTGTCGCAGTCTGCGCCGATCAACACGGCCGTTTCCACGGCGCCGAGCGTCCGCGTGAACGACGCGTTCGGAAATGGTGTTGCCGGCGCGAGCGTCACGTTCACGGTCACGGCCGGCGGTGGCGCAACCAGCCCCGCGAGTCCGGCCGTCGTGGTGACCAACGCAAGCGGTATCGCCACACTGTCCACCTGGACGCTCGGCACAAGTGCAGGTTCCAACACGGTGAACGCCGCGGCCACCGGACTCACTGGCTCTCCGGTCGTGTTTGCGGCAACTGCGACTGCCGGTGCTGCCACACAGATCGTCGCGAACTCCGTGACCACGCAGACCACGAATGCGGGTACCAGCGTCGCGGCGCCACCGAGCGTGCGCGTGCGCGATGCCGGCAATAATGCCGTGAGCGGTGTAACGGTGACGTTTGCCGTGACGGGCGGCGGAGGAAGCATCACTCCTGCGTCCGTCGTCACGAACGCCAGCGGAATTGCGACACTCACCAGCTGGACCCTGGGCACCGTCGCCGGCGCGAACACGGTGAGCGCGAGCGTTGCAGGTCTCACAGGCACGCCCGTCACCTTTACGGGCACCGGCATCGCCGGTGCCCCAAGTGCACTGGCCGTCACGACGCAGCCCGGTGGTGCGGTGACGGGCGCGGCCTTCACCACGCAACCCGTGGTGGAGATCCGCGACCGGTTCGGCAATCGCACGACCAGCACTGCTGCCGTGACCGTCGTCAGGCAGAGCGGTGTCGGCACGCTGAGCGGCACGTTGACCGTCAATGCAGTGAACGGCGTTGCCACGTTCGCCGGGCTGACCATTACCGGTGGGGCGGCCAGCGCCCACACACTGGCATTTTCGATCACCACGCCTGCGGCGACGGTCACGTCTGCCAGTTTCGTGGTGACACCATGAGTGAACGCTCACCGTGCTGGAGCGAACGCAACACGCTCCCGCGACGTCGCGGTTCGATGCGCGAGCTTTCACGACGCACGCTGTTGGCGCTCTGGATCGGGTCGATCGCCGTCGTCGGCAGTTGCGCAGAGCCGAGCGTAGAGACGAGTCCCGTTGCCGTCGTCGAGCTGCTGCCGGCAACGACCTCGGTGGAGGCCGGAGCGACCATCGCACTGAGCGCGCGCGTTTTGGACGCAAACGGCGGCCCCGTCACCGTACGTGCCCTCAACTGGTCCAGCAGCAATACGAGCATCGCCACCGTGTCGTCGACCGGTGTGGTGACGACGCGTGCTCCGGGCGACGTTCGCATTGCCGCAAGTGCCTTTGGCAAGAGTGCCACTGCGACGATTTCGGTCACGGCGCGAAGCGTCGCCTCTGTCGTCGTCACACCGGCCACCGTCTCGATGCGTGTGGGGGTGTCGGCCCCACTACAGGTGCAAACGCTCGACGTCGACGGAGTGCCGTTGCTGGGTCGCGCCGTGAGCTGGGCCAGCGGGAACGGTGCGGTCGCGACCGTTAACACGGCAGGTGTGGTAACCGGCGTATCGCCGGGTGCGGCCACGATCACCGCAACCAGTGGGGGACGCGCTGGGCAGGTTGCAGTGACCGTCACCTTGCCGCCGGTGCAAAGTGTGAGCGTGACGCCGACGCGCGATACGATCGGCGTCGGCGTGGAGCGTGTGCTCACGGTGGTGTTGCGCGACGCGCTGGGGGCAGCCGTCACCGGACGCGCAGTGGCATGGAACTCGAGCAACGTCGGCATCGCATCGGTGTCCTCGGTCGGCGTAGTTACCGGTGTATCGGCCGGCACCACGACCATTACGGCGTCGAGCGAGGGACGAGCGGGCGTCGCCACGCTGGTCGTGCTTGCCCGGCTCGCCAGCACGGTGACGCTGACGCCAGCATCCGGCACGCTGATCGTGGGGGGCTCGCAACAGCTCATTGCACAGATCACCGACGACCAGGGTAACCTGCTCACCGGTCGACCGATCCAGTTCAGCAGCGACGCGACATCGATCGCCAGCGTGAGTGGCAGCGGTCTCGTGACGGCGCTCGCTCCGGGCGTTGCGCGCATCAGTGCCAGCAGTGAGGGCAAGTCGAGCAGCGCAGTCCTTCAGGTCATTCCCGTGCCCGTCGCGAACGTCACCGTGAGCCCGACGGTCGTCGCGATGCTGCCCGGTGCGACACAACAGCTCACCGCGGTGGCCCGGTCGACGAGCGGTACGGTGCTTAATGGAAGGACCGTAACCTGGACCAGCGGCGCCCCGTCGATCGTGAATGTCTCGTCGGCTGGGCTCCTAACGGCTGTCGACCCTGGCGTTGCGCTCGTACTGGCGTCGGTGGATGGGGTCACCGGGAGCGCGACCATCACGGTGGCATTACCGCCCGTCTCATCGATGACTCTCACACCAGCGACCGCGGAGATTTCGCCGTTCGGCTTCGTGCAGCTGGTGGCCGTGCCGCGCGACGCCAATGGCGCTGCGCTCGCTGGCCGCTCGGTTACGTGGTCATCGCAGGACGAAAGCATTGCGTTTGTTTCCAGCAGCGGTCAGGTGATCGGCTTCAAGTCTGGCACGGTTCGCATCACGGCCACATCGGAGGGAGTCAGTGCATCGACCGTCGTCACCGTTCGTTGAGCACGCGTTGGTCTTTGCATGCAGTGCCTTCTGCCTGTTCGGACCAGCTGCGCTGCCGGCGCAGCAGCTCGCCCCCAAGCGCACACTGACGACGGGTCCAGCGCCCGGGTGCGGCGCGGCACGGCCCGGGCAGACGACCGTGGCGCGGCGCAACAATGTCGAAGCGCAGCGACTCGCCACCACCGGGCAGGAAGCGCTGTTGGTGGGCGATCAGGCAGCGGCGCGGGACGCATTCGCGCGGGCTGCCGCGCTCAATCCGGGCGACGAGCGCGTGGCGTACGACCTCGCGCGTGCGCACGAAGAGCTCGCGGACGCATCGAGTGCGATCAGGGAGTACTGTCGTTACCTGACGCTCACACCGGGCGGGAGCGAGGCTGCCGACGTGCGCGGTCGCCTGTCGCGGCTCGTACCGCGTGCGGAGCAGCAGCGCGCCGAGGATGTGGCCGTCGCATTCCGACTTGGGCTCGCCTTGTTTGATGACGGCCGATTCGACGCCGCTTCGCGTGCGTTCGGCGATGTCGTCAAAAATGAACCGACCGCACCTGAGGCATTCTTCAACCGCGGGTTGGCGCAGGCTGCCGCCGGGCGGCGGTCGCTCGCACTCACGGATCTCGAGCAGTATCGCGCGGCCGCACCAACGATCGACGACCGCGTGCAGGTCGGACGTGCGATCGAAGTCCTCCGTCGCCCGGTGTTCAACCCCAGCGTCGCCCTGGCGCGCAGCCTGCTTCCGGGCTTCGGGCAACTCTACACCGGACGTCCGGTGCGCGGACTGCTGCTGTTCGTAGCCACTGGAGCAGCGGCGGGGATGTCGTTCACAAAGCAGACGTCTGAACGCGAGATCGCCTACGTGGACCCGAATGGTGTGCCGGCGCCCTATACCGAGCGATCGACGAAACGTCCGTACTTCGTGCCCGCAATCAGCGCGGCGGCTGGTGTCGCCGTGCTCGGCATGATCGACGCGATACGGTACGCGCGACGCTCGCAGCGGGGAGCGTCCATCGTGGAGGTGCGTGCCGCCGGCATGCAGTCGATGCCCGGTGGGAGTGCGGTGTCGCTTGCTCCGGCCATCGGAATCAACGGCGGCCCAGGCGTGCTGCTGCGGGCGCGATTCTGACAGCGTCGCCGCCTTTGCCCCGGATGAGCTGCCCGCGGAAAGATCATCGGTGTTCGGGGTAGCGTGAGAGATGCATTCGCTTCGGTTCGACAATCGCTTCGTCACGGAGCTGCCCGGTGAACGGGAGCTCTCGCCACGCCGCCGCCAGACCCTTGGCTCCATGTGGAGCGCCGCCGCTCCTTCGCCGGTCGCTACGCCGCGTCTGCTGGCACATGCCCACGAGGTCGCCGGGCTGATCGGTCTCTCCGACGCCGACGTCGCCACTCAGAAGTTCGCCGAAGTCTTCGCCGGCAACGCGCTGCTCCCCGGCATGCATCCGTACGCGGCTTGCTATGGCGGCCATCAGTTCGGCAATTGGGCCGGACAGCTTGGTGACGGACGCGCCATGACCCTCGGTGAGACGGTGAACTCGGCTGGCGAACGGTGGGAACTCCAGCTGAAGGGGGCCGGGCCCACGCCATACTCGCGCACGGCTGATGGGCGCGCGGTACTGCGTTCGTCGATTCGTGAGTTCCTATGCAGCGAGGCCATGCATCATCTGGGCGTGCCGACCACGCGGGCGCTTTCGATCGTGACGACCGGCGACGACGTGGTGCGCGACATGTTCTACGACGGGAATGCCGAGCCGGAGCCCGGCGCAATCGTCTGTCGAGTGGCGCCTTCGTTCATCCGGTTCGGCAACTTCGAGATCCTCGCGGCGCGCGAGGACGTCGCACTGCTGGCGCAGCTCACGGATTTCACGATCGACCGCGACTTCCCGCATCTGCGGGCATTGCACGGTGACGTGAGCGAGCGCCGCGCCGCGTGGTTCGCCGAGGTGTGCGAACGCACTGCGCGCATGATCGTCGGATGGATGCGCGTGGGCTTCGTGCATGGCGTCATGAACACGGACAACATGTCCATCCTCGGCCTGACGATCGACTACGGGCCTTACGGGTGGCTCGACAACTTCGACCCCGCATGGACACCCAATACCACCGACGCGCACGGGCGTCGGTATCGCTACAGTCAGCAGCCGGCGGTGGCCGGGTGGAACCTGATGCGGCTGGCGGAGGCGGTGGCACCGCTCTTCGAAACAGAAGCGCCACTGCAAGAAGGACTGGACCGTTTCACGAGCGTCTTCAGCACCGAGAATGATGCGATGCATGCGGCGAAGTTCGGCTTCACGCAGTACGGTGCGGACGAGCGGGAGGTCGTTCGCGAAGCGTTCTTGCTGCTTGCCGGTACCGACATCGACTACACGCTTTTCTTTCGTGCGTTGGGCGAGATCGGGGATGCACCTTTGCCTTTCGCTGCACATGCCGGCGACGATCGCGGTACCGAACACACGCCCGACGCCGAGGTGCTGTCCGGGCTGCTCGGCGACGTCTTCTACGACGGCGACAAGCGTGGCACAGGCGCCCCTGCTTTGCGGCGGTGGCTCGGGCGTTGGCATGCGTCGCTGAGTACGCAGGGGCGACCCCACGCGGAACGACGTGCTGCGATGCACAAGGTGAACCCGCGCTATGTGTTGCGTAACTTCCTCGCGCAGCAGGCGATCGATGCGGCGACTGCGGGAGACCCGTCGATGGTGACGACGCTGCTCGAGGTGATGCGCCGCCCGTACGACGACCAGCCGGAGCACGAGTCGTTCGCTGCGCGCCGTCCGGAATGGGCACGCAACAAGGCAGGGTGCTCCATGCTGAGCTGCAGTTCCTGAATGCGCTGTTACGGATTGGCCAAAGGGGGCGAGGAGGCCGGCGCACTCCATTCGTATATCTGCGCCGCCACGTTCTCGTAGACGAGCGCGAATCTCGCGTCCCGGCGAAGCGCATCGATCAAGGGAGTGCAACAGCCGTGATGCGCCTCGATTGGCGCGTACACATGCGTGAACTGCAAGGTCTCATCGGTACGCAGGGCATCCAGGCAGCTCGTGTTCGCACGAGCGCAGTCGTTCACGTGCCGCTGACGCTCGATGAAGCTGGAGAACGTGCCAGCTGCC
>DASQZA010000321.1:0-22249 GCA_035638935.1 Gemmatimonas sp. | reverse complement strand
ACCGCTGCGGCATGGGGTCCGTCAGTGTGGCGCTCCTGCATCGGAAACCGCTGCGTCGGCGCCCGTCGCATTTCCCCTGTAATACGCATTCGCAGCCATTGACTTACACTCACGGACCCGCCAGCTTAGGTGTCTGTCCCGAATAGGGATGCCGACATCGCAGTACGCATTTCGCTGCACGTAGTCCGTAGTTCGTTTTCCTCGTATGCATCGGCGATCTGCAGCCGATTCCTATGGGCTGCCACATCCGGATATCGCTCACGCGACGTCCGATCACGGCAGGGTCGTTCACGACCAGCGATGGCGTCCGTGACGCCGCCCGCCCCCGACAAGCAACGCAGCCAATTCAACGTCGGTCACGGAGTCTGCAGTTCTCTGTGATTGGCGCGCCTGGGTCCCCATCGCGCTCCAGTGGCGAATGTACCCGGCGGCAGCGGATGGATACCGGCTCGGCGCGTATGCGCGGGGTGCCTGGTCCAGCCGTTTTTTTGCTGGTCCTCTCTGTCTATTCGTCTTTTCGAGCCTTCTGAAGACTATGCCGCGTACCACCCCGCTCGCGCATTACCGCAACATCGGCATCATGGCCCACATCGATGCCGGCAAGACCACCACGACTGAGCGCGTCCTCTACTACACGGGGAAGTCGCACAAGATTGGTGAAGTGCACGATGGTGCGGCCACGATGGACTGGATGGAGCAGGAACAGGAGCGCGGCATCACGATCACGTCCGCCGCGACGACCTGCTTCTGGCAGCGCCATGGCCAGAGCGACACGAAGGGCGAAGGCCCCGAGTATCGCATCAACATCATCGACACCCCCGGCCACGTCGACTTCACCGTCGAGGTGCAGCGCTCGCTGCGCGTGCTCGACGGTGCCGTGACGCTCCTCGATTCCGTCGCCGGCGTCGAGCCGCAGACGGAGACCGTGTGGCGCCAGGCCGACGGCTACGGCGTGCCCCGCATGATCTTCGCGAACAAGATGGATCGCGTCGGTGCGAACTTCGAACGCTGCGTCGCGATGATTCACGACCGGCTCTCGAAGAGCGCCCAGCCGTTGCAGCTCCCGGTCGGATCGGGTGAGCTGTTCACCGGTCATCTCGATGTCATCGAACGCAAGCAGTACATCTTCGACGAGGCCACGCTCGGCAAGACCTTCACGGTTACCGACGTGCCGTCCGAGTTCAAGGATGCCGTCGAGGAAGCACGCGCGAAGCTGATCGACACCGTGGTCGAGTACGACGAAGCGCTGATGGAGAAGTACCTCGCCGGCGAAGAGCTCAGCGTCGACGAGATCCGCAGTGCGATACGGACTGCCACGTGCGCCGGCAAGTTCATTCCGATTCTCTGCGGCGCCTCGTTCAAGAACAAGGGCGTGCAGGCCCTGCTCGACGCCGTCATCGATTACCTGCCGGCGCCGCTCGACGTGCCCGCCATCAAGGGCACGCTGCCGCACCATGACGAGACGTTCGTCGAGTGCCCGGTCACGGACGATGCCCCGTTCGCCGGTCTGGCGTTCAAGATTGCGACCGATCCATTTGTCGGTAAGCTGACCTTCTTCCGCTGCTACTCGGGCGTGTTGACGTCCGGCAGCTACGTGTACAACAGCACGAAGGACAAGCGTGAGCGCGTCGGTCGTCTGCTGCAGATGCACGCGAACAAGCGGGAAGAGATCGAGGAAGTGCGCTGCGGTGACATCGCGGCCGCCATCGGTCTCAAGGACACGCGCACCGGCGACACGCTGTGCACGGAAGACAGCCCGATCATCCTCGAGGCCATGAAGTTCCCGGCGCCCGTCATCGACGTCGCCATCGAACCGAAGACCAAGGCCGACCAGGACAAGCTGGCGATCGCGCTCAACAAGCTGGCCGAAGAAGATCCGACGTTCCGCGTGCGCTCCGACCCGGAAACGAACCAGACGATCATCGCCGGCATGGGCGAACTGCATCTCGAGATCATCGTCGACCGCATGCAGCGCGAGTTCAAGGTCGACGCCAACGTCGGCCGCCCGCAGGTCGCGTATCGCGAGACCATCCGCAAGCGGGTCGAGAAGGTTGAGGGCAAGTTCATCCGCCAGTCCGGCGGCAAGGGTCAGTACGGCCACGTGGTCATCAACATGGAGCCCAGCGAGCAGGGGCAGGGCTTCGTGTTCGAGGACAAGATCGTCGGCGGCGTGATCCCGCGTGAGTACATCGGACCGGTGGAGCAGGGCATCAAGGAAGCACTGGAGACGGGCGTGCTGGCCGGCTACCCGGTCGTCGACGTCAAGGTGCAGCTGACGTACGGGTCATATCACGATGTCGACTCGTCCGAAATGGCGTTCAAGATTGCTGGCTCGATGGCGTTCAAGGAGGCGGCGAAGGCTGCGTCTCCTTGCTTGCTCGAGCCGGTGATGAAGGTCGAGGTCGTGAGCCCTGAAGCATACATGGGCGACGTCCTCGGCGACCTCTCTTCGCGGCGCGGCAAGATCGGCGGCATGATGCAGCGAGGAGAAGCGCAGGTCATCTCGGCGACGGTGCCGCTCGGCGAGATGTTCGGTTACTCGACCAAGCTGCGCAGCATGTCGCAGGGCCGAGCGGTCTACTCGATGGAGTTCTCGCACTACGAAGAAGTGCCGAAGTCGAAGGCCGAAGAGATCATCAGCAAGGTGAAGGCGTAAGCCTCACCCACTCATTCACTACCCAATACCAGAACAAAACCATGGGCAAGGCAAAGTTCGAGCGGAACAAGCCGCACGTGAACGTGGGAACGATCGGCCACGTCGACCACGGCAAGACCACCACGACGGCAGCACTCACGAAGATCTCCGCGGACAAGGGCTACGGCACGAAGTACATCGCGTACGACGAAGTCGCCAAGGCATCCGAGTCGCAGGGACGTCGTGACAGCACGAAGATCCTCACGATCGCGACGTCGCACGTCGAGTACGAGACGGAGAACCGTCACTACGCGCACGTCGACTGCCCGGGACACGCGGACTACGTGAAGAACATGATCACGGGTGCAGCGCAGATGGACGGCGCGATCCTGGTCGTGTCGGCCGTGGACGGCCCGATGCCGCAGACGCGTGAGCACATCCTCCTGGCTCGCCAGGTGAACGTGCCCTCGGTGGTCGTGTTCCTCAACAAGTGCGACCTCGTCGACGACGAAGAGCTCCTCGACCTCGTCGAGCTCGAAGTCCGCGAGTTGCTCTCGAAGTACAACTATCCTGGCGACGACGCCCCGGTCATCCGCGGCTCGGCGATCAACGCGATCAACGGCGACCCGAAGTGGGTGGCCGAGTTCATGAAGCTGTACGAGGCACTCGACTCGTACATCCCGGAGCCGATGCGTGAAGTCGACAAGCCGTTCCTGCTCCCGGTCGAGGATGTCTTCTCGATCACGGGTCGCGGTACGGTCGCCACGGGTCGTATCGAGCGTGGCATCGTGAAGGTCGGTGAGGAAGTGCAGGTCGTCGGCTACAACAGCGACAAGAAGACGATCGTCACGGGCGTCGAGATGTTCCGCAAGCTCCTCGACGAGGGGCGCGCGGGCGACAACGTGGGTCTGCTCCTGCGCGGTGTCGGCAAGGAAGACATCGAGCGCGGCATGTGCCTCGCCAAGCCGAACTCGATCAAGCCGCACACGAAGTTCCTCGGCGAAGTGTACGTGCTCACGAAGGAAGAGGGCGGCCGTCACACGCCGTTCTTCAAGGGCTACCGCCCGCAGTTCTACTTCCGCACGACGGACGTGACGGGCAACATCGAGCTTCCAGAGGGCATGGAAATGGTGATGCCGGGCGACAACGTGCAGATGACGATCGAACTGATCATCCCGATCGCCATGGAAGAGGCCCTGCGCTTCGCCATCCGCGAGGGTGGTCGTACGGTCGGCGCCGGTGTCGTGACCAAGATTCTCGCATAATGGGAAGCCGGCGCACCCGTCGTCACTGACGGATGCGCCGGCGTCTCTACTCTTTTCCGAGATACAGATGGCTGGACGTATTCGTATTCGTCTCAAGGCATTCGATCACGCGGTGATCGATCAGGCATCAGCCGACATCGTGCGTACCGCCGAGAAGACCGGCGCGCAGGTGTCAGGGCCGATTCCCCTGCCCACGAAGACGCAGCGCTGGACGGTTCTGCGCTCGCCGCACGTGGACAAGAAGTCGCGCGAGCAGTTCGAGCTGAAGACACACAAGCGTGTGATCGACATCCTCGATTCGCGTGCAGGCACGGTGGACGCGCTCACGAAGCTCGATTTGCCAGCCGGCGTGGACGTCGAAATCAAGGTGGAGTAGCAGCATCGCAGCAAGCACAGAGGGCACTGCATAGGGCGGTGTTCTCCATGGTCCAACGGAGAAGTGTTCCTGCTTCCCGCGACCCGTACGCAGTACTGGAGTGTTCATGATCGGCATCATTGGCAAGAAGCTGGGGATGACCCAGCTGTTCAACGAGCAGGGGCAGCAAGTGCCCTGCACGGTGGTGGAGGCCCAGCCGAATCCCGTCACGAAGGTCATGACGATGGAAGCGGCGGGATTCGCCTCGGTGGAGCTCGGATACGGGACACAGAAGGTGGCCCGCGAGAACAAGCGTGGAGAGCGCACGCCGAAGGGACATCGCGCCTCGAAGGCGGAAATCGGACATGCGAAGAAGGCCGGGCTCGACGCCCCGCCTGCCGTCCTCCGTTCATTCCGCATCGACGACGCCCCGGGCAAGAGCCCGGAGATCCCGGCCTACACGGTGGGCGATACGATCACGGTCGGCATCTTTGCCGCCGGTGAGAAGGTAAAGGTGGAAGGCACGAGCAAGGGCCGTGGCTTCCAGGGTGTCGTCAAGCGTTACGGTTTCCATGGCGGCCCGAACACGCACGGCAACACCAAGCATCGCAAGCCCGGATCGATCGGCGCAGGTACCAACCCCTCGCGCGTCATCAAGGGCAAGAAGATGCCGGGTCATTACGGCAACGAGCGCCACACGACAATCGGCATTCGGATCGAGAAGATCGACGCCGAGCGCAACCTCATTTATCTGCGCGGCAGCGTGGCGGGGCCGACCAACGGCATCGTCTTCTTGCGCAAGCAGGGCTGATCCCGATGGCTGAAACTCAGACTCTCGAAGCGCCGGTGTACTCGGCGCAGGGCAAGAAGGGCGCGACGCGCGCACTGCCCGAGGCAACGTTCGACGGTGTCGTGAACGTTCCGGTGATGCACCAGGCCGTGAAGGCGTTCCTCGCCAACCGTCGCCAGGGCACCGCCGCAACGAAGACGCGTGGCAAGGTCACCGGCGGTAACCAGAAGCCGTGGAAGCAGAAGGGCACCGGACGCGCCCGTCAGGGCTCGATCCGCGCGCCGAACTGGCCGGGCGGTGGTACGGTGTTCGGTCCGATCCCGCGCAGCTATAACCAGACGGTACCGAAGCAGGTCAAGGCGCTTGCCCGCAAGAGCGCGTTCAACGCACGGGCCCGAGAGGGCGCGGTCGTGCTGGTGGATGCGCTCGATTGGTCGGCGCCGAGCACGAAGGGAATGCTGTCTCTCATGTCGTCGATTGGCGCAGCGGACAAGAAGGTCCTGCTGCTGACGGACGGCGTGAAGCACAACGTCTATCTGAGCGGGCGCAACCTGGCGCACGCCCATGTCATGCCGTATTCCGATGCCAGCACGTACCACATCCTGTGGTCGGATGTCGTCGTGATCGAAGCGTCGGCGCTGAGCGACGTGTCGCGCGGCGATACCCCGACCACGTCGGAGGAGTAAGCGATGGCAACCCTGCATCGCACGATCGTGCGCCCGATCATCACGGAGAGCACGTCGGCCGCTTATCAGGATCGCGGTGAGTACACCTTCGAGGTGGCCCCGGATTCGACGAAGTACACGATCAAGGAAGCTGTCGAGAAGCTCTTTGGCGTGAAGGTCACGGGCGTCTGGACGTCGAATGCGCGCGGCAAGTCGCGTCGCGTCGGCCAGTCGATCGGACGTCGTCCACACACCAAGAAGGCGATCGTGAAGCTGCGTGCTGGCGATATGATCCCCATCTTCGAGGGCTAAGGACCATGGGAATTCGTCAGTTCAAGCCGGTCAGCAAGGGCGGTACGCGCTTCCGCAGCGTGTCCGATTTCGCCGAGATCACGCGCAGCACGCCTGAGAAGTCGTTGCTCGAGCCGATCAAGAAGTCGGGCGGCCGCGACAATCATGGTCACATCTCGATGCGTCGCATCGGTGGTGGTCACAAGCGCAACTACCGCATCATCGACTTCAAGCGCAACCGGTTCGGCGAGACGGCCACCGTGCGCGAGATCGAGTACGATCCGAACCGCTCGGCGCGTATCGCGCTGGTGGAGTACGCCGACGGAGAGAAGCGCTACATCCTGCACCCGAAGGGGCTCAAGCAGGGTGACACGATCATCTCCGGCCCGGGCAGCGATTTCCGCGTCGGCAACGCGATGCCGCTCAAGGAAGTGCCGCTCGGTACGTCGGTGCACAACATCGAGCTCAAGATCGGCAAGGGCGGCCAGATGGCGCGCTCGGCCGGTGCCTTCGCGCAGGTCGTGGCCAAGGAAGGCGAGTACGTGACGCTCCGTATGGGCAGCACGGAAATGCGCCTCGTCCATGGCAACTGCATGGGCACAATCGGTGAGGTCGGCAACTCGGAGCACGAGCTGCAGTCGCACGGCAAGGCGGGCAAGAGCCGTTGGCTCGGCAAGCGCCCGAAGGTGCGTGGTGAAGTGATGAACCCGGTGGACCATCCGCACGGCGGTCGTACGCGCGGTGGTCGCAACGTGGTGAGTCCGTGGGGCAAGCCCGAGGGTGTCAAGACGCGCAACAAGAAGAAGTCGTCGCAGCGTCTCATCGTGCGCGGCCGCAAGCGCGGCAAAGCGACGCAGTGATCCGCTAGCGAGAATCGAGAACTCATATGTCGAGAAGCATCAAGAAGGGTCCGTTCGTCGCCGAGCGTCTCGAAGCCAAAGTGCTCGGGATGAACGGCCGCAACGAGAAGAAGGTCGTGAAGACCTGGTCGCGCGCGAGCACGATTCTCCCCGAGTTCGTCGGCCACACGTTCGCCGTGCACAACGGCAACAAGTTCATCCCGGTCTACGTGACGGAGAACATGGTCGGCCACAAGCTTGGCGAGTTCTCGCCCACGCGCCTGTTCCGCGGTCACGCGGGCCAGAAGGTCGCCGACAAGAAGGCGTCCGGCGTGCCGAAGGGAGGCAAGTAAGCCATGGCCAAGTCACCCACGAAGACCGGCATCGAGGCACACGCGATCCAGCGCACCACGCGCCAGTCGCCGTACAAGATGCGCCTGGTCATCGACCAGATCCGCGGGCAGCGCGTGAACGACGCGCTGGCCCTGCTCAAGTTCAGCAAGAAGCACGCATCGGAGCAGATCGAGAAGACGCTGCTCAGTGCCGTCGCTAACGCGCAGCAAGCGGCTCGTGCCGCCAATGCAAACCTCGATGAGGATGCATTGGTGATCACGCGGGCCATCGTGAACGAGGGTCCGAAGCTCAAGCGTTGGACGCCGGCGGCCATGGGCCGTGCGACGCCGATGATCAAGCGGACGTCTCACGTCGAGATCTTCATCGCCGAGGCGGTGCGCTAATGGGACAGAAGACCAATCCGATCGGGTTTCGCCTCGGTGTCACGAAGAGCTGGCGCTCGACCTGGTATGCGAAGAAGGAGATGCCGGCGCTGCTCAAGGAAGACGCGCTGCTCCGCAAGTACCTGAAGGCGCGTCTCGACAACGCCGCCATTTCCGACGTGCGCATCGAGCGCAAGCCGGGCAAGGTCGTGGTCACCATTCACACGGGTCGTCCCGGCGTGGTGATCGGCAAGAAGGGCGCGGAAGTCGACAAGCTGCGTGACGAGCTCGCGCAGCTGACGGGCAAGGAAGTCGGGATCAACGTGGAAGAGATCAAGCGCCCGGAAGTCGAGGCGCAGCTCGTGGCCGACAACATCGCCGCGCAGCTCTCCCAGCGTATCTCGTTCCGTCGCGCCATGAAGCGTGCGGTGCAGAGCGCGATGCGCATGGGCGCACTCGGCATCAAGGTGAAGGCCGGTGGCCGTCTGGGCGGTGCGGAAATCGCGCGCGTCGAGGGCTACCACGAGGGTCGTGTACCGCTGCACACGCTGCGTGCCGACATCGACTACGCCACGAGCACGGCGAAGACGACGTATGGCACCATCGGTGTGAAGGTGTGGGTCTTCAAGGGTGAGATCGTGGAAGACCGCCGCGGCAAGACCTACTCGACCGGCAACTGAGGAACTAGACGATGCTGAGTCCGAAGCGGGTCAAGTTCCGCAAGATGTTCAAGGGCCGCACCACGGGGCTCGCGCACCGCGGATCGGAAGTGTCCTTCGGGCACTTCGGTTTGCAGGCGCTGGAGCCGGGATGGGTGACGAGCCGACAGATCGAAGCGTGCCGCGTTGCGATGACGCGTCACATCAAGCGTGGCGGCAAGGTGTGGATCCGCGTGTTCCCCGACAAGCCGATCACGAAGAAGCCGGCGGAAACCCGCATGGGCAAGGGCAAGGGATCGCCCGAGATGTGGGTCGCCGTCGTGAAGCCGGGCCGTGTGATGTTCGAGATCGAGGGCGTGACGCGGG
This sequence comes from Gemmatimonas sp., assembly GCA_035638935.1. Classification (GTDB taxonomy): domain Bacteria; phylum Gemmatimonadota; class Gemmatimonadetes; order Gemmatimonadales; family Gemmatimonadaceae; genus Gemmatimonas. Next base: position 13,668 of record DASQZA010000321.1, on the reverse strand, counting down.
AACTCGCCGAGAAGGCGATGGGTCTCGCGGCTGCGAAGCTCGGCGTCAAGACCAAGTTTGTCGTTCGCGAGGAGGCGGTGACCAATGAAAGCTGAAGAGTTCCGCGGCCTGGCCGACGACGAGCTGAAGACTCGGATCAACGAGCTGGAAGAGGAGCGTTTCCGCCTCCGCTTCCGTGCAGGAACGGAAGCGCTGGAGGAGCCGCTGCGGCTCCGCAGCGTACGCCGGGACATTGCGCGCCTGCACACGATCGCGCGCGAGCGTGCGCTCGGTATCGTGCGGACGAGCGCGGCCCCGGTGGCAAAGAAGGGTGCGGCCAAGAAGGGCAGCGCAACGAAGGGTTCCGCCACGAAGGCGGCTTCGAAGAAGGCCACCAAGGCCCGCGGCCGCTAACCGGTTATCTGAACGATGGCAAACATGCAGAACGCTACGGACGCTGCGAGCAGCGCTGAAGAACTCGACCGCACCGCGCGCAAGACGCGTATCGGGCAGGTCGTGAGCGACAAGATGGACAAGACCGTCGTGGTGCGCATCGATCGTCGCATGCCGCACCCCACGTACGGCAAGATGGTAACGCGCACGGCGCGTCTGAAGGCTCACGACGAGGAGAACTCGGCGAAGCTTGGCGACACGGTGCGCATCATGGAGACCCGGCCCTTGTCAAAGGACAAGCGGTGGCGCCTGGTCGAGATCGTCGAGCGCGCGCGCTAAGGGGCCCGGGATATGATCCAGCAAGAATCGATGGTGAAGGTTGCGGACAACAGCGGCGCCAAGCGCGCCCTGGTGATCCGCGTGCTCGGCGGCACGCGCCGTCGCTATGCGGGCCTGGGTGACCGGGTCATCGTGGCGGTGAAGGATGCGCTTCCGAACGGCACCGTGAAGAAGTCCGACGTCGCGAAGGCCGTGGTGGTGCGCACGGTGAAGGAGACGCGGCGGAAGGACGGCAGCTACATCCGCTTCGACGAGAACGCCGTCGTGATCATCAACGACAACGGCGAGCCAAAGGCCACGCGTATCTTCGGTCCCGTGGCGCGCGAGCTCCGCGAGAAGCGTTACATGAAGATCGTGTCGCTGGCGCCCGAGGTGCTCTGAGATGCGCAAGAACGTGTACTACAAGACGGATCGCGGGCAGCGCCTCGGCGCGCTCCGCCACGCCGTAAAGGCGTCGCGGGAAGCGATCCACGTGACGAAGGGTGATACCGTGCGCGTGATGCGCGGCGACGACAAGGGGAAGGAAGGGAAGGTCCTTCAGGTGTACCCCAAGACGGGCCGCATCAAGGTCGACGGCATCAACATCGTGAAGAAGCACCGCAAGGCCCGTCGGCCCGAGGAGCAGAGCGGCATCATCGAGATGGCCGCCCCGTTCCACGCGTCGAACGTGATGTTGCTCGACGCAAAGACCGGCAAGCCGACGCGCACGAAGAAGCGCATCGATGCCGACGGCACCAAGGAACGTGTCGGCGTGAAGAGCGGCGAAGTCATTTCCCGCGCGCGCTAAGCGTCGCTGACAACCGGAGCATAGACGATGGCGACGAAGGACAAGGCTGGCGCAAAGGCTGGCGGCAAGGGTGGGAAGGCCGGTGCGAAGTCCGGCGGCAAGGCGGGCGCCTCCAAGGGCGCCGGCGCGCCGAAGGGTGCCGCACCGAAGGGTGGCAAGACGGCAGGCAAGGGCACAGGCGCCCGCCAGGCCGTCGACTTCACGAAGCGCGACCATGCCGGCGCCGCACTCGCGGCAGCCGCTCCGCGCCTCAAGACGTATTACGAGCAGACCGTCCGCGATGCCCTCGCGACGCAGTTCGGCTTCACCAACGTGCATGAGATCCCGACGATCGAGAAGATCGTGATCAACTGCGGCGTGGGCGAAGCGGCCAAGCAGCCGAAGCTGCTCGACGTGGTGGTCGAGGAGCTCGCGCTCATCACCGGCCAGAAGCCGGTGCGGCGCAAGGCGAAGAAGGCCGTGTCGAACTTCGGTCTCCGTGAAGGCCAGGAGATCGGCGCGTCGGTGACGATGCGCGGCGCCAAGATGTGGGAGTTCCTCGACCGTTTCGTGACGATCGCCGTGCCCCGTATCCGCGACTTCCGCGGCCTCGGCACGAAGTCGTTCGACGGCCGTGGCAACTACACGCTCGGCATCAAGGAGCAGATGATCTTCCCGGAGATCAACTACGAGCAGGTCGAGTCGATCCATGGCATGGACATCACGTTCGTGACGACCGCGCAGAAGGATGCGCACGCCATGGCGCTGCTGCATAAGCTCGGCATGCCGTTCCGTGGCGACGACAAGCCCGTGATTCCGAAGTCTCCGCAGCCGGCGGAAGCCGCCGCTGCGGCCGCATAACCGACACCGACCGAGACGATGGCAAAGACGAGCAAGACCGTCAAGAACGAAGAGCGCAAGGAAATCGTGCAGCGGTATGCGGCCAAGCGTGCAACGCTCAAGGCCGTGATCGCGAGCGTGAAGAGCAGCGACGAAGAGAAGCGCGACGCGGTGAACGCGTTGGCCCGTCTCCCGCGCAACTCGTCGGCGACGCGCATCCGCAACCGCTGCGCGATGAGCGGACGGCCGCGTGGCTTCCTGCGCCACTTCGGCCTGAGCCGCATTGCGCTGCGCGACATGGCGCTGAACGGGTTCATCCCGGGCGTGCGCAAGGCGAGCTGGTAGCGCAAGGCGGGCTGGTAATGAGACGCTGAGAAGCAATTCTCAGCGTCTCCCTTAATTCACTTCCTACAGGTCCGGGCGACCCGGATACCATAGGAGTATCATTCACGCATGAGTCTGAACGATCCAATCGCCGACATGCTGACCCGCTTGCGTAATGCATGCGCGTCCAAGCACCGCCGCGTCGACATGCCCGTCTCGAAGATGAAGATCGAGATCGCGCGAATCCTGAAGGAGAACCACTACATCCAGGATTACCGCACCGTCGAAATCGAGGATGGGTTCCCCGTCCTCCGCGTCATCCTCAAGTACGCGCACGGAGGCCAGTCGGTCATCCGCGAAGCGAAGCGCGTGTCCACGCCCGGCCTGCGTCGCTACGTCGGTTCGAAGGAGATTCCCCGGGTGCGTAATGGCCTCGGCATGGCAATCCTGAGCACCAGCAAGGGCATCATGTCGGATCGCACGGCGCGTGCATCCAACACCGGGGGCGAGTTGCTCGCCCTCATCTGGTAAGGAGACGCCGACATGTCACGTATCGGCAAGCGCCCGATCCCGGTTCCGGCCGGAGTGGATTTTACCGTCAAGGGAAGTGCCGTCACCGCGAAGGGCCCGAAGGGCGAACTCGCGCGGACGCTGCACCCCGAGATGGAAGTGGTGATGGAGAATGGCGAGATCCTCGTGAAGCGTCCGTCGGACGAGGAGCGTCACAAGGCGCTGCACGGCCTGTCGCGCACGCTCGTGGCGAACATGGTCGAGGGCGTGAGCAAGGGCTTCACGAAGACGCTCGAGATCTCGGGTGTCGGCTACAAGGCCGAGCTCAAGCCGTACGGCGTGCTGCTGTCGCTCGGCTTCTCGCACACCATCGAGTACAAGACACCGGCCGGCGTCAACATCAAGACGCCGAATCCGACGACGGTCATCATCGACGGTGCCAGCAAGGAGCTCGTCGGCCAGGTGGCCGCAGAGATTCGCAGCTTCCGCAAGCCGGAGCCTTACAAGGGCAAGGGCGTCAAGTATCAGGGCGAAGTCGTTCGCCGCAAGGCCGGTAAGGCGGGAGGCAAGTAATGGCCAAGATCGCGATTCCTCGCACGACGGCAGAGCGGCGCAAGCGCCGCCACCTTCGTGTGCGCAAGGCAGTGAACGGCACCACGGAGCGTCCGCGCCTCGTCGTGTTCCGCTCGCTCAAGCACATCTACGCGCAGATCGTGGACGACATCTCGCAGCGCACGCTGATGACGGTCGGAAGCGAAGGCATGGAAGGCACGAAGTCGGAACGCGCACTCGCTGTCGGCAAGTCGGTTGCCGAAAAAGCGAAGGCCGCCGGCATCGCCAAGGTCGTCTTCGACCGTGCCGGATACCAGTATCACGGCCGAGTGAAGGCTGTGGCCGATGGCGCCCGTGAGGGAGGCCTGGAGTTCTAACATGGCAAACGCATCGAGTCAGGGTGGAGCCCCAACGGGCGGCGCGCGCACGGGTGGCGGCAGTGCACGTAGCGGTGGCGGTCCGGGTGGGCGTGGCGGTCGTGGTGGTCCCGGCGGTGGTCGCGGAGGTCCCGGCGGTGGCCGTGGTCCCGGCGGCCCGGGTGGTGGCCCCGGTGGTGGTGGTGGCCGTGGACGTGGTCCCGGCGGCGAAGGTGGTGGCCCGGGCGGCGGCGGACGTGATGGCCGTGGTGGCCGTGACGGCGGCCGTGGCGGACCAAGCCAGGAGCGCGAACAGAGCGACCTGGTAGAAAACGTGATCGCGATCAACCGCGTCGCGAAGGTCGTGAAGGGTGGCCGTCGTTTCTCGTTCAACGCGTTGGTCGCGGTGGGCGATGGGCAGGGCAAGGTCGGCTTTGCCACCGGCAAGGCGAACGAAGTGTCGGAAGCGGTCCGCAAGGCCGTCGAAGCCGCCCGTCGCAACATGGTCTCCATCCCGCTCACGGGCAGCACGATCCCGCACGAGATCGTCGGCAAGCATGGCGCAGGCAAGGTGCTCATGAAGCCCGCCGCGCCGGGTGCCGGTGTGATCGCCGGTGGTGCCGTGCGCGCAGTGCTCGAGTGCTGTGGCATTCACGACATTCTCACGAAGTCGCTCGGCAGCACGAACCCGCATAACATGGTGCTCGCGGCGCTCGACGGCCTGCAGCACCTGATAACCGTCGAACAGGCCGCGAAGGAACGTGGCGTGGAAGTCGGCCAGATCGGATATCGGTCGCGCGCGAAGTCGCGTTCGACGGCCATTGATCCTCGCAAGGCGGCCATGGCGGCCGTCGAGGTAGGGTAACCATGCCGCGTACATTCGTCTGGCATCCGTCCAAGGGCCCGGCCACCACGCCGAAGCTCGAGAAGGCCGGTGCCGGCAAGCTCCAGATCACGCAGGTCCGCAGTGCCATCGGCCATTCGGCCACGATGGGTCTCACGCTTCGGGCAATCGGCCTGCGGCATCATCAGGCGACTGTCGTGCAGCAGGACTCCCCGTCGCTGCGCGGCATGCTGAAGAAGGTTCGTCACCTGGTGTCGGTGACGCCGGTGGAGGGTTAAGTGGCTATGTCCAGCAATCAGACAGAGATCGGGCACATCGGCCTGCACAACCTGCAGCCGGCCCCGGGATCGCATCGCAACCGCAAGCGTATCGGCCGCGGCCCGGGTTCGGGCACCGGCAAGACGTCCGGCAAGGGTCACAAGGGTTCCATGGCGCGGTCCGGCCATGGCGGTCCCGGTGGCGGCAAGCCGCACTTCGAAGGCGGCCAGATGCCGATCACGCGCCGTATTCCGAAGCGCGGGTTCACGAACCCGTTCAAGGAGTTTGCGCAGGTCGTGCGTCTCGATGCCCTCGCCGCCGTCTCGGGCGATGAAGTGACGACGGATACTTTGGTCGCCGCGGGACTCATCCGCGCCGGCCATGCGCCAGCCAAGCTGCTCGCGAACGGTGACGTTCCTCGTGCCTTCACGGTGCGCGGCGTCAAGGTCAGCGCATCGGCGAAGGCGAAAATCGAAGCGGCCGGTGGCCGCGTCGACGCCTAAGCACTCCACTCCCAGGGAGTTCCGCGCTCATGGCGCAAGAGAACAACGCCGCCGTTCAGGCAGCGACCAACATCTATCGGACGCCGGAACTCTGGCAGAAGATCACCTTCACGTTCCTGTGTCTGGTGGTCTACCGTATCGGTGCGCACATCACAGCGCCTGGCATCGACGTGCAGGCGCTGACCGACTTCTTTGCCCGTCAGGGCCAGGGCGGCGGTCTGCTCGGTCTCTATGACATGTTCGTCGGCGGTGGCCTGTCCAAGGCCACGGTCTTCGCGCTTGGCATCATGCCCTACATCTCAGCCAGCATCTTCGTGCAGATCGGCGGCGCAGTCCTGCCGTCCGTCGACAAGATGCAGAAGGACGAAGAAGGCCGGAAGAAGCTCACGCAGTACACGCGCTACCTGACGGTGGTGCTGGCACTCGTGCAGGCGTACGGCTTCGCCCTGTTCACGTCGTCGCTCGCCGGTGCGGTCTCGCGTCCGGGTGCAGGCTTCATCACGCAGATGATGCTCATCCTGACCATCGGCGCCATCTTCGTGATGTGGCTCGGTGAGCAGATCACGGAGCGCGGCCTCGGCAACGGCGCGTCGCTCATCATCTTCTTCTCGATCGTGCAGGGCATGTGGCCCGCGATCATCCAGACGTTCGGTTACATCAGCACGAACGCCGTATCGCCGCTTTCGCTCGTGGTGCTCGGCATCGTCATGGTCGGCGTGGTGGCGGGTGTCGTCGCCATTACCGTCGCCGCGCGACGCGTCCTCATCCAGATCCCGCAGCGCACGATGGCGCGTGGCCGGCAGCGTGAAGCCGCGCGCAACTTCATCCCGCTCCGCATCAACACCGCGGGCGTGATGCCGATCATCTTCGCGCAGTCGGTCATCGTGATTCCCGGCATGCTGGCGCAGTTCAGCGGCAATGCACGGGCGCAGGAGTGGGCGGAGATGTTCAACCCCGCGGGCCCGAGCCCCTGGCTGTTCTTCGTCGTGCAAGCGGTATTGATCATCCTGTTCACGTACTTCTACACGTCCATCATCTTCAATCCGGTCGACCTGGCCGAGAACCTGAAGAAGCAGGGCGGATTCGTGCCGGGCATCAAGCCGGGCGCGAAGACGGCGGAGTACATCGAGCAGATCGTCGAGCGTATCACCTTGCCGGGCGCGCTGTTCCTCACGTTCATCGCGCTCATTCCGAGCGTCATCGCTCTGATCGTCAACGTTCCGTTCGCGTTCGGTGGCACGTCGCTGCTGATCGTGGTCGGTGTGGCGCTGGATACGATGGCGCAGATGCAGCAGCACCTGCTGCTTCGGAAGTACGACGGATTCATGAAGAAGGGTCGCGTTCGCCGCATGGGCCGGCAGACGCAATCCGGCTTCTGAGCACTCCCTCCCGACCAGTTCCGGAGCAGTCAATCGAATGGTGATCGTCCTGCTTGGACCGCCAGGCGCGGGGAAGGGCACACAAGGCGAGCTGCTTGCAGCTCGCCTTGGTGTTCCGAAGATCGCGACGGGCGACGTGTTACGTGCAGCAGTCCGCGATGGCACGCCGCTCGGGCTCGAGGCGAAGGCCGCAATGAACCGCGGCGACCTCGTGCCCGACAGCGTGATCATGGGGATCATGAAGGAAGCGCTCGCAGCGCCGACCGCGGCGAACGGCGTGATTCTCGATGGTGTGGTGCGCACGACTCCGCAGGCTGAAGGTCTGAGCACCATGCTCTCGGATCTGGGCCGCCGGGTCGACGCGGTGCTGCTGTTCGACATTGCGGAGGATGAGCTCGTGCGGCGCCTCAGTGGCCGCACGACGTGCGACGCCTGCCAGAAGTCGTTCTTCGGCCGTGAACCCGGCGAGAAGTGCAACGAAGTTCCGCCCGATGGCGGCTCGCTGGTGCGCCGCGCGGACGACGAGCCGGACGCGGTGCGCAAGCGTCTGCAGGTCTATCGCGACCAGACGGCACCCGTCATCGAGTGGTATGAGGACAACGGCAGCCGGCTGGCGCACATCAACGCCCTTGGGACGCTCGCGGAAGTCGAAGAGCGCGCCATTGCGGCACTCCAGGCATTGAAGGCCAAAGCGGCCTGAGTGCCAGCGTTTCTGGCACGCATCCGGAAGGTCACGTGACAAGTTCGGCGCCCGCCACGCAGCTCAAGTCGCCGCGTGAGATCGACATCATGGCGCGTGGTGGCAAGATCCTGCATGCGACCCTGCAACAGATGCGGGAGGCCGTGCGACCGGGCATCAGCACGTTCGAGATCGATGCGATCGGTGAAGCGTTCATCCGGTCGCACAAGGGCGCCGAGCCGGCGTTCAAGGGACTGTACGGCTTTCCCGGCAGCGCGTGCATCTCCATCAACGAGGAGATCGTGCACGGCATCCCCTCCAGGAAGCGCATCCTGCAAGAGGGCGACATCGTCTCGCTCGACTTCGGCGTGAAGCTCGACGGCATGTATACCGACTCGGCGATCACCGTCCCGGTCGGCGCCGTCGACGAGACGACGCAACGGCTGCTCGACGTGACGCAGCGTGCGCTCGACGCAGGCATTGCCGCCGCCACGCCGGACAATCATGTCGGCGACATCGGTGCCGCGATCCAGACGCTGGTGGAAGCCGAGGGATTCTCCATCGTGCGCGAGCTCGTCGGGCACGGTGTCGGCTTCTCGCCGCACGAGGAGCTGCAGATCCCGAACTACGGCAAGCCGAAGCGTGGCAAGCGACTGGTGTCGGGATTGACCATCGCGATCGAGCCGATGGTGAACGTCGGTACCGCCAAGACTCGTACGCTGAGCGACAAGTGGACGGTGGTGACGCAGGACGGGAAACGGTCGGCGCACTTCGAGCACACGGTGGCGATTACGGATGCGGGGCCGAGAATCCTTACGGGAGAATGAAGCGGAACGGCAGAGGCGGAACGGCAGAGGCGGAACGGCGGAAGCGGAACGGCGGAAGCGGAACTGCGGAAGCGGAACTGCAGAAGCGGAACGGCAGATTGCGGAGTGCCTGAATCGACGTTCGATTCAGGCACTGTTCGTTTCTACCTCCACAGAGGACGACTCATGATTTCGCATTCCCCAATTGCTGGATTTGCGCTCGGCATGATGCTGGTGGTGGCTCCTGCCGCGCGGGCGCAAGCGCCCAAGGGTGCATCGTCGTCGACTCCCCCGGTCATGGCGTCGCTGATGCGCGATGTCGGCGGTGTGCACAAGAAGATGGTCGACCTCGCGAAGGCGATACCGGCCAACAAGTACGACTGGCGACCGGCGCCGGGCGTGCGCACGGTGCGCGAAGTGATGATGCATGTCGCGTCGGAGAACTACATGTTGCCTGCGATGGCGGGTGCGCCTGCGCCGGCAGCAACCAGGATAAACGCGAAGGACTACAAGACGGCCGAGACGTTCGAGAAGCGCGCACTGTCGCGCGACTCGGTCATCGCGGAGCTCGACCGCTCGTTTGCGCACATGTCGGGCGTGATGGGCAAGGCGACTGCGGCGAGCATGACGACGAATGTGAGCTTCTTCGGACAGCAGATGGCCGGGCAGGACCTGTGGATTGCCACCACGACGCACCTGCACGAGCACCTGGGTCAGGCGATCGCGTACGCGCGCATGAACGCCATCACGCCGCCCTGGAGCAAGTAGTCAGGTAGGCCAGTACACTGTTTGTCAGCCCGCCGATGCAACGATCGATGCATCGGCGGCGCTGACAGCTCGCACGGCGGCGGCAGATGCGATGGCGACGGCAGCGTTGGCTTGTTGCAGCAGCTCAGCGCCAGCCGCCGCATCGGCCGAGTCGAATGACGCGACGTTGATCTTCACATTGAGCGCAGCGCCCTTGCACGCGGCTTCCGCCATCAGGCCGGCGACTGCCGCATCGCTCGCCGCATTGGTGTTGCCACGTTCGGCGACGGCTGCTGCCAGGTCGGCGACCTTTGCGGCAAGTTGCGCGCTCTCGAGTGGTACCCGCGTCGCGCCCAGCAGCGCCTCCTTGACCGCAGCGGCGCGGGCCGTGGCTGCATCTTCCGGTTCCTTCGGCATCGCGTAGGCCGTGCGCACCGCCTCATACGAGTCGGCATCGAGCTGGACGTAGCGCTGCAGCAGGTTGCGATACTCGCTTGCCTTGATGGCGATCTCGCCCATCTCGGCTTCGGCCGCCGCGTACTTCTTCTTGCCGACCGTGAGGCCAGCCACCATGCCCGCCAGCGCGGCCGCGAGTGCACCGGCCAATGCGGCAACACTACCGCCACCCGGTGTCGGAACCGGCGATGCCACGCGACCGACGAACGCATCGAGCGCTTCGCCTCCTGCAACGCTTTCGCGCACGCGATGCTCGAGGATCATGCTCTTCGAGAAATGCCGCAGCATGATATGCCGAGCACCGGCGTCGAGCAGTACGCGCTCCGGCACGAGGCCAACGATCTCGCTCCATGTGGGCGTCACGCCATGTGCCGCGGCTTCGTTGCGTACGATCTCGAAGACGCGATGCAGCGGCGTCGCTTCGGTGTCGACGAGATTCATCGACACCTGCGCCTGCCCATCGACTTCCATGCCCAGCCCTTTCACGAACTTGAGGCCACCACTGCTGCCGCGAACGGCCTTCGCCACGGCCTTTGCCACGTCGAGGTTCGACTTGTCGCCGAGGTAGACGTTGTAGGCGACGAGGAACGGCCGTGCGCCGACGGCGGTGGCACCGGCCGTCGGGTGGATTTCAGCTTCACCATAATCGGGGCGCCGGGCGGGATTGACGCGCACTTCGTCGCGCAGGCCCTCGAACTGACCGCGGCGCACGTCGGCGAGGTTCTCACGCGCAGGTGCCGTCGCGGCACGCTCGTAGAGGTACACGGGGATGCCGAGTTCCGTGAAGGCGCGCTGGCCGAGATCCTTCGCCAGCGCGATGCAATCGATCATGGTGGCGCCATCGAGCGGTATGAACGGCACGACGTCGGTGGCGCCGATGCGTGGGTGCTCACCCTGGTGCACGGTCAGGTCGATGCGGTCACGTGCAACGCGCATGGCGGCAAGCGCTGCGGGCACGGCGGCGGCACGCGACGCGACAAACGTGATGACGGTGCGGTTGTGCGAAGGATCGCTCGACACGTCGAGCACGTGCGCCCCGTCTGTCCCGGCGATTGCATCACGAATGGCTGCAATGACGGCAGGGTCGCGGCCTTCGGAGAAGTTGGGGACGCACTCGATCATGAGCGGCGGATTGGCTGATTGGCAGCGATGGCGAGAACCGACGGGTGCGTCAAAAGCTATTGCAGAAGCAGGCGCGGTTCACGCGGAAAGTTGCGGCGCGCTGCACAGGATAAACAGCTTTCACGCGGAGGCGCGGAGAACAGCCACGAAGGCGCGGAGGGTTGGCTCCGGCGAGTTCGGCGTAGCGACCTTTTTTGAGTGGTGGCTCCGTGACATGCGACGGACTCCCTCAATCATGAAAAGTGAACGACTCGTGTCTTGCCGTATGCCCGACCTCCGCGCCTCCGCGGCTGTTCTCCGCGCCTCCGCGTGAAGGTTGTTTACTCTGCTCAGCGCGCCGCAACTGTCCGCGCGAGATGCGATTGCTGCTGCTATCAGGGAGAAGCCGCTATCCTTGCAACTCGCCAATAAACCACTCGTGCAGCACCCCGTTCGTCGCGATGATCGGACCGAACTTCAGCGGTGCCGGCTCGCCATTCATGTCCGTAACGATGCCGCCTGCTTCGCGCACCAGCAGGATGCCCGCGGCGACGTCCCATGGCGCCAGGCTCATTTCCCAGAAGGCGTCGAAGCGGCCGCGCGCCAGGTCGCAGAGGTCGAGTGCTGCGGCACCGCAGCGGCGCATGCCTGACACCTGGGGGATCAGGCGCTGGAGTTGCCCCAGGTACTGGCGCACGCCTTCCTCCGACTTGAACGGGAAGCCTGTGCCGACCAGCGCGCGTGTCGTGCGTGACGTCGTGCTCACTCGCATCGGGACCCCGTCGACGAACGCGCCGCCACCGGCCGTTGCCGTGTACTCGCCGCCGCGCGCCACATCGTTGATGACTCCCACCACCGGCACCCCGTCGATCGCGATCCCGATCGACACGCAGTACGACGGGTAGCCATGGAGGAAGTTGGACGTGCCGTCGAGCGGGTCGACGATGGCCGTCAGTCCCGTGCCCGTGTCGCCGTCGGGCCCGAGCTCCTCACCCACGATGCGCAGCTCCGGGATCGACGCGAGCAGCGATGCGCGGATGCGTTCCTCCGCACCGATGTCGACCGCACTGACGAAGTCCGTGGCCGCCTTCTCCACCCACAAGATTTCATGACGGGTGCGGGATCGTTCCGCGATGAATGCCGCGGCCTCGCTCGCCGCACGGCGGGCAGCATCGAGCCAGAATGCGAGATCGGATGGCGACGGTTGCACGGGAAACGGGTGAGGCGTGATCGGAGGCGTGAACCGCGGCAGCCGCGCGGTTCGGAGGCGTGAACCGCGGCAGCCGGGCGGTTACGTTTGGGCATGTCACGGATCTTCAGCGGCATCCAGCCCTCGGGCGAGCTGCACATCGGAAATTACCTCGGCGCCGTCCAGAACTGGGTCGCGTTGCAGTCGCTGCATCCTGGCGCGCTCTTCTGCGTCGTGGATTACCACGCGATTACCGGCAACTACGATCCGGCGGTGCTGCGGAGCCGACGGTGGGAAATGGCCAAGTCGCTGCTCGCCGCCGGCATCGATCCGTCGAAGGCCACGCTCTTCATGCAGAGCGATGTCCCGGAGCACACCGAGTTGGGGTGGATCTTCACCACGCTCGTCCCGCTGGGCGATCTCGAGCGGCAGACCCAGTTCAAGGACAAGTCCGGCAAGATGGAGAGCATCCCGGCCGGACTGCTCATGTATCCCGTGCTGCAGGCCGCAGACATTCTGCTCTATCGCGCGGATGCCGTACCCGTCGGCGAGGATCAGGTGCAACATCTCGAGCTCGCGCGAGACGCGGCACGGAAGTGGAACGCACGATTCGGCGAGGGCTTCTTTCCGGAACCCAAGCCGCTGCTCACGCCCACGCGACGCATCATGGGCCTCGATGGCGGCACGAAGATGTCCAAATCGCTGGGCAATACCGTCGGTTTGCTCGAGAGCGAAGCGGAGATCTGGGCGAAACTGCGACCGGCGATGACCGATCCGCAGCGCGTGCGCCGCACCGATCCGGGGCGTCCGGAAGTGTGCAACATCTTCCAGCTGCACAAGGCGTTCAATCCGCCCGAGACGGTCGATCACGTGGCAGTGCAGTGCAGTACGGCGGGGTGGGGATGCATGGACTGCAAGAAAGTGTTGCTCGAAGGTGTCATGCGTGAACTCACACCGATTCAGGAACGCGCCCGTGCACTCGACGCGGACCCGGACCGCGTGCGCGATGCGCTGGCCGACGGTGCACGCGCTGCGCGCTCGCTCGCTCGTGCCACCATCGACGAGACGCGGGACCGCATGGGCCTGAACACACCGGCTCCACTGGCTGCCGCGCCAGCTGCTGCAACAGTCACTACGCCCGTCGCGTGACAGCTGTGGGCAGCCAACGGGTGAGACGTCTTGTCGTCGACCTGATGAGCAGCGCGCCGCATCAACGCCTGCCTGACTGGGCGCGCGAGCGGCTGACTGCGAGTACGCCCGAGGGTTGGGAGACGGTGGTGATCTCCGCGCCAACTGTCTCCTCGGGTGATGGCACGAATACCGTGAGCGACGAGACCGTTCATGCCGTCGCGTTGGCCGAGGCGTACTTCGGTTTCGGTGTTCCCGCACCGCTGGTGGGGCACGCGCCGCGCTTGCGGTGGGCGCATAGCGCATCCGCTGGCGTCGGAAACTCCATCACGCCGGCACTGCGCGCGAGCGACATCACGCTCACCAACAGCGCGGGTGTCTATGCGGAGCCGATGGCGGACACCGTGCTGGCGGGCGTGCTGCACTTCGCGCGCGGTCTGGACTTCGCTGTCCGCCAGCAGGCCGGCACCGTGTGGAATCAGCTCCCGTTCACGAGTGCCACACGCGACATCCACGAAC
>DASQZA010000320.1:0-2112 GCA_035638935.1 Gemmatimonas sp. | reverse complement strand
GGAATTTCGCACGCCGTCAGAAGTCCTTGCGACGCCGATCGGAATGCCCGGTGCGGGCCTCACTCTGCGCGATGTCGGCACGGTACGGCTCGGCCTCGCGGATCCGCGCACGCTCACACGCCTCGACGGTTTGGAAGCTGTCGGACTCGTGGTATACAAGGATGCGGGCGCGAACACGGTGGCAGTCACCCAACGCATGCGTGAGGCCGTTTCGCAGCTCGAAGGTGAGTTTCCGGCTGTCAGGATGACCGTGGTCGCGGCACAGGCCGACTTCGTCGTCGATGCGCTCAGCAACCTTGGGCAGGAAATCGTTGCAGGCGGCATCATGTCGCTGCTCGTGATCCTGGTGTTCCTGCGTGATTGGCGCATGTCGCTGGCGATCGGCCTCGTGGTGCCGCTCTCCGTGCTGGTTGCGCTCGTCGGCCTGCAGGCACTCGACGTATCCATCAACGTGCTCTCGTTGGGCGGGCTTGCGTTGGGCACGGGGCTGCTGGTCGACACGGCCATCGTGGTCGCGGAATCGGTCAGGCGCCGGCGTGATAAGGGCATGCCGCTCGTGCAAGCAGCGGTCGCAGGCACTGACGAGGTGGCCGCTCCCCTGTTTGCGGGTACGCTCACGACGGTGCTCGTCTTTGGCCCCATCGTGTTCGTGCGCGGGCTGGCAGCGGCCCTTTTTCGCGATCTGTCGCTCAGTGTCGTGACGACGGTGGCGGCTTCACTGCTGCTGTCGCTGACGCTCATGCCCGTGATGACCGTCGGCCGACGCCGGAAGGCTGCGCGCTCGGACGCAGCGCTTCAACCGGCGCAGCGCATCGTAACAGTGCAGGCGTCGTCAAGCGCGATTGGCCGGCGCCTCGATGCGTTGGGACGCACGCTCTCGACCTGGTATGAACTCGGCATGGTCTGGTCGCTCCGGCATGCGGGCGTCGTGTTCGCAATCGCGGGCGTCGTGCTCGTGGTGACGGTCGCGATGATCTGGCAGCTGCCCAAGGAGATCCTGCCGAGGGTCGACGAAGGTTCGCTTGTCGCGCAGGTGCAATTGCCGGAGGGCACCAGCATCGAGACGACCGCAGCACAGGTCGCACGCGTCGAAGCAGCAGCGCAGGGCCTCGGTGCCACCGGGATCTACGCGCGGGTCGGCAAGGCGACCGACGAAGAGATTCTCGCGGGGGCCGACCCGGGATCGAGTGCATCCGCGCAGCTCATCGTACCGGTCCCCGGTGGCGGTGACGCGGCGGAGTTCGCGGCGAAACTGCGGGCAGCACTGCCTGACCTCGCGCGGGGTGCGCTTGCCATCGACCTCGCGGGGCAGTCGGAGTTCGGGTCGCTCATTGGGCGCGAGGGCCGGCTCGTGCGTGTCGAACTGTCCGCACCGACGCTGGCGGAGTCGCAACGATGGGCGGACACGGTCCGCGGCTCGCTGCGGAGCTTGTCGTCGCTCTCGGACGTGCGCGATGCCTACGCCGCCACACAACCGCTGGTCGAGATGTCGCTGGTTCGCGAACGCCTCGCGCAGCGCGGCGTGACACCACAACAGGTCGCGGGTGCGCTGTCGGGTGCACTCGGCGGTGTTGCGGCGAGCGAACTGCGCGAGACCGATCGCCGTACACCCATCACGGTTCGTTACGCCGGTGCGGGCAACGAGGACCTTGCGACCGCGCTCGCCACACCGGTGCGCGGTGTGCCGGTTGGCCAGTTCGTGGAAGTACGCGAGCGTCGCGCGCCGCTCGAAGTCGTGCGCGTCGATCAACGCCCGGTCGCGATCGTGGAAGCGCTTGTCGAAACCGGTGGCACTGCACGGGCGACGCAGGACGTCGCGGCGCGCATGGCCACCCTCGCCACGCCAGTCGATGCAACATGGCGAGTCGCCGGTGCCGATGCGGAACGCAAGCGCACGACGGATGAGCTGACACTCGTATTGGTGCTGGCCTCCGTGCTCATGTTTCTCGTGCTGGCCGGTGAGTTCGCGAGCTTCACGATCCCGCTCGTCGTCATGCTGACCGTTCCGTTGGCCGGCGCCGGCGCGATCATATTCCTCTGGGCGACCGGCCAATCGCTCAACGCCGTCTCGATGATCGGCATCGTGGTGATGATCGGCATGGCGGACAACGA
>DASQZA010000319.1:0-12901 GCA_035638935.1 Gemmatimonas sp. | reverse complement strand
GGCTGATCGATCCGGGCGTTGGGCTGTCGAAGCGTGCCCAGGCACGCGGTGACTCGATGGCGAAAGCGGAGGCGCGCCGTTTGTACGCACCGGTCGAAGGCACGACGAGAAGCCGAGGGGACACCGTGCGCGGGGTGATCGCGCTGGTGGGAACATCTCCCGCACAGCAGGCAATGCTCCGCGACGCGCGAGGCGCCATGATCACGCTGAGCGGGATGGCGACCAGTGGTCTCGTGGAGCTGGAAGGTGCGGAAGTCGTCGTACGCGGGGTGAAAGTCACGGGGCGCGACGTCGTCGTCGCCGACTACTTCGTTCGGGCGGTCGACGGAGTGCCATCTGTCGACGGTCGGCTCGAGGAAGCCGGTGGTGGGTGGACGGTCACGCTCTCTGACGGGTCGGGACGACAGCGTCTCGCCAGCACTCCCGCGCGTCTTCGCGCACTCGCAGGTTCGCGCGTGTGGATCAGCCTGCGGGACGGCGTGCCGCAGGCATTCGGACCGGTTGGGCGCCGTTAGCGTCTTGCAGATCGGAGAACAGTGAACTGCTTTCCGCGGATACGAGCTGATCAAAAGGGAAACCACTTGATCTTGCGGCACGCGCGACGGGTAGATGGTGCACGTGGCTGACGCATGTTTCTTTGTGAACTGCACGCGGGGGCTGGGGCCAGAGCGGAGCCCCACAACAAGAAAGGACGACATTCGCTGCAGCGATGTCGTCCTTTCATTTTCACCGTACGAATCCGCGCGTTTCCGCGCCGTTTCAGTTCGTATCCGCGGAAGGCAGTTCCCGCCTAAGCTTCGCGAATCGCCGCCATCGGCGTTTCGCGGTAGACGTCGCGGCTCGTCAGGAGCCCGATCGCCATCGTGAGCAGCAGCATCCCACCCGCGATCACGAAGGCGGCGCCGATCGCAAGTTCGAACGGGTCCTCGAATACGAACCGCGATAGACCCCACGCGCCCGCGAATGCGAGCACCATCCCCGTCAGCGCACCGAGTGCACCCAGGGCACCGTATTCTGCGAGCAGGACGCGAGCGACCTGCGCGCGGGACGCGCCGAGTGTACGCAGCAAGACCCCCTCGCGCAAACGCGCACGCCGCGTCGCTGCGACCGCGCTGAAGAGCACGGGCACGCCCATTGCCAGCGAGAACAGGCCAAGGAAGCGGATGGCCAGCGTGACTTTCTAGACGATCGAGTCGATGGTCTTGCGCACCAGCGTGAGGTCGAGGCTGGATACATTCGGAAACTGGCGCACTGCATCGCGCTGAATCGTCGCCAACGTTTCGCTCGACGCGACATTCGCCACGACCACGAACTGTTGCGGCGCTCGGCGAAGCGCCTCCGGCGCGAACACCACGAAGAAATTCGCCTCGAACCGTGCCCAGTTCACCGTGCGCAGGTTGGCCACGATCGTGCGCACCGGAACACCCTGTACGTTCCACGTCACTGTGTCGCCAATTCCGACACCGAGTTCCGTCGCGACATCCTGCTCGAACGATGCGGGAAATGGCGCATTGGGATCGGCTCTGCGCTGCGCTGCGCGAGTTGCGCTGTCGGCGAACCACGCACCGGCGACGAGCTGCTCGGATGCCACGATCTTCTCGCGATAGGTCGACCGAAACTCGCGGCGCAGGGCCCAGCCACCTCGGCGCCTGGCCGTGTCGGCCATGATCGACGTCACACTGCGGCCGTTGATGGCGTCGACGCGCATCGTGACGATCGGTGTCTGCTGGACAACGTCGACCCGCTGCGCGCGGAGCATCGAATCGAGCGGCGCGGCCTGATTATCCTGCACGTCGAAGAACAAAAGATTTCCGGCTGCCGTCTCCGCCGTTGCCGTGACTCGGCCCAGCAGATTCGCCTGCACGAGATAGACAGTGCTGAGCAGGAATGCGCCGAAGCCGAGCGCGAGCGTGACGGCTCGCGTCTGATTGGCCGGACGATGCAGGTTGGCGACGCCCTGTCGCAGCTCGAATGGCCACGACGGGCGTGCACTGCGCCGTGCGATTGCGATCAGTGCCGTTGCGGCGATCCAGAGCACCAGCACTGCGCCGGCGATGCCGCCCGCGATGAACAACCCGTTGCGCACGTCTCCGATACGACACAGGATGATGCCGATGAGGCTCGACACCAGCAGCACATCTACCGTGAGCCGGGCAGGGTCTTTCCACTCTCTTGGCAACGCCGCATTGTCGGCATCCCGGCGGATCGCCTGCAATGGCGAAACACGTCGCAGCGCGAGCAGGGGGCGCATCGCGAATATCAATGACACCCAGATTCCGGTACCGATCCCCACCAGTACCGGCCCGGTCTCGATCGCGACGCGTACGTCGACAGGCAGGAAATCGCCGATCACGTTCGGCAGTAGAAACTGCACCGCGACGCCGAGTGCTGCGCCGGCCGTCGCACCAACGAAGCCCATTGCCGCCGCCTGCACGACGTACAGCGCCAGAATCTGCCGGCTGGTCGCTCCAAGGCAGCGCAGTACCGCAACGGTGTCGATCTTCGCGGAGACGAACGCATTGACACCACTGGCGACACCGATGCCGCCGAGCAGCAGTGCAATGAGCCCGATGATGCTCAGGAAATCGGCGAGACGCGTTACCGACTCGGTGAAGTCCTCTTCGGTGTCCGCGATGGTGCGGATGCGTACGCGTGTCGGCGGAGGGGTAGACGTGAGCCCGCTGGCCAGACTGCTGCTGTCTCGGGCAGTCGTGTCGCCACGCGCACTGTCCGTGCGAAGGCTCGATGTGGGCAACGTGTCGGCGATGCTGGTGTCGCGGACTGCGGCAATCACGCTTGGGGCGTCGTCCTCGCCCGGCGCGCCCTCGCCGCCGCCTCGGCCACCGCGTCCTCCATTCTGCCGGCGCTCTGCCGCTTCTGCGAGTGCAGCCGCGCGCGGATCGATTCGTCGGCGCAGGTCGCGTGCAAAGCGTGCAGCGGGGCGGCCACTCGCGACTTCCACCGGCAGGCGCAACACCGTCTCGTACTCGGCGCGACTGCCAAGGCGCAGCAGCGCGGTCGATTCCACCCATCGGTCGGAGACATAGACACGAGGACCGATGACAGCGGTGATACCGGCATCGCCGGGCACGTTGCCAAGTGTGCCGGCAATGAGAAACTTGCGCTGGCCGAGGCGTAACGAGTCACCGATGCTCGCGTCGAGCGCAATCAACAGCGACGGGTCGACGAACACCCACGGCTCGTCGTGCACGCGCGACCACCCATTCGCCGGCACGGTTTCGATAGCGCCGTAGAATGGATATCCCGGCGTGACCGAACGCACCTGCACGAGCCGCGTGCCCCCGGACGGCTCGGCGAGCGCCATCGATGCGAAGGTCGTCACGCGCGAGTTCGGAATGCCCGCCGCGGCAAGCGAGTCGAGCAGCGTGTCGACGACCGCCGGAGGTGCGGCCCGTGTGCCAAGCGACATGTCGCCGCCGAGCAACGTGCGGGATTGCTCCCGGATGGAATTCGTGGCGTTGCCCGCGAAGGAATCAATCGCGACGAGTGCGGCCACACCGAACGCGATCGAGGACATATACAACGCGAGCCGGCGACGGGCGGTCCGGCTCTCGCGCCACGCCAGGCGCAGCAGCGCTCTCCCCGTCATGCCGGGACCGACGCCGTGTGATCGTGCAGCACGTCTTCCACGACGGCACCGTCGCGGAGCCGAATCGTCCGACCCGTACGCGCTGCCAACGTCGCGTCGTGTGTCACCAGCACGATCGTGCAGCCGCGTTCGCGATTGAGCGTGAGCAGGAGCTCGACGATTCGCTCACCTGTGGATCCATCGAGGTTGCCGGTGGGTTCATCGGCAAACAGGATTCGCGGGGTATTCACGAAGGCGCGAGCCAACGCGACCCGCTGTTGTTCGCCGCCCGATAGTTGCTGGGGGAAATGGTGCGTACGGTCGGCCAGCCCCACTCGGCCCAGCAGCTCCCGTGCGCGCGCCGTGGCTTCCGCCATCGGTACCGATCCGGTCAATTCCAGCGGGACCTGAACGTTTTCCAGCGCCGTGAGTGTGGGAATCAATTGAAAGCTCTGGAACACAAACCCAACTTTCGCGCCCCGCAGGGCTGCGCGCTTGTCTTCATCCAGTGACCCGAGGTCCGTGCCGTCGAGGGTCACGGTGCCTCGACTCGGGGTATCCAGCCCGGCGAGCAGTCCGAGCAGCGTCGTCTTTCCGCTTCCGGACGGCCCGACAATGGAAACGAACGCTCCCTGTGCTATCTCGAACGACACATCGGCCAGCACCGTCAGGCGCTGTGTGCCGCTCTGATATTCCTTGGTCAACCCGCGGGCAACGAGCATGCAATCCACGCTGAAGGGACACCAACATCCGGGAGCCTCGGCACAGTTGCCGGGGGTCCGCACTCGCTACACGCGCACCCTCGTGCTCGTATGCGTCACACTCTCGATTCTGGGCTGCGCCGGCGATCCCGAAGCAGGGAAGAACGCAAACAGTGCCCGCGGCGGCGCCAATGGTGAAGCCGCTGTGCAATCAACCGACCGCGCGGCAGGTAGGGCAACCTCGAATCTCCCTGGCGCGCTGAATCCATCCCGTGCATCGCGGGCACGCGTCGTGTTCCTCGGCACGAGTCTCACTGCAGGACTGGGCCTCGATCCAGCGCAGGCCTATCCCACACTGCTACAACGCAAAGCCGACTCGGCTGGATTCCGAATCGACATCGTGAATGCGGGACTGAGCGGCGAAACATCGGCGGGCGCGCTCAGGAGGGCCGGATGGGTGCTCGACCAGCCAGCGTCGGCCATCGTGCTGGAAGTCGGTGCCAATGATGGACTGCGCGGCGTCAATCCGGACTCGACGTACGCAAACATCGTTGCGTTGGTGGGCCAGATCCGCCGGGAGCAGCCTGAAGCCAAAGTGCTGCTCGTCCAGATGGAAGCGCCGACGAATCTCGGGCGCGACTATACCGCGCGCTTTCACGACGCGTACGTTCGGGCTGCGCGAGACGCCTCGGTGCCCCTGCTACCATTCCTGCTGGATGGAGTCGCCGGCGACGCGAGCCTGAATCAGTCCGACGGTATCCATCCCAACTCGACCGGTTCGGGTGTCGTCGCGAACACGATGTGGTCGGCGCTCCGCTCGACGTTCGCGGAGCTCGACGCCGCTCTGGCTTCGTCCACCACCGCTTTACCATCGAAAAACGGCGGAGGTCGTTGACCCAACGGCGTTATCCAGCTTATACTTAGAGGCTGTAGCGGCGTTTTTTGTGTATTTCAGGTGCCGGGCCGCCCGGCATATCCCCAGTTCAAGGTGTCGTTTGCATGGCGTTTTCTGCGACTCAAATCCGTCGTGGCATGGTGATCGTGTTCGAAGGCGATCCGTGCCGCATCGTCGAATTCCGGCATCATACGCCGGGCAATTTGCGCGCGATGGTGCAGGCCAAGCTCAAGAACATGCGTACGGGATCGAACTTCGAGCATCGCTTCCGCGCAGCGGACACGATCGAGAAAGCGGACATGGAGACACACGAGCTCGAGTTCCTGTACCAGGGCGGAGACTCGTATCATTTCATGAATACGCAGAACTACGATCAGCTGGAGATGGACAGCGAGGCGTTGGGCGACAACGCGCCCTGGATGCAGGCGGGCATGAAGATCATCGCCGAGTATTACAACGGGCGTCCGATCGGGCTGCAGCTTCCCAACTCGATGGTGTTCGAGATCGTGGAGACTGCTCCGGTGGTTCGCGGCGCGACGAAGAACGCGTCGTCGAAGCCGGCCAAGCTCGAGAACGGCGTGACCGTCAACGTGCCGGAGTTCGTCGAGTCGGGCACGCGTGTTCGCGTGAATCCGGCGACGGGCGAATACCTGGATCGCGCGAAGGACTGAGCTGCATCACGCGCGAAGTCGGTGCTGCTGCGCTTGCAAAGTGTTGTTGGAGTCGTTACGATCTTGGGCTCCGGTGTGGTGCGAACAACGTTGGGATGCGGGTAGTGTTTGTGCCCGCCCATGGTGGCCGTAGCTCAATTGGTTAGAGCACCGGATTGTGGTTCCGGGGGTTGCGGGTTCAATCCCCGTCGGTCACCCTGCGGTACCTCCCGCGGAAGCCGTGCGGGAAGTCTGTCGCGGCGCGGGTCATCGCTCCGCTGCGGAGGTCCGTAGCTCAATTGGTAGAGCACCGGTCTCCAAAACCGGCGGTTGGGGGTTCGATTCCCTCCGGGCCTGTTAGGGTAAGGCAGAAGCGGTGAGGCAGAAGCGGAAGGGCAGAGGTAGGACTGCAGAAGTTGACGGACGAGGAGTGATCGCGAGCAGCGATCACGACAGGAAATGGCTTACCGCCGTCGGCACGCGCCGAAGGCGCGAGTCGACGGCGGTATCGTCTAGGGGACTAGGACACAGCCCTCTCAAGGCTGGAACACGGGTTCGAATCCCGTTACCGCTACTGGGTACGGCTCAGGCAGGTGCTGGTGTTGGTGCAGTGCATTGGCCCCATCGTCTATCGGTTAGGACACGACCCTTTCAAGGTTGAGAGACGGGTTCGACTCCCGTTGGGGCTATGATCCCGCGGGGAGCAGGGCAGGTTGTCGCAGGAACAGCACTGACGCCTCACGTCTGGCGCCTGGCTGCTGAGGTTTGGGGGGCGTAGCTCAGTTTGGTTAGAGCACTCGACTGTCACTCGAGAGGTCGCGGGTTCGAGCCCCGTCGCTCCCGTCGTTCACACGGCATGTGATGCAGGTGCAGTGGGAGTACCGCACGTTGCAACAGGTAGTACGCCCTCGTGGTGGAATTGGTAGACACGCTACTTTGAGGTGGTAGTGCTGAAAGGCGTCGCGGTTCGAGTCCGCGCGAGGGCATCAGCAGCAGTAGGCGGGACACGGCTCCTCACCGTGGCAGCAAGCGACAACTCAGGTTCGCCACAGTAGCTCAGTGGTAGAGCACCCGATTCGTAATCGGGCGGTCATCGGTTCAATCCCGATCTGTGGCTCTCGGTCGGCATCCGGTTTCGGACGCCGAGCAATACATAGCAAATCATTCATTCGCTTCAGTTTCAGCTGCGGCCCCCGCTATCGGGGGCCGTTTTGCATTGTGCACGCCGCTCGAACGTCTCGACCGCGCGTGTTACTTCAGGCCGCCGCCGATTCGCGTTACGGTGATTTGCGGCCCCACGTAAGGCTTCGTCGGGGTCAGCATGTTCTCGAACGCGTCGACGACGTGCACTCGGACCTTGGTGCCCGCGGCCCAACCATTGTACGAGGTCTGCAGACGGGCATCCGACTCCAGCGTGATGTCCATACGACGCGCTTCCAAGCCGGGTAGCGATCCGTCGAAGATTCGGATCAGGTCGGGATATCCAACGAAACCCGCCGGCAGCACGAGCTCGAGCTCGGCGGTCAGATTCGCGAGCACCGGGGTGACGTCGGGAATGGCTGGATCCACCTTGGGATACTGAAAGAAGTCAGAGCCGAACAGCCGTTGTGTGGACTCGAACTCGTTCGCGCTGTTGAACGTGTCGAAATCGATGAACGTGAACGTGTTCTTGACCCGGGCGCTGATCTGCAGGTGACGGCGTCCGTCGGGCAGGAGTGTTTCGTTGACATCCCCGTCGATCTGGTACTTCGGAAAGTTCGGAGATAACCCATGGCGCTCCCAGTAGCGTGGATTGACGCCTCCGATGTCGACGATGTAGAACAGGTGCGATCCAGCGATGGGCAGAGGTCCGAACGCGCGCGACTGGCCGAAGATGTATCCGATGCCGAAGTCGTCGAACGGGCCGAGGCATGCCAGCGGCGACACGGTGATGTCGTCACTGCAGAAGGTGCCTTGTGCCAGTGCGAATCGTTCGATGGCATTCCTGGCACCCTTTGCCTCGATGCCGGCAGAACGCGGGGCCAGGTCCGGGGACGTGGAGAACTCCCTGTCGCTGCAGGCGGTCACCATGACAAGCGAGCACGCACCGAGCAGGGCGCGAGTCAGGGAGGTGGTGAGAGACGTTGGCTCGGGGCGGACGGAGCGCGTGCTCGTGTCCTGCGAAGCGGTACGGATGATCGGCATGGGAGGCATGGTCAGTCGAGGGGGAACGATGCTGCGCGGATACCGATGCGAACATCGTTGGCTCCCATCAAATGCCGGTCAAACGTAGCGCCGAGCGCAGTTTAGAGGTGGGGACGCGCCCGCCAGTGAGCGCAGCTCGCGCGCAGCGTCGGCAGCGGTCGGCCTGCCTGCGGCGGTGGGTTCGAGCAACCTCGCGACGAGTGCTGCGACATCGGCGGGCGTCTTCGGACGCAACACGCGGACACTCACTGCCGGCTCGCGAAGCCGGGAGGCGATGATCGCGCGCACGTTATCCGCCGCGTGCGGAGGCTTGCCAGCGAGCATGTGAAAGAGCACGCATCCGAGACTGAACACGTCCGAAGCAGCGCGGGCCGTGACGACACCGATGAGCTGCTCCGGACTCATGTATGCGGGCGTGCCGACCGCGATTGCGCTGTCGTGTGGTGTGGCCGCCAACGCATTCGTCACGGCTTCGATGAAGCCGAAATCGCTCACGCGCGCCGTCTGCTGTTCGACCGAAATTCGACGTGGCGTGAGGTCGCCGTGCAGCACGTCATGCGCATGAGCGGCTGCGAGCGCCGCTGCGATGTCCGCAGCGATCAGGACGGCAGTTTCCACCGTGAACCCGGACTGGCGCTCGAGGACTTCACGTAATGAACTTCGGGCCGACCCCGGAATCGCGGCGAAGACGACATCCTGTACGGACGCGACTTCCGACGGCGCATCGATGCTGGGGTGCTGTAGCGTCACCGTGCGCTCGAGCTCCTGAAGCAGTCGCACGTGATCGGTGCGGGCCATCAAGTCCGGCAGGAACACCTTGACGGTATACGGTGCGTGGTCCGCGGTGCGTCGGGCGTGGAAGACCGTGGTGAGCGACGATCGCGACGCGACACGATCGATGATGTAGCGCGGCGCCAGTCGCTCGCGCACGTGCAGCAGATACGGGTCGGACGGCTCGCGGGCGGCAGGGACAGCCGCTCCACTTGCCGTTGCCGATCGCAGTCGTGCGACAAGTGCGGACACTTCGGGGGTCACGCCCACATCGAGCTCGCGACGCACAGCGTCCTCGTGCCGACGCGCGTGGGCCAGCGCCGCAATCGTGTCCCCCGACTCGGCCAATGTGCGGATGACGTTCGCGGCCGTGATTCCCTGCAGCGGATCGAGTTCGGCGAGCTGCCTCCACCACCGCGCAGCCTGCGCCATGTTCGACGCCTCAGCGCCACGTGCCAATCGCTCGAGCACCCGCATCATGTCACGATGGCGACGGTCGCGCTCGAGATCCGTCCACTGTTCGAACCCCGGCGCCTCGTTGAGAAAGAACCCATGCAACAACGGACCCCCATACGACTCCACGGCTCCACCATCATCGCGATTCGCGACCGCAGCATCGAAGTCGAGTACATCCGACGTGAGCCGGTCTGGATTCAACTGCAACGTGGTCGACCCCAGGAAGACATCCGAGATGCCGAGGTCGCGGCGAATGAGGAAGAGCCATTGGGAAAGCACGTGGCGGCCGCGATCGGAGTCGCCTTCCGGCCAGAGCAATCCCAGCAGCGACTCGCGGCTGATTCCACGGTCTCCCGCGCATGCCATCGCTGCGAGTAACGCGAGGCGACGCTGCTGCGATGCCGGGCCGATCACGGGCGCGCCGTTCCGCGTGAGGCTCACGCCTCCGAGCAACCGCAATCTCAGCATGTGGTGAACGGGTGAGTCAGTGCGACGCTCGAGGCTTTACAAACGGGTCTTGGAGGGAAACACGGCAGATGGGGCAGGGTCCGAGCCTCGGCTCCATCGCATACTGCATGACGGCCGGCCCGTACGTGCGCGTGATCCCCGCGACGGTATCGTTGACGACTACGGTGACCGTGAGCATGCGACCCTGCACGCGGCCGGTGAATCGCGCTGGCACGAACGGGCCATTCACGACCGGATGCGCCCGCGGTTGATACGTGCCATCGCGTTCGAACGCACCGTTGGCGTCGAGCGTAACTCGGCCCGCGATGTCGCCGTTGGTGCAACCGATGTGAATGTGCGTGATCGAGTCGGCGACCACCGCGCCGGCGTTATCTCCACCCCAAGTGCCGAGGGCGAGGCGCGTGCGATCGATGGGAGCGAGGGCGTTGTCGGCGGTACAGGCAAGGACGCCCACCGACGCGAATGCAAGCAGACGCACGCGAGTCACATCACCATGCCGTCGTGGACATCGTCACGGACCTCGTGGCGCATACCACCGTCCATGTGCGCCGCGATCTCAGGGTTGATTGCGATCGCAACCGCAAGCGCAACAAGTACGGCTCCCACGAACCGGCTGGTACGGCCGCCCTTGGGGAAAAGCTTCTCCGCACTGACGGCAATCGTGATAGCCAGCACCCAGTGAAGACTCATCGCGCCCGCGACCACCAGGATGGCCATGAGGCCCCAGCAACAGCCGAGGCAATATCCGGCGTGCGCCAACGCAAGCCGAAGCGTCGCGTCGTAGCCACTGCGCCAACGCTTCATGAGAAACCCGAACGGCGACTCGCAATATCGAAGGCACGCCGCCTTGGCGTTCGAGAACTGGTATGCGCCCGCAATGCCCAACACTGCAGCGACGCCGTACGGCGACAGGGTCTCGACTGCAGGCCATCGGGCTGCAGCGCCACGAATGGCGACGTGAGCGAGGTAGAGGGGCACCCCCGGCAGCGTCCACACCAGCAGGTATACCGCGGCGAACGCCGAAGGCGAAATCACCTTGTCTCCACTTGCCGACAGCCGCCTGCTGACGGTGCCGTACAGCAGGATCAGCGGAGCAGCCGCCGGCAGCATCATGGCCGTCATCATGACGCCCCACTGAATCGTGTACCGAGCAGCTTCGGGCAGAGACGCTACAGCGGTGGGCATGACCATCGCAGCCGAGTCGCGCACCACCAACCACCAGGATATGGCGGCGGCGAGGAGCATCAGCGCAACAACGTTGCGAGTTCCAGCGCCAGCAAGCAGCCTGACGCCGCGCGGTGGCGACGCGGACGTCGGGTGCGATTCCGTCATGGCCCCTGATAGTCGAACGGCGCAGCGGCCGCGTAGCGTCCGGAGTGATCGAAACTCACGGGGCCGGTGATACGAAACGTGGAGGATGCGCCAAGATCCGCCTCCCGAAACACGAATCCTTCCGGCAAGATTGCGCGTGGGTGCACTTCGACCTTCGTCACTGGATTCTGCACCGGCTGCAAGTCGAGCGTGAAAAAATCGCCGGCGCGCACTCGGCTCTTCAACGAGGATGCCGTGATCTCGAACGGCGCGAACCGCGGCTCGTGCACCTTGGACAGCGTCGTTGCGATGATCTTCCATGGCCCGCCGACCTGGCCTGAAAGCAGCGTGAGTATCGCGGAGCGCTGCTGTTCATCCGCGCGTTCGTCGATCACGATCATTGCTTCGCCGTTTCCCTCGTGAATGGCTGCCGGCCAGTTCACTGCCACGCCGAACGCAATGCCGCTCATTGCAACGGAGCCGAACGTGCCTTCTTCAATCAGCCAGTTCCAGTTGCCTTCGCACTTTCCCGTCGTGGGCAGACCATTGAAGTTGCACGGACATCCGTAGTCGCAGTTGCAGGCGAGCACAACGTGCCCGCGAATGTGCCAGGACGGTGTTGCGGCGGTGTCTGCGCGCGACAGCGAGGCAGAGGCGGTCATTGGTGCACTCCGTGTGGAGGGGAACCAGGTGCTGGCGGCGCATGCGGCTTCGCCGTCCGGCAGTATCCAGTGTGCACCTCCCATGAGCACCGGTCAAGCACAGACGAACTCCGCGGTGCGATTCTCGCTATTGTGATGCGCATGCGCTGGCCTGGTTTCCCGAGACGTCGATCGATACTGCCGAGGCTGGCCAGCCGATGGGACGCCACGGCACACGGGCTCGTTCATGCCCGCGTCGGTGCGCCATCGTTGCCGACGGATGCGCCGGTCGTGGTGCTGGTCCATGGTCTGGTGATCTCGAGCCTCTACATGGTGCCCACCGCGCAGCGGCTCGCGCCGTTCATGCGTGTGCTTGCCCCCGACCTTCCGGGTTTTGGGCGCAGCGTCAAGCCGTCCGCGACGCTCGATGTGCGCGGGCTGGCGGACGCACTCCGGGAGTGGATGGACGTGTGCGGTCTGTCGCGGGTGGTGCTCGTCGGCAACTCGCTCGGCTGCCAGGTGATTGTCGATCTGTTGTCGCGTCGCCCGGACGGGGTAGTGGGAGCGGTGCTCGCCGGACCAACGACTGATCCTGGTGCGCCGACGATGTTGCGTCAGATCCTGCGTGCCGTCCGTGACGTACCCCGCGAGAACGTCTTCCTGATGCCGCTTTGGGCAATCGATTTCTTTCGGGCCGGGATTCCGCGCGCGTGGCGATCGCTGCATCACGCGCTCGAGCACCGCATCGAGCGCGAGTTGCCGGCGCTGAGCCTGCCGGTGCTCGTCGTGCGGGGCGAGCGGGATCCGATGGTGTCGCGACCGTGGACGGAGTACGTGACGTCGTTGCTGCAACGCGGCCGGTTGCATGTAATCCGCGGCGGATCCCACGCGGTGAACTACACGAATCCGGCCGAATTCGCCGGCTTGATCCGCGGATTCGTCGGCGCGATCGAGACCGACGCGATGGACAGGGTTGGCGAGTCGGGCCCCGGGCGGTAACTTCCGTAGGTGCGGGGCTGGTGTGCAGGATGCCGGCCACGTCGCGGGCGTAATTCAGTTGGTAGAATGCCAGCTTCCCAAGCTGGACGTCGCCGGTTCGAGTCCGGTCGCCCGCTCTGAGGTAAAGTGGTTGTTATGCAACTGATCGACGCTTTGAAGGGCACCTCTTCGGTGCCCTTTGTGCGTGAAATGCACCGGTCCATTTGCGAAGTGGGCGAGGTGATGGCTGTCGGAGC
>DASQZA010000318.1:0-3729 GCA_035638935.1 Gemmatimonas sp. | reverse complement strand
CTTAGACGACCTGCGCGAGTGCACGATCCTTGTCGGCACTGGTGCTCTGGACGAGGTTCTGCAGCGAATCACGCTGCGAGCTGGCCGCGGTGAGTTCGGCGGCGAGGGAGTCGTTACGGGCGCGCGCTGCCGTGTCGGTGCATCCGGCGGCGAGCATGGCCCCGAGCAACAGGGAGCCGACCGCAGGGGAGATGCGGAAATTCGAATAACGCATGAAGAGGGGGCAGTGGGGGATACAACCCACAAAACGTACCGGTCTCGAGCATCACGGGAAAGTGGTGTCCATCATCGATACACCGAATCCACGACTGTAAGCGGCGCAGGTCACGGAATCCACGACCGCGACCGGTACAGGAGGGTGGCCGAACCCTCGTACAACAGGTCGGCAAATCCGCGCCGCCGGTTCTCCGAGAGGTCCAAGCGACTGATGGCGTAGTCTCTCGCCCGCGATGGATGGCATTGAACCGGGAGCCCTGCCAACTCCACCGCTGCACACGCACGGCGCGTGTGTGTCGGCGACGTGACCAGCAGCACGCGGCGCCACCCGCGAGCGCGTCCGAGGGCGGCGAAGGCCAGCGCCTCGTCGCGTGTACTGTGGACGTTCCGCACGGTGTGCAGTGTGACGCCATTACCCCCCAGTGTCACGAGTGCGCGCTGGTCCGCTTCTGACGTAATCCGCACGCCGCGACTTTCCTGCGCGGTCACGGACAACGCGAGCTCCCGAATGCCTCGACTCCGAACTTCGCTCAGGCCGGTGAGCAGGCGATCGAGTGCGGGCCCCGTCAGCCGGCCCTCGTCCGTCAGGCCGCCTGAGAGCACGACAACCGCGTCGAGTGGGCGGTCGAGTCGACCGCTGTCGCTCCGGACCAACGCGTTTACTGCCGGTCGCACGACAGGCGTGAAACCGACGACGCACGAAAGGGTCACCAGTGCACCGGCGAGCATCCAGAGCCATGCACCGACGCGCGTGGGCGCGAGTAGAGCACCCAGCGCGAGCAGGGACAAGCGTGCCCACCACCCCTGCACACCGGTTGCAGTCCAGACTCCGAGGTCGGCCGCCAAGGCGTAGATGCCAAAGGCGAGCGCCGCGCCGGCCAGCCGAACGATGAATAGCGGGGCGCGTGCGCCGCTGTCGGCGCCGCGCCCCCGAAACAATACATCAGCCATGCGCTAACGACGCCGAGCGGACTGCGCGTGCGATGCTGCTATCGTTGGATCTGCGGCTCGCGCACTTCCTGTGTCACGCGCGTGGCAGCCGGCGGCTTCTGGTACTTGTCGAACCAGCTGCGGAGATAGAGCTGTGTGCGCAGGAAGTTGGATGGCGTCGAGCTCGTGCCATGCCACTCGTTGTTGAAACGGATCATGGCCGTCGGCACCTTGCTCACCTTGAGCGCCTCGTAGAATTCCTCCGTCTGGCTGATCGGCGTACGCAAATCGTTCACGCCGGTCATGAGCATCGTCGGCGTACGCACGTTGCCGACGTACATGAGGGGCGAGCGCTTGAGATGCTCGCTCGGATCCTCCCATGGGTACTTCGCAAAGTTGTGGTACCAGCTCGATCCGTCGGTCGTGCCGACGAAGCTGAGCCAGTTGATCACGGGGCACATCGACGACGCGGCGGCAAAGCGATTGGTATGTCCGACGATCCACGCGGTCAGCACACCGCCACCGGAGCAGCCGAAGACGTACAGGCGATTTGCATCCACGTACCCGCGATTGAGCACGGTGTCCACACCCGCCATCAAGTCGTCGTAGTCCTTGCCGGGATATGCGTTCTTGATCGCATTGCCGAACGCCGAGCCGTAGCCCGTCGACCCGCGCGGGTTGGTGTACAGCATGACGAATCCGTTGGACACGTGGTCCTGGCGCGCGAAGCTGAACCCGACGTTGTACATCGAATGCGGGCCACCGTGAATCTCGAGCATTAGTGGATACTTCTTCGCCGGGTCGAAGTCGGGCGGCTTGACGATCCATCCCTGCACCTTGTAGCCGTCGACGGACGTGTACCACACCTCTTCCGTCGTGCCGAGCTTCTTGCCGGCGAGCACATCGCCGTTCACGTCGGTGAGTTGCTTGATGGCCGGTGTGCGCAGATCGAACGACACGACATCGTTCGGCCTGGTCGGAGAACTCGCGGTGCCGACGGCGATGAAGTTGCGACCGATGTCGCTCACGGTGAGCACGTGCGCACCCTTGGTCACCGGGCGGATCGCGCCCTGCAGCGAAACGAAGTACAGGTTGCGCGACCCTTCGTTCTCGACGTTGAAGTAGATGCCGGTTCCATCGGGCGACCACATCATGCCCGACGGCGAACGATCGAGCTTCTCGGTGAGTGCGCGCGGGTTGCGACCGTCGGCATCCATCACGTAGAGCGATGCGTCCTTCCACGTGGCGTCGGTGCTGTCGTATCCGCTGTAGGCGATGTACCGGCCATCGGGCGACGGTACCGGGCCGTTGTCCGGACCTTTGCGCGTCGTGAGCGACGTGACGGTGCCGGACGCGACATCCACCTTGTAGATGTCAGACTCGCGCCACGCGTACTCGGCGTCCTTCGTGCGCAGTGAGGTGAAGAGCAGGCTCTTTCCATCCGGCATCCACGTGGTGCCGTTGGTCGCCCACTCGCCGTCGGTCACCTGGCGCGGGGTGCCGCCATCCGCGGGCACCGTGAACAGCTGACGGACGCCGTCCTCGAGAAATCCCTGGCGGTCGGCGCGATACTTGAGCTTCGTCACCACGCGTGGGGGTTCGGTCCACTTCGCGCCCCGCGGTGCGGCGGGCATCGCGATACGCCATGTGTCGGAGCCGCGCACGAGCATGCCGAACGCAATCGTCCGGCCGTCCGGCGCCCACTCGACGTTGCTCGGCGCTTCGTTCAGTCGCGTGATCTGCGTGGTCGCGCCTTCGGCATCCATGTAACGCGTCCAGATCTGCGGCCCGCCGGGTTCACCGGGCGCGACGAACGCGATCCGCGACCCATCGGGCGCCCACTTCGCATCGGAGCCCTTCACGAGGAATCGACTGCGTGTACCGTCGACGTTCATGATCCACACCGACGACTCGCGCTTGTCGTTGAGCTGATCCGTCCACGTGCGTGTGAAGAGAATCTGCTTGCCATCGGGTGACAGCGACGGACCGCCCACGTCTTCCCAGTTGAAGTAGTCGGCGATGGTAAGCCGGTCTTTCATGGCGGAAGCTTGCGTCGCCTGCGCAGCGGCATCGTGCGCGGAAATCCCGACCGCAGTGGGGACCGCGACAAGCAGAGTGGCGAGTTGGCGCGCGAGAGACATCAGGGCTCCGGTCTGGCGTGAAGAACGAGCAGGGGCGGGCGGGGACGAGCGATATCGCTACAACATGCTGCCGAATGCGCGGTGGGGACAGGATGCACCCAAGCCCGAACACTGCGCTTTCCGCAAACGAACGCGCGTAAGACCTACGTCAGATGGCGGATGGCAGCGAACACATCCGAAGCGTATGCTCGGTTGGTGAGCGCTGATTCTTTTCGATTGCAGTCCACTGCAGTCCACTGCAGTCCACTCCACGAGGGTGCCCGTGCGCAATGCGACCAGAAATTCCTGCCGTGGCAATCGCGTCTCGGCAGCCATCCGGATGGCCTGTCTGGTACCAGCGCTCCTGCTCATGGTCGGGTGCCGGTCGTGGGGGTCGTACCACCCAAAGACTGCGCCGGAAGCTGCAACCACGGTTCCAGGTCGAATTCGGGTCATGCTTCGA
>DASQZA010000317.1:0-24903 GCA_035638935.1 Gemmatimonas sp. | reverse complement strand
ACAGATCCGTTTCGTTTCCGGCCGTTCTCTGTTTCTATCCGCTTACCTGCTGTTCAAAGTCGCACGCACCATCGCCAGCCCAGGTCACCGGTTGTACGGCACTTCCTGCACCCAGTGAAATCCCCGGCTGACGAGCAGCATCTTCTGCAGGTCGCGACGTACCAGCACCGCGCGCACTGAATCGCCTCCCTGTACGCCGCGTAGCAGCAAAGTGTCGGCGACCCGCGGTGTGCCGACCGAGGAGCGGCCCGCGCCGCGCAGTTCTCCAGTCAGCTGCATCGGCACGCTCGTCCCGCCGATGCCATTGTCATCCTGGCTCCACAGGCGAAGCATGGTCGAGTCGACCCGCGAGAGTGCGAGCCACTGCGCGCTGCCGGTGGAGTGCTTGAGGCGTGCGCGTTGACCGTCGATTACCAGCGACTCCCACATGCCGCGCCGAGGCGTGCCGGTCAGGGACTCCACGCGCCATGCGCCGTTTCCCGCTCTGGGGATCGCACGGTCAGATCTGGACGGCACCATGAACGCCGCGCTCCCGGCCACGAAGAGCAACGCGCCCCACTGCATGACCTGGCGGACTACCAGCAGTCGTCCGTCTGTGACCGGTGGAGTCATGTTCGCCGGCGGCACCGTGGTGTTTGCCCAGATGGCCGCGTACAAGCGCCGTGCATGCGGAGAAACGATCGCGAGCGCCATCACCAACAGGTGCGTGGA
Source organism: Gemmatimonas sp. (assembly GCA_035638935.1). Classification (GTDB taxonomy): domain Bacteria; phylum Gemmatimonadota; class Gemmatimonadetes; order Gemmatimonadales; family Gemmatimonadaceae; genus Gemmatimonas. Next base: position 24,192 of record DASQZA010000317.1, on the reverse strand, counting down.
AAGCAGCTTGACCGGCACGTCATATGAGAAGTTCAACAGTACCACATTCACGAGCACCGGAACCGCGAGCAGCGCGCCCAGCAGCGACGACCGCCGGAAGACCAGCAACGCGCCCGGAACCAGTTCGGCCAACCCCCCAAACACCTCGTATGTGCGCGACGCGCCCGTGAACGCCCACAACAGGCCCATCGGAGAAAGGTCGCCGAACGTTTGTGTCAGACGAAAACCGTCGGGCGGTGGCATCTGCGACATGAAGACCTTGGCGAGCCCGTAGAACATCAGTGCCATCGCCAGGAAATAGCGGATGGCGCTGAGCAGCCAGATCGCGATCCGAGGGTGCGATGGGGCATCGCGCCGGATCGTCCACAGTGCGGCACCCACTGATGCCAGCACCGCGAACATGAATGTCAGCAGGTAGTCGGCGAGCGTGTCGCCGCTGCCGCTCGGCGAGCCCGTAGGTACTGACTGAAGGCCGAAAAATGTGCGGCCGATCCATGGCAACGTCGCGGCCTCGAACGCGCCCGAGAGCTTGCTCAGCCCCGGCAGGTCGAAGACGAACTGGAGGAGGTAAAGCGTGAAGTAGCACGCGAACCATCGGAACCCAATGCGGCCGGCGAGCGGCCAGCCGCGGGCTTCATTTACCGTCATTCCGGATATCACCGGCACATCCGCCGTCTGCAGAGCGGGCAGGTCAGTAATCATGCGAGAGTATAGTGCGCGTGCGAGCTGCCGCCACTCCGGTACGCCGACACCCGCGTTACCTTCTCTCCCCATGCCACCTACTGCCAGCCGTCTGCACACGTTCAAGGAATCGGTCATCCGCGGCACGAGCCGCCTAGCCGCTCAGTACGGCGCGATCAACCTCGCGCAGGGCTTCCCGGACTTCGACCCACCGGAGGAGCTGCTCCTGGCGCTCGAGCGGGCGACGCGTGGGCCTCATCACCAGTATGCCGTCACATGGGGCGCCCCGCGGTTCCGCAACGCACTTGCCGCGAAGATCACGCACTTCTCCGGCATGGACGTGAATCCGGACGAGCATCTCGTCGTGACGTGCGGCAGCACCGAAGCGATGATGGTGGCGATGATGACGGCGTGCAATCCCGGCGACAAGGTCGTCGTGTTCTCGCCGTTCTACGAGAACTATGCCGCGGATGCGATTCTCTCCGGCGCGGAGCCGATCTACGTACCGCTACACCCGCCGGAGTTCGGCTTCGATCCGGAAGAACTCGAGCGCGCGTTCATGCAGGGTGCGAAGGCCATCGTGCTGTGCAACCCGTCCAACCCGACCGGCAAGGTGTTCACGCGTGACGAGCTGCTGACCATCCTCGCGCTTGCGGAGAAGTACGACGCGTGGGTGATCACCGACGAACCGTACGAACACATCACGTTCGCACCCCACGAGCATGTGTACTTCGCCTCGTTGCCGGGTGCGTTCGAGCGCACGATCACGTGCAACTCGCTTTCCAAGACGTACTCCATCACGGGGTGGCGACTGGGGTACGTGCACGCCGCGCCGGCGGTGATTCATCAGGCGCGCAAGGTGCACGACTTCCTGACGGTCGGTGCGGCTGCACCATTGCAGGAAGCAGCGGTCGCCGGGCTCGAACTGCCCGACAGCTACTACACGGACATGCGCGCGATGTACACCGCGAAGCGCGAGTTCTTCCTGGGCTACCTGCGCCAGACGGGATTGCCGTTCACCGAGCCGCAGGGCGCGTACTACGTGATGCTCGACATCGGCGCGCTGGGCTTCACCGACGACAACGTCGCGGCCGAGTGGTTCGTGCGGCACATCGGCGTGGCGGGGGTGCCGGGGTCGAGTTTCTTCAGGGAGCCCGTGCACAATTTTATCCGCTTCCACTTTGCGAAGAAGGAGGAAACGTTGCGTGCTGCTGGCGAGAAGCTCGTGAAGCTGCGGGATGGGCGGCCGGACTGACGGTGTGACCGGTCGCCTTTGTCTAGTGGCTGCTGCTGCGCTCAACGTGGTGTGCTTCGCTACGGTACGAGCGCAGACCCCCGCCCCATCGGTGAGCGTGGGCTTCGGTGTGGACACGGCGGGAGCCGACGTCGCGGACATCGTGCGTCTGGTGCGTGCGTATCTGGCGAAGCCGGACACGTCCGCGCGCTCGCGCGGCCTCTGGGACGCGAACGATGCGCTCGGCACACGAGCCGGTGACCTCGCGGCCTCGTTTGCGTATCAGGGCTTTCCGGCCACAGTCGCAGGTGTCGTGTCCGCTGGAGCCGGCGACAGCGTATACGTCGTGAAGCTGTTGCACGCGCGGGCTAGCACCGGCGGCGCCGTCATGCCGCTTGCCATGCAGCGACTCTACGCCGTGCGCACGGCGGGCTCGCCGCACGGGTGGCAGTTGAGCAATGCACTGCCGCGGCTTACCGCGGCGTGGCCAACGCTCACGGTGGGACGCGTGATGTACCACTACGCGCCAGGGCAGCGGCCGGACAGTGCACGCGCTACACGCGCACCACGGTTCATCGACTCCGTGAGCACGATGTTCGGTGTGCAGCCGCCCGCGCGGATCGACTACTACGTCACCGGCTCGACGGACGAATACCATCGCGCACTGGGACTCGACTTCTTCGTGCTGTCGTCGGGGCGCGGTTCAGCGACGGGAGGCAACGCGATTCTCGCGGCGGACATCGTGCTGGCGGGTGATCCGGCGCAAGGCGAAGCGTATCTGCACGAGGTGGCGCATCTCGTCGTGCGCGATCGCTTCGGTGGCGGCTCGATGCTGGGCGAGGGCATTCCGACGTGGCTGGCCGGGTCGAAGGGCAGGGACGCACAGTCGTTGTTCCGGCTGCTCGCGGCGTATCAACGGTCGCACCCTCGCACGACACTGGCCGCACTGATCCGCGGCGACGTGCAGACGGGGTGGACGAATGCCGAAGTCGAGGCGCTGTACGCCAGCTCCGCACTGTTCGTGGAAGCCGTACACTCCCGGAACGGCGTCCAGGGCTTGCGTGCCTTGGCGGGCACCCCACGCGAGCCTGCCGCCCTGATGGTGGCGATGCAGCGCGCCCTCGGGATCGGAACCGCACCGGATGCGCTCGAGTCCTGGTGGCGCCGTGCCGCAATCGAACTGCAACGCTGACGGGGCTACCTTTCTCCCGTGACCACACCGAACCGACTGGATAATTCCGCCGGCCTGATGCCGGTGCAGCTGCCTGCACATGAGCTTCCGGATCGTCGAGGAGTATTTGCCTGCTTCTCGAATATCGAGCGCATCGGCCGCTGGGCGTTGCCGCGTCGGTTCCGCACACTGTCGGTGTTCGGCAGTGTCACACTCGACCTGACCGCGGTCGAGCTCGGCCCGGAAACCGACATCGAGATCCGGTGCTTCTTCGCGAATGTCGAGGTCATCGTGCCGCCGAGTGTGCGGCTCGAGGTGGAGGGTGACGCGACGGTCGGCAATTTCGAGGTCACGCGCCAGGTCGCGAGCACCGACTCGCCCCATGCGCCGTTCGTGCGCATTCGGGCCGGGGTGTTCTTCGGCAACATCGAGATCTCCGTGATCGACCCGAACGCGAAATCGTTCTTTCAGAAGCTCAAGGCGCGCTGGAAGCTGCGCGACACGGACCCATCATGAGCGACGAGGAACGCCCTGAGAGCGCCGACAGCACTGCGAGTGCGGAGAAGCGTACGAACCCGCTGCACGGGGTGACGCTCGAGCGGATGCTGAACGAATTGGTCGACAGCATGGGCTGGGAGGCGATGGCCGATCGCGTGCCGGTGCGCTGTTTCGAGAGCGACCCGAGCGTGTCGTCGAGTCTCAAGTTCCTTCGCCGCACGCCGTGGGCTCGCGAGAAGGTCGAGCGCATGTACCTGTCGATGGTGCGCCGGCGGGATCGAAGGCAGCCGTGATGCCGATGGCCGCGACGCAGGCGGCCGGGAAAGCGGACTGCACACCGGACCACGCATGGTGGTGACGACGAGCGGGTTCGAAGGGTTATGCAAGGTATGAAGAGCCGACTCTGCACCCTCATGATCGCGGCGCTGGCCAGTTCCGCCGCCTGCTCGAGTACCACGGCGCCGGCCGGTGGTGATGGCGTGACGGCGGTGTATGTGAACGAACGCGTTGCCGTGACGAACCGGCGCGACGCGCCCGTCTTCACCTTCGTCATCGGTCGCAACGCTGCGGCAGTCACCGATTGGATCCCTTGCGTGCAGGACGCACTGTGCCCACCGATCCATCCGGGGACCAGCCAACGTATCAATCCACTCATTTCGCTGGGCGGCGAAACCGAAGTGCTGGTGTACTGGTGGCAGCGCACGTTCGGACCGGAGGGCGGGCAGGCAGACAGCATCCGCAACTTCGTCGTCAAACTGCCGCGGCCTATGTAGGGCGTGGCCTACGTGAGAAATTCGTGCAGCAGCGAATGGAAGTGATGCACGCCATTCTCGCGCTTCGCTGAGTACCGGCCGCGGTCGTACACGCGTGAGCGCAGGTTGCGCTGTACGGCTTCGCAGATCTCGATGTCCTCGTCCTGGATCGTGTCGCTGAAGCTCGTGAGCTTCGCCCACGCGTCGCGTTCCGCGTCGGTTTCCGGCGGCGTGGCCGTATACCAGTCGAAGACCACGCGGGTGCGGTCGTGCGCGAGCGGGATCACGACGTTGGTCTGCATCTGTCCCATGTACACGTTGAGCATGGTGTTGGGGAACATCCACACGTACACGGCCTCGCCTACGACGGCCTTCGCCGGGTCGTACATGCGCCCGCTCGACGCACCGTGCACCGGACGCAGCGGCGCATGCTGCACCGAGAAGTACCGGCGCGGCTCGACCCGATAGTTGTCGTAGTCGAGCTCCTTGTGCAGGCCGGGATGCACCACGGGCAGATGATAGCCCTCGAGGTAGTTGTCGACGTACACCTTCCAGTTGCACGCGATGTCCCAGTGCTTGGAAGCGACCCAGCGCATGCCTTCACACCCGAAGCCGGCGACGCGCGCCGGAATGTCCTCCATGACTTCGGTGAGCGACGGTGCCTTGCCATCCACGTTCACGAACAGAAGCGGCCCCCACGTCGCGGTCTGCACCCCTCGGAGTCGCATGTCGCCCGGCGTGAAGTTGCAGGTGCCATCCATCTCGGGAGCATGCAGGAGGTCACCGGCGAGGGTGTACGTCCACCCGTGATACTTGCACTGCATGGTGTTGCGCTTGCCGCATCCTGACGCAACAGGGCCCGCGCGGTGCAGACAGACGTTGTGAAAGGCGCGAATGGCGTCGCCGTCACGCAACACGACGATGCTGTCGTTGCCGATGGTGGTGGTGAAATACTTCCCATGCTCGTCGACCTGCTCGATCCGTCCCGCCAGCTGCCACGTGTTGGCGAACACGCGCTCACGTTCGAGCTCGAGATAAACCGGGTCGTTGTAGAGCCGCGCCGGGATGGTACTCGCGAACTCGATTTGCGGATTGAACGGGAAGAATTGGGACATCAGGGGAATATGGCATCGACTTGGACGCTTTCAACTTGGACGCCAGGCGCCAGGCGACAGACGACAGGGCGTGATCGACTTGACGCTAGGCGCCAGGCGGCCAAGGGGAATGCGCCCAGCCATCTCACGTCGCGCGTCCGCCCTCAGCCCCACCCGTCCACCGCGCCACCGCCTGCGCCCCACCGTGCCGTACAAGAAATGCCAACCCCATCGTCCGCACCAATCTCCCCGCAGACAGCGCACCCAAAAACTCCCAGAACGGCACCCCCGCCGCGCCGGACGCAATGCTCGTCAGCTTGGTCGACAATGGCGACATCGTGCTCGCAAAGATCGCCCAGCCACCCCACCGCGCGAGTGCCGCCCGCGACTCCTCGAGTCGCGCCGGCGACACGTTGAAGACTCGCGCGACGGGCCCCTGTAGCCATGCCAGCGCCTCTGCGCCCAGCACGTACAGCACGACGCTGCCGATGATCGTGCCTGCGCTCGCAACGAGCGCCAGCCGGTACGCACGTTCCGGCCGCGCGATCGCGAGCGGAAGAAAGAACAGGTCTGCGAGTCCCGGCAGAACGAGCCCTTGCAGCAACCCCCACGCAAGAACGACGGAGTTCGACCAACCTGCTTCAGCCCACCGGCGCAGCGTGCCGTGTATCCGTGCAGCCCGCGTCAGATCCTGTCCAAGTGCTCTTTCCCCATGACCGGCGCCCACGGCAACAGCTCGTACTGCGCGAGTTGACGCTTCGTGAACGGGTCGCCGTCGCGGATCGCATCCAGCGCACCGTTCACGTCGTCGTCCGGCACGCGGAGGATGATGCCGCCCCCATTGCGTGGATCGAATGGGCCGGACACCAGCAGGATGCCCTTGGCCTGCAGCTCGCGCAGGTAGGCACGATGCTCGTCGACATGTGGCGCGACTTCGTCGAAGGGGCGGCGATAGCGGATGATGGCGATGGCGTACATGGGAACAGTGAAAGGGCGGGGAGAATGTCGGTCAGCCGAGCGCATCGCGCAGCGCGGCCCATGGCATGGTCGCACAGCCGTGCCGCGCAGGGAAGGGCGCCACGCCGCGGAGCGCGTCGAGTTCTGCCGGCAGTTCGGCCGCGCCACCGTGCAACATCTCCTCGACGCGCGAGCAAAGCACCAGCGCCTCGGCCCGCGAAAGTCCGCATACGACATCGGTAAGCATCGACGCCGACGCCGTGGCGATGGAGCAACCACGACCGCCAAAGGCCACGTCGGCCACCAGGCCGTCGCGCACCTGCACATCGACGCGGATCTCGTCGCCGCACAGGGGGTTCTTTCGCGCTCCGCGGCCGGTCGGTGCAAGGAGTTCACGGCGGTTGTGCGGAGCCCGGTGGTGCGCGAGCAGCGTGTCCTGGTACATCGCCGACAGCGACGCACCGGAGCCGTCCGCTCTTCGCTCCCCGCTCACCCGGCGAACATCAGCTGCGCCGCCTCGAGCCCGCTGGCCAGCGCATCCACGTCCGCACCGTCGCTGTACACGTAGAAGCTGGCGCGCGCCGTCGCCGGCATGCCGATGCGTCGCATGAGGGGCTGCGCGCAGTGGTGTCCGGCGCGCACGCAGACGCCATGCTGGTCGAGAATCGTGGCGAGATCGTGCGGGTGCACGTCGGGAAACGAGAAGCTGATCACACCGCTGCGCTGCGCTGGTGGCGGCCCATACACGGTGCATCCTGGCAGCGCGCGCAGCCGCGATTCCGCCGCTTCGAGCAGCGCGACTTCGTGCGCGCGAACGTTCGCCATGCCCAACCCGTCGAGATACCGGACGGCGGCCGCGAGGCCGATGGCGTCGGCAGCATTCGGCGTTCCCGCCTCGAACTTGTGCGGCAGCACGTTCCACGTGCTGTCGAAATCGTGCACCCATTCGATCATGTCGCCACCGAACGTAGCCGGTGGCATGCCCTCGAGCAGCGCGCGCCGGCCGACGAGCCCACCAATGCCCATGGGGCCGAGCAGCTTGTGCCCACTGAACGCGTAGAAGTCCACGCCCAGTGAATCGAAGGTGACCGGAAGGTGTGGCACGGCTTGCGCACCATCGGCGACGATCACGGCCGACGAACGCTCACGCACCATCCGCACGACGTCGTGTAACGGAGTGATCGCCCCGACCGCGTTGGACACGTGCGAGATCGCGACGAGCTTGGTGCGGGCATTCAGGGTGTCGCGCAGCGCGTCGAGATCGATCTCCTGGCGTGCGGTCAGCTCGACGATGCGAAGCGTCGCACCCGTGTTGCGTGCAAGCTGCTGCCACGGGACGAAGTTCGCATGATGCTCGATCGCCGTGATCACGATCTCGTCGCCGGCACCGACGTTCGCGCGTCCCCACGACGACGCCACGAGATTGATGGCTTCGGTGGTGCCGCGCGTGAAGATCAGGCAGTCGCTGTCGGCCACCCCGAGAAAACGCGCAATCGTCGCCCGCGCATCGTGATACGCGTCGGTCGCGGCCGCCGAGAGCGCATACGCACCGCGGTGCGGATTCGCATTGGCGGTCTCGTAGAAGTTCCGGATCGCATCCAGCACTACCCGTGGCTTTTGCGACGTGGCCGCAGAATCCAGATAGTGGAGCGCAGGGTTCGCGGCCAGCAACGGAAAATCCGCGCGCGGCGCAAGCGACTGCAACGAATCTACAAGCGACATAAGACCTCGATCCAAATCGGTATGTTCAGCTTCTGCCCTTCAGCTTCTGCCCTTCAGCTTCTGCCCTTCAGCTTCTGCCCTTCACCTTCAGCTTCTGCCCCACCATGACCTCCGCTCCCACCACCATCACCTCGTACAGCGTCAGGTCGTCCGTCGCCGGTCCCTGTATCGGGTGGCCGGTTCGCACGTCGAACTGCGCGCCATGCCATGGGCACTCGATGATGCACGGGGCCACGACATCCCCACCCGACAGCGCGAAGTCGCGATGCGAGCACCGGTCGGCGGCGGCGTACACCTCGTCTCCGTCGCGCACCAGCACCACCCGCGTTCCGTCGGGCAGCGCGACACCGAGCGGCACACCAGGCGCGATGTCCGCCAGCATCGCCGCACGATGAAAGTCATCGCATGCCGGGTCGGTCACCGGGTCCGTCACTCCGTGGAGACCACCGCGGCCGCTTCACTTGCCAGTGCCGCCTTGAGCGTGTGCCACGCCAACGACGCACACTTGACCCGCACCGGGAACCGCGACACACCCGAGAACACGACGAGCTGTCCCAACTCCTCCTTCGTGCCCTCCGCCTGTCCGAGCACCATCGCGTGAAAGCGGCCGAACAGCGCCTCGGCCTCCGATCGCGATTTTCCCTTCACGGCCGCCGTCATGAGCGATGCCGACGCCTTGGAAATCGCGCACCCCTGACCAGTGAACTTCACGTCGCTGATACGGTCATCCTCGACCTGCAATTCCACCGTGACAGTGTCGCCGCACAACGGGTTTTTCCCGTCGGCGTGGCGGTTGGCCCCCTCGAGCGGTCCGAAGTTGCGCGGTTTGCGATTGTGGTCGAGAATGACCGACTGGTACAGATCCGTGAGATCCGACACCGCCGCTACGCCTGCACGCCAGTGAAGCGCGCGAGGGTCGAGCGCTCGAGATCCGCGACGACCGCGGGGTTCTCGATGGTTTCCAGCACATCCGCCGCGAACGCATACATGAGCAGCTGCTTCGCGAGCACACTCCCCACGCCACGACTCTTCAGGTAAAAGAGGCTCGTCTCGTCCATGCGGCCAACGGTCGCGCCATGCGTGCACTTGACGTCGTCGGCAAAGATCTCGAGCTGCGGCTTGGTATCGATCTGCGCGCCGTCCGACAGCAGCAGGGTGTTGTTCGTCTGCTTGCCATCGGTCTTCTGCGCTTCCGGATGCACGTACACCTTGCCGTTGAACACGCCGTGCGACTTCCCGTCGAGCAGCCCCTTGTACATCTCGCGGCTGAAACAGTTGGGCGCGACGTGCTCGACACGCGTCTGGTGATCGCCATGCTGCGCACCGTCGAGCATGTACAGGCCGTTGATCGTCGTGCCACACCCCTCACCCGCCAGCACCGTGTAGACGTTGCTGCGCGAGAGCTCACCGCCCGTCTGGTACGTGAACGCCTGGAAGTGGCTGTCACGCCCCTGACGCGCCTCCGTCGTGTTCACGTGAAACGCGCGATCGGACTCACGCTGGATGTGCATGAGATTGAGCGTCGCGCCGTCCTCGACGTACACCTCGGTGACGGCATTCGTGAAGTACGGCACGTCGTCGAGCCCGACCCAGCTCTCGATGACGCTCGCCTTGGCGTGGCGTTCCACCACAATCAGGTGCCGCGGGTGCGACATCGTCGAGGCGCCCTGGGCGTCCGTGACGTGCAGGATGTGCACTGGCGTGTCGCTCACCATCTCCTTGCCGACATGTACCAGCACGCCTTCACCGGCGAACGCCGCGTTGAGCGCACTGAAGCCGTCGCGGTCGGCAGGCACCGCCTTGGTCAAGGCACGCGCCAGCAGCTCCGGCTCCTGCTCCACCGCATCGGCGAGCGACAGTACACGGATCCCATCCGGCATCGTGCCGAACGAACGCGAGGGCGCGAATCGCCCGTTCACGAACACCAGCAGAGGCCACTCGGCGCCGAATGTGTACGGCTCGAGCGCACCGACGCTCGGCAGTGTGCCGGCATCACGCTCCGCCCACGGCGTGAACGATGCGGCGGCGATGCTCAACACACTCGTGTAGTGCCAGTCCTCGTTGCGCGGTGTCGGCAGCCCGAGCCTCCCGAATGCCTCGCTGCCAGCCGCGCGCAGCGTCGCCATGGTGTCGGACACACCCTGCTGCGCCGCCGACGCAGCGGCTTGCGTCGCGAGCGCCGGCACCATGACTCGATCGGAGCGCACGCTCACACCCGCATCGGCGGGACTCGTGCCGGCCTTCGCGCCGGTCTCCAGCGCGCTCACGCGGCCTCCAGAACCCAGTCGTAGCCCCGCGCTTCGAGTTCGAGCGCCAGGCTCTTGTCGCCGGACTTCACGATGCGCCCGCCCGCGAGCACGTGCACGTAATCCGGCACGATGTAGTTGAGCAGGCGCTGGTAGTGCGTCACCACGATCGTCGCACTGTCCGCACGCTTCAATGCATTCACACCACCCGCCACGATGCGCAGCGCATCGATGTCGAGGCCCGAATCCGTCTCGTCGAGCACGGCAAGCGTCGGCTCCAGCACGGCCATCTGCAGGATCTCGTTGCGCTTCTTCTCGCCACCGGAGAAGCCCATGTTCACGGACCGGTTGATCATCGACACGTCCATGTCCACCAGCTTGAGCTTCTCCTCGACCAGGTCGAGGAACTCCATCGGGTCGACGTCATCGAGACCCTTCGCCTTGCGGATGGCGTTGTACGCCTCACGCAGCAGCAGCGCATTGGTCACGCCCGGGATCTCGACAGGATACTGGAACGCGAGGAACACGCCGTTCTGCGCGCGAATTTCCGGCGCCATCTCGAGCAGGTTCTCGCCGCGGTAGAGCACTTCACCGCCGGTGATCTCGTACGCCGGATGGCCAGCGAGCACCTGAGCGAGCGTGCTCTTGCCGGAGCCGTTGGGTCCCATGACGGCGTGGGTCTCGCCGGCGTTCACGGTGAGCGAGATGCCCTTGAGGATGGGCTTGCCGTCGATGGCGGCATGAAGGTCACGAATAACGAGCATGTATATGTCTGCAGTGAATGATTGAACGGACCGGCGCGCGGAATTCGCGTACTAACCGACGCTGCCTTCGAGCGTGATACCCAGCAGCTGCTGCGCCTCGAGCGCGAACTCCATCGGGAGCTCCTTGAAGACTTCCCGGCAAAACCCGCTCACGATCATCGACACGGCCTGCTCGGCGTCGAGCCCGCGCGCCTTGAGATAGAAGATCTGATCCTCGCCGATCTTGCTGGTGCTCGCCTCGTGCTCGAGCGTCGCGCTGTTGTTGCCGACCTCGACGTACGGAAAGGTGTGCGCGCCGCACTGGTTGCCGACGAGCATCGAGTCGCACTGCGTGTAGTTGCGTGCGCCTTCCGCCTTCGGGAGTATCTGCACCTTGCCGCGGTAGCTGTTCTGCCCCTTCATGGCCGAGATGCCCTTCGAGACGATGGTGCTCTTCGTGTTGCGGCCGATGTGGATCATCTTCGTGCCCGTATCGGCCTGCTGCATCTTGCTGGCGACCGCCACCGAGTAGAACTCGCCGACACTGTTGTCGCCCTGCAGGATGACGCTCGGGTACTTCCATGTGATCGCCGAGCCGGTTTCGACCTGCGTCCACGAGATCTTGGCGTTCTTCATCGCCTTGCCGCGCTTCGTGACGAAGTTGTAGATGCCACCAAGCCCGTTCTCGTCGCCCGCGTACCAGTTCTGCACGGTGCTGTACTTCACCGTCGCGCCATCGAGCGCGATGATCTCGACTACCGCGGCGTGCAGCTGGTTCGTATCACGCTTGGGTGCGGTGCACCCTTCGAGGTAGCTCACGTACGAGCCCTCGTCCGCCACGATCAGCGTGCGCTCGAACTGCCCGGTCTCCGCCGCATTGATGCGGAAGTACGTGCTCAGCTCCATCGGGCATCGCACGCCCTTCGGGATGTAGCAGAACGAACCGTCGGAGAACACCGCGCTGTTGAGCGCGGCGAAGAAGTTGTCGCTGTACGGCACAACCGATCCGAGATATTTCTTGATCAACTCGGGATGCTCGCGCACGGCTTCGCCGAACGACATGAATATCACGCCGTGCTTGCCCAGCTCTTCCTTGTAGCTCGTGCCGACGGAGACGGAGTCGAAGACCGCGTCGACGGCCACGTTGGACAAGCGCTTCTGCTCGTTGAGCGAGATGCCGAGCTTGGCATACGTCTCGAGCAACTTCGGATCGATCTCGTCGAGCGAGCCGACCGGCTTCGACGACTTCGGCGCGGAGTAGTAGCTCGCGGCCTGATAGTCGATCGGCGGGTACGTCACGTTGGGCCAGTGCGGCTCGGTCATGGTCTGCCAGCGACGGAACGCCTTGAGGCGCCAGTCGAGCAGCCATTCGGGCTCACCCTTCTTCGCCGAAATGAACCGGACGGTTTCTTCGGAGAGACCCGGTGCGAGCGTCTCGGTTTCGATGTCCGTCGTGAAGCCGTACTGGTACTCGCGATTGACCAGCGAGTCGATGGTCGAACTCATGCCTGCTCCCGTGCCCGCATCATGATGAAGTCACCCCGTATTCGCACCTGCCGCATCCTTCCAGCCGGTGTGCACCACGAACGAGTGGCACACCCAGCAAACGTTCCACGTACTTCGCCTCGGCCGCACACGCTTCGGGGAATCGGTTCACGATCTCGCGCATCGCGCAGTTGTTGATGCGCAGCGTGAGTGTTTTCGGCCCGCCCGGCTCCCCGGTCTCGAGCGCCTCCGCCATGTAACCCTTGGCGGTCAACAGCTCGGCCACCAACGGAACCCGCTCGGAAAGGGGCAAGCCGTCCAACACCGGCCCGGCTTCATCTGCCAGATCCCGCCACGTCGACTCCAGTACCGCCTCCAGGGCCGCCGCGCCGCCGCTTTCCCGGATGGCATCCAGCGCGACCGTGAGCACCGCGATGTAGCCCCGCGGAAACAGCGCTTCGCCTGCCGCCGTCAGCGAGAACCGGTACACCGGCGCACCGACGCCCTGAACCTCGCGCTGATGCGCCACCAAGCCATCGTCTTCCAGCGCCTTCAGGTGGCGCCGGAGCGCGTTGGCGGTCAGGCCGAATGTCTCGCCAAGCTGATGTGCGGTCATGGGCTGCGCTTTCCTGAGCGCAACCAGCAGATCGGCACGAACGCCGCGGAATCCTCCCAATGCCCCGATCACATCCTCCATGAGGGAGAATATACGTCGGATTTGCCCCATACGTCAACGAAACCGTTGACGAATTCGTCCCGAAATTGAAGTATGCGTCACACTCGCTGTTTCCGGGCCTTTCCGTTCGCGCTCGGCGTCACAACGCTGTAGCATTGCAGGCGTAAACAGTGTCTGTGCCCGCTACTTCCGACCCGCAGCCGGAGCTCTTGTCCCTAGTGCGCACGACCGTCCTCATTGTCATCATTGTGCTCGTGGTGAGCCTGATCGCCCTGTTCCGCGCACGGCGGATGGATCGTGCGTCCCACGAACGTGACGGTCTCTCACGTTTTCGCGACAGTTTCCGTGGTCGCTATCCGGAGCTGCTGCTCTCGAAGACGTACGGCTACCTGGCGGAGCGGCACGGGGTGGTCGGCCCGCACTACATCGTGAATCCCGGCGACGATCTCGAGCGGGAGTTCGGTCTCGCCGACCTCGATCTCGAGGACGCCGTGCTGGTGATTGCCGATCGCGCCGGCGCTCGCTTGCCTCGCTCGACGGAACTCGACGAACTGAAGACGCGTGGCGTGCGCACCGTCGACGACCTGCTGCGCTTTCTCGAACCGTTCTTCCGTCCGGAAGTCGTCAAGGGCTGATCATCGTGCGTGTTCCTGTGCTGGCACTGCTGCGGACGCTCCCGCGGACGCTGCTGGTTGCGTCCGCATTCGCGTCCGCATTCATGCTCCCGGCGTGCAGTCGTGGTCCAAGTGCTCCATCTCCCGTCGTCGCCGCACGTCCGGAGCCCGTCGCACCGTCGCCACCACCGCGTCGCGCGCCGGATTCGCCGCGTCCGAAGTACATCGGCGCGCTCGACCCCACGGTGACGCAGGCCGATCTCGATTCGCTCTGGTACCATCAGCTCATGGTCCCGGTCGAGGGCGTGCTCCGCAAGGCGCTTCGTGACGATTTCACCGCGAGGCGGAGCCGCGAGAACAACGGGGGCCTGCACGCGGCGCTCGACATCCCGGCTCCACGGTCGACGCCGGTGGTGGCCACCGACGACATGGTGATCGGGCGCCTCGTGACCGGACCAGTCGGGGGCATCGCGCTGTACGCGACCGACCCGTCGAACCGGTTCGTGTACTATTACGCGCATCTCGAGCGCTATCGCCGCGGACTGGCCGTGGGTGACCGAGTCGCAAAAGGCTCCATCATCGGCTACGTTGGCACGACGGGGAACGCTCCACCCAACGCGCCGCATCTGCACTTTCAAGTGATGAAACGTGTTGCCGGCCGTGCTTGGTGGGACGGACCGCCGGTGAACCCCTATTTCATTCTTGCGTTGGACGGACGTCGATGAGCATCAGGTGGACATGACATGGCCATGACATGGCCATGACCGGAAAGGAGCGCGCTGCCCTGCGGGCAGAGGCGCATCACCTCACGGTGAAAGTCCATGTCGGGCACCAGGGCGCGACTCCTGCGTTGATCTCGAGTGTGGACGACGTGCTGCGCACCCACGAACTGGTCAAGCTGCAGACCGCGAAGGCCGGGGACCTGAGTGCGAAGGAGGCCGCGGAGTCACTCGCGGAGACGCTCGGTGCAGAAGTCATTCAGGTCATTGGCCGCACGTTTACGCTGTACCGCGAAAATCCCGACCTCAAGCGCGGCGAACTTCCGCCGTGGCGCTAATTTTTCTCGAGATTCCACCATGCCTTACGTCATCACCGAAGCCTGCATCTCCGTCAAGGACAAGTCCTGTGTGGACGTCTGCCCCGTCGACTGCATCTACGAGGCGGAGGATCAGCTGTACATCCATCCGGACGAATGCATCGACTGCGGCGCGTGCGAGCCGGAGTGCCCGGTGACGGCGATCTTTCCGGAAGAAGACGTGCCGGTGCAGCTGAAGAGCTTCATTGCGAAGAACAAGGACGTGTTCAATGCGCCGAATCCGCCGGGGCGGCCGACGCGGTAGTCATCAGCGCATGGCTGGGGTGCGTCTAGCCGGCATGCAGGGCCGCCAATGGTGCGGGTTGCGGGATTGCTGCGTTCGAGGCTGAGAGGCATAGCTGAGAGCTGGAGCTGGGAGCGGCGGTACTGAAGCTCCCAGATGCAGCTAACCGCTATTGCTGGGAGCTTCAGTACCGCCGCTGGCCGCCATAGCTCTCAGCTATGCCTCTCAGCCTCGATCGCAGCAATCTTGCGCATCACAGCGACGCCAGCCTCCACATATCCCCGCACGCCCGCATCCCGCCTCCTCAAACGTCCCAGTACTTCGCCTTCGCAATAAACAGCGCCACCAGCGCCACGTACTGCATCACCGTGCTCCGCTCCGACCACATCGCCTCGGCCCAATCATGCTGCCCCTGCTCGCGCACGGCCGGCGGGCGGGGAAACCAGCGCGGCACCTTCGCCTTGTACGCGAGATACTCGGCGCCGAAGATCGACTCCAGCACGCCTTCCTCGTAGCGCACGATGAGCGTGTACTCGATTGCGAACACGAGGATCGCCACGGGCACGAACCAGAACACGCCCGAGATCACCGTGAACCCGATCCAGGCGAACAGGTTGCCGACATACAGCGGGTTGCGGCACCATGCGAACGCTCCGTAGGTCACGAGTCGCTGCACGTCGCGTGAGCGACGGCGCGTGACCGTGCCGGCTGCCGCGACGCCCGCCGTGCGGATCGCTTCACCGATCAACACGAGCAGCAACCCGGCGATCCACGTCTCCTTGGTCTGGTGCCCCCGCACGAGCAGCGGCACGGCCAGGAACGGTACCGGCAGCCACCCGCGATTCTTGAACAGGATCTGCCCGATACGGGCAGCGGTGGAACGTTCGGATTCCGAGACGGTGGCGGTCATGTGCGTGCGAGGGGTTCAGCCGTGCTGCGAGAAGGTCGCCAGAAAGTCGGCCAACGCGAGTGTCACGGCGGCGGGCCGTTCGAGACACGAGACGTGACCCGCGCCAGCAATGGTCTCCAGTCGACCGTCGGCGCGCGGGGGGAGCAGTGCCAGCAGCTCCTCGGCGTCCGCCGGTGGAGTCAGCACATCATGCTCACCGACGAGCACCAGTGTCGGAACGCTAATCGAGGCCACGGTCTCGCGTGAGTCCGGCCGGTCGCGTAGCGCCTGCAAGGCTCCCGTGATCGCCGCGACAGATTGCCGCTCCATCATGCGTTTCACGGTCGTCACGACGTCCGGCCGGTTCGCCGTCGTCTCCTCGCCGACCATCTTTCCGATCTGCGCGCGCGCGATCGCGGCGGCACCCTCGTCCCGCGCCTTTGCAATGTTGGCGTTGCGCGCCGCGCGTCCTTCCGGCGTGTCCGCGCCGGCACGCGTGTCGCAGAGCACCAGGCCTCGCACCCGTGTCGGATGCCGCCGCCACATCGCCATCGCGATGTACCCGCCCATCGACAGGCCGCAGACGATCGCATCCTCGACGCCGAGCGCGTCCAGCAACGCGACCGTGTCGTCCGCGTACGTGTCGACATCGTGCGCCACACCATCCGATTCACCAAAGCCGCGCAGGTCCGGCACGATGCATCGCACGCGTGACGACAGCGCGATGCGCTGTTGCGCCCAGAGCGAACGATCGTGCGGGAAGCCGTGCAGGAACACGACCGGCATCCCGCGTCCCGCGTCGTCGTACCCGACGCAGCGGCCATCGATGTCGATCTGCATCAGGTGCTCTCGGAGTCGGGTGCTTCACCGGCGGCGGTCATGACGTCCACCGGCTTCTGCTCCTCCTCCTTGTCGTTCGCGGCGACACGTGCGGGGCCGCGATCGGCCTTGTCCAGCGTCCCCTCGATCGGCATGTCCTTGTGCAGCGACGATTGCGACGTCGATTGCGACATCGATTGCGGTGTGTCTTCATGCAACT
This sequence comes from Gemmatimonas sp., assembly GCA_035638935.1. Taxonomy (GTDB): domain Bacteria; phylum Gemmatimonadota; class Gemmatimonadetes; order Gemmatimonadales; family Gemmatimonadaceae; genus Gemmatimonas. Next base: position 7,072 of record DASQZA010000317.1, on the reverse strand, counting down.
TGTTCAGCTTCACGATGACCTTCTCGCGCGCGTTCTCCCGCTCGGCCAGCATGCGCAGCGGCACGAGCACCGTGGCCGTGAGTGGCACCGCGACGAGCAGGCCGACGAATCCGAACAGGAGCGTCATCAACGCCTGCGCCACCAGCGTGATCGCGGGCGGCAGGTCCATCTCGCCGCGCATGAGATACGGGATGAGCAGGTTGTTCTCGACGAACTGGATCGCCCAGTACGCGAGGCCGACCTTGAGGGCAAGCGAGGGTGACTCGGTGAATCCCATGATGATCGCGGGCACCGCGCTCATGATCGGACCGACGGTCGGAATGAACTCGAGCAGTCCCGCGATGAACCCCAGCGCGTACGGCGCCTGCACGCCGAGCAACAGCAACACGACCGTGCTCATCACGCCGATGATGATCATGGCGATGAGCTGCGTGACGAGCCACTTGCGAAGTACCTTCGACACTTCCCCAAGCACCAGCCGCATGTGCGGCCGCGACGTCGCGGGAATCGTCGCGAGCAGCCAGCCGCGATACACCTCCGGTTCGGCACCGATGTAGATCGCCAGGAACATCAACAGCACGAACGCCGCGGCAACGGCGGCGACGCTGCCCACCGCGGAGAACAGGTAGCCCGCGAGTTTCGAGAACTGTTGCGTGATGCGGTCCTTCAGCTGCTCGCTCGGTCGCGGCTCGGTCGCGGTCCTTGGCGCTGCCGACTGCGCCCCTGTGCGCCCTCGCGCGTTCAACGCTGGCGCCGGCGGCTGCGGCGATTGCGGCTCTGCGACCGGCACCGGCGTGGACACGATCACGGCCGTGCTGCCATCGGCCGTGGGCATCGTGGTCACGGAGGGCGTTGCGGCCGGCTTCGACGCCTGCTTGATCAGGCTTCCCCAGACGCCACTGCCCTTGGAGTCGACCCAGTTCTGCAGCTTCGTGAGTGCGGCGGGAAACTGCGTCTGCAGCTCCTTCCCGGATTCGATGAGCGTCGGCGCCGAGAGCGCGAGCCCTCCACCGATGAGGCTCAAGGTGCCGAACACGATGAGAGCCGACGCAACGCCGCGCCGAACCTTGTATTTCTCGACGTAGTCGACGCCGCGGGCGACGGCGAGGCCGAAGAGCGTCGCGAGGAACACGAGGAATACGAGCGAACTGACCGTCCACAGCATCTGCAACCCGAACCACACGGCCAACGCGACGATGGAAGCGCGCGCGAGGTCGGCCGTCCGCCATCCCCGACGTTCCGGCGGCAGCGGTTCGGGAATGAGATCCTGATCGATCATGGTCATCTGCGCGAACTCTCCTTGGATGGGGCAGGCGGGGCATGGGGCATCCGGTGTAGCTTACGCGAATCCATGCCCGCACCCGCTCCGCTGTATCTCGACACGGTCGAGTCCGTCGATCGTTTTCTCGCCGAATTGTCTGATGTGCGTGACATCGCGCTCGACACCGAAGGCGCGAGCTTTCACAAGTTCGTCGACCGAATCTACCTGCTTCAACTCTCCACGGCGCAACACGAGGCGGTCATCGATCCGTTGCCCATCGGCACACCGGAGCGACTCGGCACGTTGCTGGAGGACCGGGCCGTCGAAGTCGTGCTGCACGACGCGGATTACGATCTGCGATTGCTGCATCAGGACTACGGCTGGCGTGTCACGCATCTGTTCGACACGCGCGTCGCCGCGCAGCTACTCGGGATTCGTGCATTCGGGCTCGCGGCGCTGCTGGAGCAGTTTTTCGGGTTGAAGCTGGACAAGAAACATCAGCGCGCCGACTGGAGCATGCGTCCCCTCACGGCGGACATGCTGGACTATGCAGCGCAAGACACACGCCACCTGCTGGGGCTGCGCGACCGCCTGCGTGCGGAGCTCGAGAAGAAGGGGCGGATGCACTGGGCGCAGGAAGAATTCCAGCGCGCCGAGGGCACGCAGTGGGATGTCGAACTCCCGGACACGAGCTTCCTGCGTCTCAAGGGTGCGCGCGACCTGACACGTCGCGAACTAGCGCGCCTGCGGGAATTGGTGCGCTGGCGTGATGGCATCGCCGCCGAACTCGATCGCGCGACGTTCCGCGTCGCGGGCAACGAAGTGCTGTTCGACCTGTCGCGCGCCGCACCGTTGACGCGCGAAGGACTGTTCGCGGTCAAGGGCTTCCCGCGCGGCATGAGTGAAGCGCGTGTAGCCGAGGCGATTGCGGCAATCGGGCGTGGTAACCTGGTGCCGGATGCGGACCTCCCGCGTTTCGCGAAGTCGGTGCGATGGGATCGTGATCCGGACTTCGACGATCGAGTTGCACGCCTCAAGTCGTTCCGCGACACGGCGGCGGTGAAGCTCGATCTCGACCCGGGCGTGCTGTGCTCGAGGGATCGCATGGAGGCGGTCGCGCGCCGCAGTCCCACGACGCTCGACGAACTGCTCGAAGTCACCGAGCTGCGTCGCTGGCAGGCCGAGGTTCTGGGCGAAGGATTCGTGCGCGCTCTCGCATCGGGCGGGACCCCGGCCGGGACCCCGGCCGGGGTCCCGGCGAAGTCGGGGCTCTCGTCGTCGGTATCGGCGCCAATTCCTCCGACTGCAAAAGCACCCGCGAAGGCACCGGTAGCGAAGTCATTGGACGACTCGCCGTACAAGTCGGAAGTGTAGCGGCACCGCAACCCTCGTCATGAGCGTTGCGGCGGAGCTACAACGAATTCTCGAAAGTGGCCGTCGGCCTGGGCCGGCATGGGCGGTGTGTAGATGGCGCAAGGCGTTTGCGCACAAGCGCTTGCGAGCGACACCGGCGTACCGCGATCCTGCCGTTCAGCGCGCACATGTTCGGCACGATGACTGCTCTTGAGGCTGCTGTCCCCGGATCGATGCCGATCCCGGTCCGGTCAGGCTCCCCGCGAACGGGCATCACGCCCGCTCTCCGCGCACCGAGAAGTAATCCGTCATGGCACACGACAGCGCACATCCGACTCATGCCGCTCCCGGCGCCCGGAGCAGTTTCACGGTGTTCGTGCTGGTTGCGATAACGACGATGCTGGCCGACGTGGTCTCGAAAGAGGCGGCAACGGTGGCCCTCGCGAACGACCGCGTAGTGCCGCTGTTGGAGCGCCTGTCGCTGTTCCTGGTCTACAACACGGGCAGTGCGGGCGGCGTGATGATCGGTCGGTACACGTGGCACCTGAACGTGCTGGCAACGGCCGCGGCCATCATGCTCATCACGAGCGTGGCGAACGCGCTGATCGCGGTCGACCGTCGCGCCACACTGGCCCTTGGGCTGGTCGCAGGCGGCGCGGCAGGAAATCTGGCCAGCATGCTGTTTGGCCCGGCGGGTGTCGCCGATTTTCTCGCGATCCAGCTGGCAGGCGATACGACGATCGTCGTGAACGTCGCGGACCTGGCGCTGTGGGGCGGGGCACTGATGCTGGTACCAGTCGCAGCATCGCTGGTGAGCGCGATCCGCGTGGAGCGCCGCGGAGAACGCCGCACGGGCCGAGCGTACGGGTACACAGGCGTGGAGCGTCGTGCGCTGGTTGCCTGACCGATAGGTCGCTGAGGCGGACGGCGACGGCGAACTGCGACCCGCTTTCCGCGGATCTCGCGGATTTTCGGGATAAAGGGGATCAAGCAAAGAGGAGAGTGCCCGACGGATCGCGGCAGTCTCCTCTTTCTTTTTCATGATGGCGTCCGTCGCATGCCACGGAGCCACCAATAAAAAGTCGCCGCGACGATCCCGCCCCCGCGGCTTGATCCGCGTCATCCGCCAAATCCGCGAGATCCGCGGAAAGCAGTTCGCGGTTCGCCGTTCGCCGTTCGCGGTTCGCGGTTCGCGGTTCGCTAAAACCCCATGTACGCGCGTACGCGGGGTTCGATGCGGTCTGGCGTCCAGGGCGGTGACCAGATCAGGTTCACCGTCACCGTGCCGACGCCGGGGATCGTCTTGAGTTGCTGCTCCGCCTCGCCCATGATCTCCGGGCCTGACGGGCATCCCGGCGATGTGAGACTCATGTCGATGCGCACGTCCTGGCCTTCGACGATGACGTCGTAGACCAGGCCCAGATCGACGATGTTGAGATTGAGCTCCGGGTCCTTCACTCGGCGCAATACCAGCTTCGCCTGATCGGCCGTGAAAGTGCCCGTGGCGGCGACGGTTTCCGTGTTTTCCGCAGCCGAAGGTTCATCGGGCATAGTGTCCGCCATGTTGTCCATGCCGGAATCTAACCGGTACCGGCCAGGAACCGGGCCGTCAGCCCTTTCGGCGATTCGCGCCCATCGTGCTCACCGGTACCTTCTTCACGGGCGCCTTTTTAAGCGTTGGCTTCTTCGAAGCCGAGCTCTTCGCGCTCGACCGCTTGGCGCTCGAACTCTTCGACGACGAGCTCTTGGCCGACGAGCTCTTGGCCGCTGGCTTCTTGGTCGACGAAGACTTTGCGGCGCTCGTCCGGGTGCTCGCCGCCTTGGCGACCGCCACCTTGGAGGTCGTCTTTTTCGCCGATGCCTTGCCTGCCGACCTCTTCTTGGCTGCACGGGCCACGGCAGCGCGCTTGGCTGCGGCCGCCTTGCGGCGCGACACCGCCGAGGAGCGGCTCGAGACCAGCGGACGGTTCCAGTCGCGAGCAACGTCGGCGCGGAAGTTGGCCGGCATGTCCAGCACACCCGATGGCGCATCCATCACCGCCAGCGCGGCGGCATCGGCGAGGTCGTTCCGGACGTCGGAGATGATCGTGGACGGGCGTCGTGCCTTCGCGGCGTGAACCCGGTTGGTCAGCAGGATCACGAACATCTGCCGGTCGGGATCGATCCAGAGCGACGTGCCCGTGAAGCCCGTGTGCCCGTAGGCCCGTTCGGAGAGATAGCTGCCGCAGCCGCCGTTGCCGTCGCAGGTGTCCCAGCCAAGCCCGCGTGTGCCAGCCGCCCGCCTGGTGAAGAGGGAGACCGTGCTGTCCGCCACGATGCGCACACCATCGTAGGTGCCCCCATCGAGGAGCATCTGTGCGAACACCGACAGATCGGACGCGGTGCTGAAGAGGCCCGCGTGGCCCGCAACACCGCCCAGCGCGTACGCATTCTCGTCGTGCACCTCGCCGCGCAGGGGGTACCCGCGCGGGGGAGCGATTTCTGTCGGGGCCGTACGCGCCACAACCGCGACGCCTGGGCTGAACTGGGTGTCCGTCATCCCGAGCTTCTCGAACACGTGGCTGTCGAGAAACTGGTCGAGGCGTACGCCACTGGCAGCCTCCACGACGAAGCCCAGGATGTCGGCCCCAAGATCCGAGTACTCGAAGCACCGCCCGGGAGCACAGGCGACCGGGGTGGCCAGCACCGCGGCGCGCGCCTGCACGGGCGTGCCGGCAATACGCCACAGCTCACGGCCGGCCGGGAGTCCAGCGCGGTGGGTGAGGAGATGACGAATCGTGACCTGGTCCTTCATTCCCCCCGTGTACGACGGGATGTATCGCGAGACTGGCGCGTCGAGCTCGACCTTGCCCTGGTCGAAGAGCACCATGATGGCCGTCGTCGTCGCGACGACTTTCGTGAGCGAGGCCAGGTCGTAGACACTTTCCTGGGCCGTCACGCGACGACGCCCGGACCAGTCGAGGGAGCCGAAACCCTTCGACCATACGGCATAGCCCTTTCGGCCCACCACGACGGAGGCGCCGGGGAACCCACCCGCGTCGATCCCGCGCTGCACGACCCGATCGATGGTCGTGAGGCGGGTTGCAGACATGCCTACGGCTGCCGGCTCGCGCTCAGGGAGGCCCGCAGAGCGGAAGCCAGCCGTGGTCGAGGTTGCGTCAGCAGCGGCGACAGCAACGAACAGAAGGGCGGGAAGAAACACCGGAGCGACCAGCCTGCGTAGGGAGGCGTACAGGGGCAACTAGTGCAATTAAGACGAACTGCACTGTCCGTCAACCTTTATAACCCAGATCACCGAAAGGAGTTGCATGGCGTGGGCTTCACCACCCGCGCCGTGCGCTGCCCTCTGTCTCTCAACGATTTTCGAGGCGGAAGGCAACCCCTGACGCCTCCTATGTGACAGATTCGACAGAAGCCATGGATACCGACGCCGCCATCGTACGCCGGGCGATCGAAGGAGACGAACGCGCCATGCGGCTGCTGTGGAACCAGCATGCTCCACATGTCGATGCGGTCGTCCGACGACTCGCCGGCGATCCGGACCTTGCCGAGGACATCGCGCAGGAGGTCTGGATTCAGATCTTCCGTGCCCTGCCATCGTGGCGGGGTGACGCGAAGTTCAGCACGTGGGTGCACCGGGTGGCGATCAACCGCGCGCTCAACGCCCTCCGTCGCACCCGCCGGTTGGCCTCGCTCGAAACCGGCATCGAGGAAGACTCGGCGTCCGTGGAGCAGGACGGGGACCGCGCCATGCTGGCGGCCAGCATCGAATCGGCAGCCCGCAAGCTGTCGCCGGGTGCACGGACGGTCTTCCTGTTGCACGACGTGGAAGGGTATACGCACGAGGAGATCGCAGCGGAGCTCGGGATCACCGCTGGCGGGTCCAAGTCGCAGCTGTTCAAGGCACGGGCAAAGCTTCGCAATCTTCTCGCGCCGTTCGATCCGAACGTTTCCAGATCCACTGACACTCCATACCGTGCCAGTTACGGGGTTGGTTATGCAACATCTTGAAGCCGAGCGGCTCGCCGCTCTCGACCACGACGCACCGACATCCGACGAGCTCGCGCATCTGGCCGCGTGCGCCATGTGCCGGGCGGAGTGGGATGCGTACGGAAGTCTCCGGACGATGGCGCAGGAATCCGCGACGCACGACGTACCGGACAGTGCGCGCCTGACATCGTGGGATTCGCTCTCGCGTGCGCTGCGGAGCGAAGGGCTGCTTACCAGCACCTTCGACATCACACCGTTGCAGACGCCGCTCGTGGTGCGGCCGTTGCACGGCGCATCGGTGCACGCGACTGCGGGCGCGACTGCGGGCACGAGCGTCGTCGAAAGTGACGATGCCACTGCAGGTGCGAGCACGGGTTCGAGGGCGTACGGTACCGGTTCGCCCACCGCCGTGGCGAATGCATCACGCAATCGGCGTGGGGCTGCGCCGGGCCGGCGGAACTTCGCACT
>DASQZA010000316.1:0-18193 GCA_035638935.1 Gemmatimonas sp. | reverse complement strand
TCCTCGGCGCTCTGCGTCTGCACGCTGAGCAGCAGCGCGGACTGGTGATCGATCAGCAGCAGGGCGGCCTCTGATGGCGTCAGCGGCGGACCGTGGTCTGCAGCGCCTACTACCAGAGCTGTTGGAGTGAACTTTGGTGCATCGCTCACGTGATGGACCGGTTGGCTGTGGGATAGTCAGTGTAGCCGCGTGGACCCTCGCCGTAGAACGTCGCCGGGTGTGGCGCGTTCAGCGGGATGCCGGCGCGCAGCCGGGCGGGCAAGTCGGGGTTTGCGAGGAACGGCACGCCGAATGACACCAGGTCTGCTGTGCCGGCATCGAGTACCGCCTCGGCGCGGTCCCGGTCAAACCCGCCGTTCGCGATGAGCAGCGTGTCTGGCGCGAGCGGGCGGAAGGTCGCTGCCACCTCGTCGATCTGGACAGTGCTGCTTGCGCGGTCGGCTGCGTTGGGCTCCATGAGGTGGAGGTAGCCGACACCGCGCTCAACGAGCCGGCGGATCACATAGCCGAACGTCGCGCGCGCATCGGTATCGATCATTCCGTAGTGACGGCTCGATGGGGACAGCTTGACGCCGACTCGTTCAATGGCCCATGCGCCGGCCATGGCGTCCACCACCTCGAGCATGAATCGGGCACGGTGCTCGACGGGTCCGCCCCACGCGTCGTCTCGTCGGTTGGAGCCGTCCTGAAGGAACTGGTCGGGGAGGTGGCCGAACGCGCCATGCAGCTCGACCCCGTCAAAACCGGCGCGCTTGGCATTGGCCGCCGCGCGCCCAAAGTCTTCGATGATGCTGGGGATCTCGGTCGCGTCGAGTTCGCGCGGGACGGGCAGCGGCTGCCGACCCGCGGGCGTAAAGAATTCGCCCGCGGCAGCAATGGCGGACGGCGCGACCGGCAATTCTCCGTTGCGTCGAATGCTGGGATGCGACGCCCGCCCGCAGTGCCAGAGCTGCAGGTAGATGCGACCTCCCGCGGAGTGCACCGCGTCGACCACCTGACGCCAGCCCGCGACCTGATCTTCTCGGTGAATGCCGGGCGCGCGGATAATGCCGTGCCCCTGGTCGGACACCTGCGTGCACTCGGTGACGATCAGGCCGGCGGACGCGCGCTGTGCGTAATACTCGGCCATGAGCGCCGTGGGCACACCGTCCGCGGTGGCGCGTGTACGCGTCATCGGGGCCATGACCGTCCGATTCGGCAGGGCGAGCCCGCCGAGCGTCAGTGGCGTGAACAGCTTGGCTGAGGCGACGGAGTCTGTTTGGGAAGTCGAAGAGATAGCGGAGGTCATCGAACAGTGCGTTTGCCAGTGGTGAACAGGTAGCCGCGCCGGAACGCGCGGCACGGGTTGCCTAACGCGCAGCGACGACCTGGCCTGTGCCTGTCGGAGCGGCATCGTCGAGCCCGAATCGTTTGCGATTCTCGGGACTCTGCATGAACACGTCATTCAGCAGGCTGAGCGGACCGACGAACCTCCCGTAGAACGCGAACGAGGCCGTTTGGTGTCGCTGTGCCGCCGACGGATTCTGAGCGGCAAGGTTGGTTTGCAGCTCCGCCGCGAGCGACTGCACATTCGTGACGATCGCCCCCGCCTGTCGCACACGGGCGATCGCGAGGTCGTCGATGCGCCGCGTCCATGAGGCGCAGGCATCACCAACCACGTAGACGTCATACCCGTCCGCGACCGCGGTAATGGCGGGGAACACCACACACAGGTCGGTCGTGATGCCGCCGATGATCAGCTTCTTTCTTCCCGTACGTTCCACTGCGGCGCGGAATGTCGGGTCCTGCATGGAGTTGTAGTACAGCTGCCGGTCGATGATCTCGTGACCAGGAAACTCTGCAGTGAGTTCGGAGAACGTCGGGCCGGCCGGGCCGCTCGCGCCGCCTCCGGTGGTGGTGATCACGATCGGGAGGTCGTAGATCTTGGCGATGCGCGCGAGCGCAAGCGTATTGTTCTTGAGTTCCTGCGGCTCCATCGACTGACAGCCAAGCATCAGCTGCGTTTGATAGTCGATGAAGAGCACCACCGCGTTGTCGGGGGTGATCGGATCGTGGTAGTTGCTGGTGCGCATCGGTTACGTCTGAGGTGACGAGGGGGGGACGGCTCCGCCGCGTGTCGTGGTGCGCGCACTCGCGGACGGATACAGCCAGGGGCGGAAGAAACGCGCGACGAGCGGCGCCACGACCCACGTCATCAGCGGAATGAGGACGGCCACCGTGATTGCCGCGGAGAGCCACACCGGGAGTCCTGCGGTGAATGGGCCGAGGACCTTCGGCACGGTGAGGATCATCGGGTAGATCGCGACGGCACTCGTGATGACGGTTTTCCACTTGGGCGGCGGTGGCGCAGTCGCTCGGTCCGGCAGCGTGAACCACGCTTCGAGCCCATTGACCAACTCGACGCGCTTGCGCGACGCGTCGGCGTAGGACGCCACGCGGGCCATCCATTCGCCCAAGACGGCCGACTCCCGCCAGAAGCGCATAGCCGCGTCGCTTTCGAACCGCAGCACGAGTATGGGTGCCTCGACTTCGTCAAGCGCGCGAAACACTTCGGCGCCGAGGAATCCGGAAAACCCTCGCGCCGCCTCGATCACGCCATGTATGTCCCGTTCGAGGTCGGCCGCACGTCCAGGACGCGCGGGTTGACTGACGGCGACGGATACGTAGCCACCGCTGCGCCCAGTGGACCTCGGGGCTGCAGAGCCGTCTACCACCGAACGGCCAGCGTGGCCTCGGCGGCACTCACCCTGATGCGCTCTCGGGGAGTCCAGTGGCTCCGACCTGTTGCAGCAAGGTCAACGCGTCCGCGACTTCCCAATGCGCGGCGAGTCGACCCGCTTCGACGCGGTACTCCTGCATTGCGGCAACGTCGATCGCCCGGCCGGACGGCGCGATCCCCATCATCTCGCCCTGATGCACGCCGACGATACGGTTGCGCACCATGACACGGTCGCCCTCAGCGACGATACTGTCGATGATGATGCGCATGCCGGAGAGTGCGCGGTGGCTGTCCTGAAAATACCCGATCAGCGCAGGGCGACCACGCTGCCCGGTGCGGTGATCATCGTAGTCGTCAGCGACCAATCGGTCCAACGCGGCATAATCTGCGTTGCTGACAGCGTCGAAGAACTGTCGGACGATGTCTTTGTTCGCATCGAGGTCATTGGGCAGAACGGGCATCAGCACAGCTCCTTTGTCGGTGTGCGACTGATGCTAGGCAGCGTCCGACGCGACTGCTATGACGAAGTTGCCCGATTGTCGTGACGTGGGTGCGCGAATGGCTCGCGCCCCATGAAATCGTCAGCGACGCACTGCCTTCGCGGGAGTGACCCCGAGCGTGCGGCGGAAGGTGCGCGTCAGGTGGCTGTGGTCGGAGAATCCTGCTTCGAGCGCTACCCGCGAAACGGGCAACCCTCGCGCGAGCAAGCGCAGCGCGAGACTCACGCGAAGGTGGATCTGATACGCGTGCGGAGGTTGACCGACGTGTGTGCCGAATGCGCGCACGAGTCGATACTTGCTGAGATGCGCGGCGCGTGCCAGTGCATCGAGCGACACGTCAGTCGCCGTGTGATCGTGCAGATAGTCCAGCGCGCGACGCACGGCGGTGCGCTCCCCGGTCCGGGACGCTCGCGTGCTGCCCCCAAGCTGTGTGCGCTGACGCGCGATGGCCGATAGCGCCGCAGTAGCCGCCACTTCGCGAGCGAGCCTCGATGTCGGCCCCAGAGCGGCGGCGGCCACCGTGCGCAGTGCCGACGTGAGCTCCTGGTCCGTCGTGACGACGTGGCGGAACGATGGTCCGCGCTGCTCGCCCTCTACTTCCGCGACTTCGTCGAGCAGCGCAGGCGCTGTAAAGACGAGCACGAACGCGGCGCTGCCGGGTCCACGCGAGCGGGCGTAGTGCGGAACGCCACCGTCGATGCACACAACCTCGCCCGGTCGCGCCTCATGCCGCACACCAGCCACGAAGTATTCGATCGTGCCACCATCGACAAGTCCCACCTGGTACTCGGGGTGGGCGTGCAGCGGGTGCGCGATGATTGCGCGGCCGGCGTGAACGCGAAAGCGCGAGTCTGTGAGCGGTTGGGTGTTGCCGGGCGGCATATGTCGGAACGATAGCGGAAGAATCCCTTCGACGGTCATGCACAGTAATCCTAAGGTGACAGCAACTATTTGCGTGCGCAAGGAGTTCCACGAAACCGTTACGGGCACACATCGCCGAGCAGAACGCGGGGGTATCGACGCGCGCCAGCTTCGCGCACATTTCAGCGGAGCTCTTCGCGTGTCGCGGCGGATGCCGGCCGCCGGTCAACGCGGCGTTCGTTGCGTACTCACACATTGATCTGTTCATATGCCAACATTGGACGCACTCGCCTTCGCGCAGCTCACCGACGACGAATTGACTTTAGTGCAGCGACTTGGTGTCGTCAGCACCTTCGCTGACGGCGATCTCGTGTTCGTTGCCGGTACGGCTCGAATCGATCTATACATTGTGCTGGCCGGAGGCATAGAGATTCAAAATCCCGCCGATGGCGATCGTGTCATCGTGTTGCATGAGCGCGGGGCCTTCGTGGGTGATATCGATCTGATCACCGGACGCCCGGTGCTCGTGACGGCGATTGCGCGTACAGCGACGACGGCAATCCGCATCCCGTCGTCGAAGATGCGGCAGTTACTCAACCAAGTGCCGACGTTCGGCGAGAAGCTGATCATCGGTTTGACGCGTCGCCGCGAGTTGCTCTCGCAGAGCAACGCGATCGGGATGGCCGTGGTCGGCCCGACGAATTGCAAGCAGACCAACCTTGTTCGCGAATTCTTCTACAAGAACTTCGTACCGTTTACGTGGCACGAGCCCAACTCGACTGTCGGCGCGTCGATCGCAGCCTCCGTTGACGGCGTCGGTCTTTCGCCGATCGTGCGACTCAACGACGGATCGCAGACGATGGTCCAGCCGACGTTACGGGAGCTGGCTGAGGCATCAGGGGTGTGGCAAAGTGTGCACGATGAACATGTCCAACTGGCAATCGTTGGTGCCGGACCAGCCGGCATCTCGGCGGCGGTGTATGCGGCATCGGAAGGACTCAGTACTTTGTTATTGGACGCGATGGGACCCGGCGGGCAAGCCAGCGGCTCGTCGAAGATCGAAAATTTCATCGGCTTCCCCGCCGGTTTGAGTGGCGCCGACCTAGCCACGCGCGGTGTGCTACAAATGCTCAAGTTCGGAGCGCGCATGGCGGCGCCGGTGCAGGTGGTCGGGTTAGTGCCGCCGACCGATCCTGCTGATCCCATTGCCTTGCAGCTCGATTCGGGAAATACCATTCACGCGGATGTTGTACTGCTCGCGACGGGAGTGCGGTGGCGCAAGCTTCAGGCATTGCGCGCCGCCGAATTGGAGGGGGCCGGCGTACACTACATCTGCACGGCCGTCGAGGCGATCCTTTACGATAGTCAGGATGTCGCCGTCGTTGGCGGCGGTAATTCCGCGGGTCAGGCGGTGATGTTTCTGGCCGAGTGCTGTCGCAGCCGCACGGTGCACATGTTCGTGCGTGGTGTCTTCGGCAAAGGGATGTCCGCCTATTTAGCCAGTCGCATTCGCGCGACGCCAAATGTCCGCGTGCATGAGCAATCGCAGATCACCGCGCTCTCGGGTGACACACGGCTTAATGGAATCACATATGTCACAGAGGCATCTGATGTCGCGCCGGCATCGTCTGCTGACATTCGGTCCGGCGCGGTGTTCGCGTTCATTGGTGCTGATCCGGAGATCGAGTGGCTCCCGACAACCATGGCACGTGATGCACATGGGTTTGTGCAAACGGGCATCGATGCTCTGCGATCGGGCGCGTGGCCACTCGAGAATCGCGATCCCGAGTCACTCGAGACATCGATACCCGGCGTTCTCGCCGCTGGCGATGTGCGATCGGGCCCCACCAAGCGGGTGGGGTTCGCGGTCGGTGATGGATCGCTTGCTGTCACGTGTACGCACAAGCTCATTGCCATCAAAGGCGCGATCCGGGTGCTACGCGCCACTGAACTTGGTGCGGTCTCGCTGTAGCTCCTGGAAGATCGCGCGATTGGTGGTCTGACTCGGAAAGTTTCGGCCGAGCGGCACTGTCAGTCAACAAGGAGCTTGGCCCACACGCCGCGTAAGGTCTCCAGGTCGTCCGACGAAAGCCGCGCCAAGAAGTGGCGCCTGATCCCCGCCACATGTGTGCTGTGCAGCTGCATGAGGCGACGTCGGCCCCGAGCAGTAAGCTTAACCACGATAGCGCGCCCGTCTCCCGGGTGCGATTGGCGGCGTACAAGGCTCTCAATTTCCAGCCGGTCGACGAGACGGCTGCAGCCGCTCGGTGTCAACAGCAACCGATCGCCAAGTTCGGTTAGGCGTAGCGCTGCGTCGGGAGTCCGCCCCAGCTGAAAGAGGGCATCGAACCAGGTCAGCGGAGTATCGTGGGCGGCGCGCATCTCCGCATCGAGAACGCGCGTGAGGCGTGCGTGCGAACGCAGCAAACCGCCCCATGCCATGCCCTCAGCGAGCGTCAACTGCAGCGAAGTCGAAGTGCGCATGGCCGGAGATGTTGGTGGTGAGGCGGCGCGATGACGCTGAGTGAGAGGAATGTGCATCCAAGTAATCGAATGCCGGAACCGGCGACGGAACAGACTCGCGCACTGGCGCAGCGCCGTACGTCCGGGCGCGCGTCAAGTTGTTGCTGGATCAAACACTTTTCAAGGAGCCGCAGCGCGAACGCGTTTCTTTGCTCATGTTGACTCCGGTAAAGGCGTCACACGCCGCTCGAGCGCAGAAGCTGAATGTCCGCGTCATTGACGTCGTCGACGACGCGTTGCTCCGTCTGCCGCAGACCAGCCGCTCTCGCACGCGCAGGTCCTCTAGGACATCGTCGAGGAGACCGTGTTGGCAGACCAATGGATATCGACGAAGAACGCCAACGACATTTCCGAGCCGCTGCAATGGGCGCGGGGATGACCGTTCGATCGGCAGTAGCCGTCGGCAGCATCCACTGCGATGGACTAACTGGCGGTTTCACAACCTGAGCACGGAGTTCCAGCAGACCATCGCACAAGCGAGATGGAGGAAGGCGTGGTGCATCGCCACTCGGCGCTCGTAGCGGATGCTCTGGCGTTGGTACCGCTCCGACCAGGCGAACGTGCGCTCCACCACCCAGCGATGGCGTCCCAGCCGGTGCTCTGATTCGATCCCCTTGCGCGCGATCCGGTGCCTGATCCCGCGCCGGACGCAGGCGTCGCGGCAGCGAGCGGGACGACCTCGCGGTCGACGAGGAGGTGGTGCTTGCTGCCGGGCTTCCCCTTGTCGGTCGGGTTCGGGCCGATGTCGCGCCCCCCTTTTTCGCGGCCAAACTCCGGCTGTCCAGACTCCCCCGCGTCCAGTTGATCTTGTCCGCCGCCGCGAGCCGCTCCAGCATGCGCTGGTGCAGCGTCCGCCACACCCCCCGGCGCAGCCACTCCCGCAGCCGGCCCCAGCAAGTGATCTCCGAGCCGTACCCGGGCTCGGTGGGCAGCATACGCCAAGGGATCCCCGAGCGCAGCACGTACAGGAAGCCGTTCAGCGTAGCGCGGTCATCCACACAGGGGCGCCCGCCCTTGAGCTGGGCTCGGCGTCGGGGGAGCAGCAGCCCCATCAGCGCCCGCAGTTCGTCCGTCACCAGCGGCTTCATGCATGGCTGCCACCCGGACGGACTCTCAGGTTGTCTAACAGCTACTAAGACACCGACGCTGCCTTTGCGAGAAGAAAACTTCGCACCGCGACCTCGTCACTGAGGTGGATCGCGCGATTGTACGCGACGCGCGCTTCAGGCGCCCGACTGGCGCGGGCAAGCAGGTGACCTCGTACGGCCCAGTACGGCTGGTAGTCGGCGATGTCGGCGTCATTCAGGCCGTTGAGCACCGTAAGGCCGATGTCCGGCCCGCGCGCTTCGCCGAGCGCGGCGGCCATCCCAACAAAGGCGCCGACGGTCGGTGCGATCGCGACCAGCGAGCCGTAGAACATCGCAACCGCATCCCAGCGCACGGGCGCGCCGAACAGTCGTTGCGCATGGACGCTCTGAATCGCTGCCTCGAGTTGAAAGCGTCCCGGCGCAGTCAACGCACTCGCAGTCCACAGCGCACGCTCGGCCTCGGCAATCATCGGCTCGGACCAGAGCGACACATCCTGCTTATCGAGCGGTACGAACGCACCCGACGGCGAACGTCGCGCGGCCCGGCGCGATTCGCAAAAGAGCATCAGTGCCAGCAGGCCGTGCGCCTCGGCGTTCTCGGGCATGGTTTCGGTGAGTACGCGGGCGAGCCAAATCGCCTCTTCGGCCAGGCCGCGCCGCTTCGCATCGGTGCCAAATGCGTCATCCCACGCAGTTCCGTATGCAGCGTAGATCGCTTCCATCACCGCTTCAACCCGTTCCGGAAGTTCGCGGGCCGACGGAACATCGAACGGAACGCCGGCATCACGGATCTTCGTTTTCGCTCGCACCAGACGCTGCGACATCGCCGCCGGCGCGACGAGGAACGCTCCGGCAATGCGCGTCGCGTCGAGCCCGAGCACCGTTTGAAGCATGAGGGGCGTACGGGCGGCCTCGTCGATCGCGGGATGCGCGCAGCAGAACAGCAAACCGAGTCGCTCGTCGGGAAAGTCGCGCACGGCATCGGCCTCGCGCTGGGCATCGCGCGCGGCAAATTCGAGTGACGGGAATGCCGCGTCGGCCGTGGCGCTTCGGCGCGTCGCGTCGATCATGCGACGGCGTGCCGCCGTGATGAGCCAAGCTTCGGGTTTTTGCGGCACGCCATCGCGCGGCCACTGCTCGAGCGCCGCAAGAAAGGCGTCGCCGATTGCGTCTTCAGCGGCGGCAAGATCGCGGGAGCGGGCCGCGAGGTAGGCGACGAGACGTCCGTATGAATTGCGCACGACCTGCTCGACGGTCTGCACGGCGTTCGTCATGGTGCGACCCGCTCCGCCACGATTCCCAGCCGACGAGTTACTGCATCGTCAGAATCGGGCGAATCTCGACGACCGTGCCGCTGTCGACGCCCGGAACCTTCGCCGCCCACTCGAGCACCATATCGATGTTCGGTACCTCGAGAACGAAGTAGCCTGCGAGCTGCTCCTTGGCGTCGGCGAACGGACCATCCTGCACGATGCGCTTGCCGTTTGTGATGCGTACCGTCGTCGCCGTCGTTTTGTCTTGGAGCCCGTGTCCTGAGATCATCAGACCGCTCTCGGCCATCGACTTCGCAAAGGCGCCCCACGCCGCCCAGTACGCCGGCGCGTCGGCTGACGTTCGCTGCGCAATGTGGTGCTCGGGCTCGGCGAACATCATCATGTACTTCATTGAAAAACCTCGTGGCAAGAATGTCTGCGGGTTCGGCCCGATGCCTCACCCATGACTATGTCGGGCGAGGCATCGCGATTTCGACAGGTGCCGGAATATCAGGGAAATGAGGGCTCGCGGCGAGGCGAACGGCCGTCGCCGCGGCGGCCACCACCCGGCGGTCCACCGAACCCATGGGGCGCCGGCTCCATCCCATCGCCCGGCCGCGGCCCCATCCGGCCATCGCGCGGTCATCCACCCAGGGGCGCCCGCCCCTGTGCTAGGCTCGGCGTCGGGGGAGCAGCGGCCCCACCATCGCCCACAGTTCGTGCGTGACCAGCGGCTTCATGCCTGGCGGCTACCTCGGACGTATTCTCAGGTTGTGAAACAGCTAGTAAGGTGAAGTGCAGGCTCCTTCTCCTGTAAACGCAGGCTGCAAATCGCCTGAAACACCGCGCCGACAACGCTCAGAACGTGAGGGCTAACGCTCTGGTGGCTAACCGGTTGCGTGTGGTCGCAGCAGAACAATACCCCTCTCGTGCATGGTTCGAAGGGAACTACGGCGCGTATATCGAAGACCTCAAGCGGTGGAAGGGTGCGGATGCGGATCAGCCGCACCACATCAAGTACAGGCCGTTGACACGCAACTAGTTACGCGCCGTGCGCATGGCCACGTTTGCAAATTGCGCGCGGCATTTCGTAAGCAGTGGCCAAGCCCAGAAACTCGCGGGTTTGGCCGCTTTCTGTAAACGCCGTTGTAGATGCGCCGGCCCTGCTGCCTGATGTGCCGGCAGCGTCTGCCCGGCGGCCGTTGACGCCCTCGTCCTCGCCTCGTGTCTGCATTGCCGTCTACGGGTCGATATCCGTGCGGGGCTGGTGGTCGGCGCCGGTATGCTCGCGATGGGTGGGTGGCTGAGCGCAAGGTTCGGACTGCCGCGCGAGCTGTTGTGGGTCATGGGCGTCGCCAACATGGGGTACGGCCTGTACTCGGGGTGGCTCTTCACGCGGCATGCCCGTCCTCCCAGGGCGATCGTAGCGCTGGTATGCGCCAACGCTACGTGGGCGATCGTGTGTATCTTGGTCGTGTTCCACTACGCACCTATCGCCTCGGTGTTTGGCGTGGCCCATCTCGCTGGCGAGGGGCTCATCGTGGGGGGCCTCGCGGTACTGGAGTGGCGTGGCCGTAAACGGCTTGCCACCCGGTACGACGCCGCGTGAACGACGCAAACCGTCACCTAACGATCTCGCCGAATGTCGAAGACCAAGGATGAGCGCACCCTCGACGGTATCCTGCAGGATATCGCCCGCATCCTTTTCCCCGCCGACGAACCGTCTCCGCGCGTCACACTCACCAGCACTGACTGCGACGGTGACACTCCGCTGCATGTCTATCTTCGACGAAGGGATCCACACGCAGTCCGCGTTCTTCTCGCCCACGGCGCAACCGTCAATGCAGTAGGAGACATGGGCGAAACTCCGCTGCATGTAGCCATGCGGGATGCGCCGTCGGAAATAATCGCCGCAATCTTGGCGGCTGGGGCACGTGAAGACATCGTATCCGAGTTCGGCCAGACACCTCTGCAACTCGCGCAAATGCTCCAGCGGGAGTCTGTTTACAAGGAAGCGAAGAACCTTGCACGCAACCTGAAGCGGACCTAGCGGCGGAACTTTTGTGCTAAGCCCTTGTTCTTCATTCGGTTGCGTGGGGTCGCCGCCGAACAACCTCCTTCTCGTGCACGGTTCGAGGGGAACTGCGGGGCATACAGCGCGGACTTGAAGCGGCGGAAGGGTGCGGATGCGTACCAGCCGCATCGGATCAAGTACAAGCCGTTGGTGCGGAAGTACGGGCGGTGGGGAATTTTAGGGTGAGTATGGATGTGCGGTGATTGCTCGTCGAGGCGAAGTATCGTGCAGTGATCCGCTGCAGCCTGGTTCGCGATGGAACGCAAACCCACACGATGATCCCCGATAAACACCAGAACGAACTCGACACATTCCCACCGGTCCTGGCCGAGTTGGTGTACGCCGAACTCGCATCCGGGAATAGCATCGTCGAGATCGGCCACAGCTTTCCTGCGCCGCCGTCTGGTGCATTCGTCGCGCTCGCACGTCAGGTGAGTACTCGGCCGCGATCAGCGGGCGGCGGGCTATCGTTTCGCGCACGCAACAGCGCCATCAGCTCGGGGGAGTTCACCGATGCGGAACGGCGTTACTTCGTCATCGAGCCACCGGTGGAGACGCCCGCACCGGATATGGATGCAATTCGCCGTCAGCACGACGGAATGCCCGACGCCGTGACGGCACTTAGCGAGAGACCTGCCGTGGCACGGCCTGAACCGACGCCGATGCAGCCTGCCGCAGCAGCGGGGGTGGAATACCTGGTGCACTTTCGTGATGCACGCGCTTTCCACGAGATCCAATGCCTGTTCGAGTCCCGGCTCCTGGTGCTCTTCTCCGTCGGCGTGGACGCGGGAATGCTTCGCGCGCGCGCGAACGCCAATGTGAACGGGGCGCAGTACGCGTTCGTGCTGCAGCTCGAGAGCGCGGGTACGTCGGCGCACGCGTACTCGCTGCGCATTACCGGGTCGTGGGCGCACTTCGGGGCCGAGTACGACGACTACTTCCGTGGAACCTCGAAAAGCTGGTGCGGGCTCTGGACGCGCAACCTCGTCATCGCCGATTCACCGCGCGACGCGAATACCGCGACGACCCGCTACCGGGAGCTCTCCGACGCAGCGCTGCGCGCTGCGTCGGAGTACCGGACGGTTGCGGAAGTGCAGCAGGCGATCCTTGCTGCGCTGCGGAGTGGCGCCAAGTTCGTGTCGTCGAACAAGGAGGGCAACACGGTCATCGCCTGGCGACACCACCGTTTCATGCGTGTCGAGGACGGCGAGAACCCGGGCAGCGAGACGTACGCCGACGAGGCAACGTTTCTGACGAGGCTGGAGCAGTTCCACCGCGCGGAGATCACCCGCAACGCGAGTGACGGCACGCTGGCCGCACTGGATGCATGGAAGTTGATTCTGCGACGCCTGCAACGAGGAGCCTGATGCGCCTGGTCCAGAATGCGCTGTTGTGTGGGATTGCAGCGGCGCTCTGTGCGTTGGCTGTCTACTCGCAATCCAACCTGTTCCTCTATGGTGACGCCACGCGCCGCGGGCGCCATGTCATCTGGGATCCAGCCTATTTCGCCGGGCTGGCACTGATTGCGGGCCTCGCCATTGGAGCGCTGTGTGCCGCGCGTTGGTTTGCCGCGAGCCCTGGCAAAGCGGCGCTCTTCGGGCTCGTCATCACCGTTGGCAGCGTCGGCATCGTTGGTGGGGTGACCACGCTGATGCGGTACCGGGCGTTGCCGCGTGATCCGATGCTGGCCGGTGGTCCGATGGAGCTCGAGTTCGAGCTGCGCCTGCCCGCCGACCGGACGGGGAGCAAACGACTTCCCGCCAGTGGCGAATTCGATTCGGACGGACGACGGGTCAATGTCGTGCGTTTCTCACCAGAGGCGTCGCGCATCGTCGACGGACGCATCGTGTTGCCCGGCCGCGCTTCGCTGCTGCTCGCTGTGTCGCCTCACCTACTGACTGCCGAAGACGGCGACGACGTCTGAGTGAATTTCCTGTTACCGCTGGCCGAGCGGCCCACCGACGCGGACAGTGAATGGACTGCATGGCAACGCGCGGCGAATGCGGAGACGACGCTACCGGACGCTTCGGTGTTCGAGGTACGGTACCGCGTGCGTTTCACCCCGGGTGGGCGAAAGTAGCGGATGAGCTCCCGCTCATCATGATCGGTTGCATGTCGCCCGACGCGACCCGCTAGATTGCCGCGCCCAGCAAGGATGCGCCGCGCGTGCGCGCAATCCTCTTCTCCATGTCGTTCAGCTCAATCGCCAGCTCTATCGCCGATGCCGGACTGCCTTCACTCGCTCGCCCTCGGCACGCTCGCCGTCGTCCTCCTCGCCTGTTCAGGCGATGCCGCCAAGACCGACGCCGTCAAGCGCGACGCAGGCACCAGCGATAGCGCAGCGTCGAGCGCCAGCATCTCGTCGCCATTACCTGCGGCACCCGGCTCAACGCCGGATCGCACCGGTAGCACCGATAGCACGGCAACGTCCCTCGCGGCAACGAATCGGACGGCCGGTGACTCGGGCAAGAAGACCGTCGGCACGCTGTTGCCCGGACGGTCGAAGGCAGACCAGGAGACGTTCAACGCCGCCATCCGGATGGGTGAGCGGTCGCTCGCGACCTGGCCCAGGACTCCGGCCGGCGCTCCGGGCGCGCTCCTGCCGCAGAACCGCATCATCGCCTACTACGGCAATCCGCACTCGAAGAAAATGGGCGTGATCGGCGAATATCCGGAGGGGCAGATGCTCCAGATGCTCGACCGCACGGTCGCGCAGTGGAAAGCGGCCGACCCGGCGACACCGATCGTGCCGGCGATTCATCTCGTCGCCGTCGTCGCGCAGGGATCGGCCGGCTCCGACAAGATGTGGCGCCGCCGCGAAACGCCGGAGATGATCGAACGCACCTACAAGTGGGCGCAGGGCCGCAAGGGTGTGCTCTTCCTCGACATCCAGGCGAGTCACAGCACGCTCGAACAGGAGCTTCCGCCGCTCCTCACGTATCTCGCGCGTCCCGACGTACACCTCGGCGTCGACCCCGAGTTCTACATGCACCACAAGAGCGAAGGGGCGCGCCCGAGTTCGAAGGTCGGGCAGATGCTCGCGAAGGACGTGAACTACGTCATCAATACGCTCGACCGCCTCGTGACGGAGAAGGGCATTCCGCCCAAGGTGCTCGTCGTGCATCGCTTTCGACAGGACATGGTGCCCGACGCGGAGCAGATTCGGCCGACGAAGAACGTGCAGGTGGTGATGCACATGGACGGGTGGGGACCGCCCTGGCTCAAGTTCGACTCGTACGCCCACTACGTCGTGAAGCACCCGGTCCAGTACGCGGGCTTCAAGCTGTTCTACCACAACGACACCAAGGCGGGGCATGCGCTGCTCACGCCGCGAGAACTGCTGCAGCTCAAGCCGACGCTGCACTACATCCAGTACCAGTAGGAGTACCAGTGGCCGTACCAGTAGCGCCGGCGGTGCACGGTCGTGTGTCTACTCCCAGCGGAACAGCCGCGTGGACAGCGCGCTGCACACGGCGAAGATCACCGACAGCGCCAGCACGTGCTCCCACTGCGAGCTCCATCCTGACCTGTCCCATACACCCTGCATGAGCGCGACGGCGTGCGTCGTGGGGAGTGCATTGGCGACCATGCGCCAACCCGCGGGCAGCCTATCGATGGGGACGAACAGACCCGAGAGCGCGACCATGGGATACAGCACGACCGCCCCGATGGGTTGTGCGAAGCGGGACGTGGGCACCAGGCTGGCGATGAGAAAACCCAGCGACAGGATGCTCACGCTGCCCATCAGGAGCGCCAGCGTGAAGCTCACGATCGGCACCTGCATGGCACCGGGAAGCATGCGCTTGCCCGCGAGCACCAGCAGGCCCAGGCTCACCACCGTGAACACCAGCTTCACCAGCACCTGCGCACAAAGAATGGTGAGCGGTGACAACGGCGTGGCGCGCAATCGCTTGAGGATGCCGCCTTCGCGGTAGATGGCGATGATCGAGACCAGCGACATCACCGCGTTCACCGCAATCATGAGCGCCGCGAGGATCGCCACGTTGAAGGGCATGGGCCGGCCCATGCCACCGTCAGTAGCACCGTCAGTGCCGCCGCGACCGAGCAGCCGACTGAAGACGATGAAGAGTAGGACCGGCGTGGCGAGCGTGCCCACGAGTCCCATGGGCTCACGCACGAACACCTTGAACTCCACCCAGGTCAGCTTCCAGAAACCTTTCAGCATGCGTCAGTCCCGGATGCGGTGGCCGGTGAGCTTCAGGAAGACATCCTCGAGCGTGGGGATCTCGGTGCGGAAGTCACGCACGTCGATGTTCTCACGCGCGATCTTCTGGATCACCGATGTCACGAAGTCGTCGCCCTCTCCGCGCATCACGTGCGTCGTGCCATCGACTCCGGTAAACAACACGCGACGCTCGGGACAATGTCGCGCCACGAGTTCGCGCGGCGTGCCGACCGCGATCACAGTGCCATGCTCGATGATCCCCACGCGATCACACAAACGCTCGGCCTCCTCCATGAGGTGCGTGGTGAGGAACACGGTTTTGCCGCGCTCGCGGATGCCGAGCACGAGCTCCCAGATTGTGCGACGTGCCTGCGGATCGAGACCGGTGGTGAGTTCGTCGAGAAACACCACTTCGGGATCGTGAATGAGCGCGAGGGCCACGAAGAGCCGCTGCTTTTGTCCGCCCGAGAGCGTCATGAACCGGGCGTTGCGCTTCTCCGAAAGCCCGAGGCGATCCAGCAGGTCGTCGCCGTCGACAGTGCGCGCGTAGAGAGACGACCAGAGATCGATGGCTTCCCAGACCTTGATGCGTTTCTGCAGGTGCGCATCCTGATGCTGCACGCCGATGCGCTGCCGCAGCGCCATCGCGTCGCGGTGCGGGTCGAGACCGAGCACGGAGATGCTGCCGCCGTCAGGCGTGCGCAGTCCCTCGATGCATTCCATGGTGGTGGTCTTGCCGGCGCCGTTGGGGCCGATGAGCCCGAAGATCTCGCCCGCGAAGACCTCGAGCGAAACGTCCTTCACGGCCAGCAGGCGACCGTAGCGCTTCGTGAGGCCGCGTACGGAGATGACGGGCAGAGCCATCCTGCAAACTAGCAGGTGCGGATGGCGGTACACAGATTGCAATATCGGCGCGCCGGCCTCTGCACCGTGCGTGCAACGCTCCACTCAAAGCCGGAGATCGCCGTGAAGAACACCGAAGCAATCCGCATCGTCAGCGATGCCATGAGAACGATCGACTTCTGCATGATGCAGACGGTCGGAACGCACGGCGTGAACACGCGTCCGATGTCGAATAACGGCGAAGTCGCGTACGACGGTGACAACTGGTTCTTCGCGCACCGTGACTCGACCAAAATCGCCGAAATCCAGGCCGACCATCGCGTGCACCTCACGTTCTCCGACAATCAGTCAGCGAATTTCATTTCGGTGTGGGGCTCGGGTGAAATCCTCGATGACGTGGATCTCAAGAAAAAGCTCTGGCATGCGGACCTGGAGCGCTGGTTCGAGAACGGACCCGAAGACCCCGAGGTTGCGCTCGTCAAGGTGAGCGCGATCCGTATTCAGACGTGGGGACAAATGGGTGATCACGTGCTGGAGTGAGCGCGACGGCGGTCGCACCGAGCGCGTGCTGGACACGAAGCAATCCCACACGCGCTTGATGCTACTACCGCCCTAGGCCGCCGTCACCGCGCAGCAAGCTCCGGATAATCCGTATATCCCTTTTCGCCAGGCGTGTAGAACGTCGGAAAATCAGGCGCGTTCAGCGGTGCCTCGTTCTGCAGTCGCTCTGCCAGATCAGGGTTGGCCAGCGCGGAGCGCCCGAACGCCACCAGGTCGGCGAGATCGCTCGCGATCAGCGACTCGGCGTGCGCACGATCGAGTCCACCGGATGCGATGAACGTCCCACCGAAGGCTGCCTTGAGCTTCTGAGACAGGTCAGATGGCAACGGCGGCGCCCCCATCGACTGGTGGTTCACGAGGTGTAGGTACGCGAGCCCGAGTTTGCCGAGTTCGGTTGCAAGGTCGATGTACTGCTCGTCGACGCTGTCGAATGCGCCCATCGCATTGAACGCGCCGTGCGGCGAGACGCGAATGCCGACACGGTCAGCGCCGATTGCCGCAATCGTCGCCTTCGCGATCTCCAGCACGAACCGGTTGCGATTGGTCGACGAGCCGCCGTAGCCATCGCTACGCGTGTTGAGGTTCGCGTTGAGGAACTGTTCGAGCAGATAACCGTTGGCGGCGTGTAGCTCGATTCCGTCGAACCCAGCGGCGATCGCATGGCGGGCGCTGTCGGCGAACTGCTGCACGACGACGGCGATTTCCGCTTCCGTGAGTGCGTGCGGCACCGAAGCGGGCTGCATGCCCGCAGCGTCGGTGTAGATCGGGTCGGGAAGCGGTGTGGCCGCCGAGCTCACGACACGGGCGCCTGCGGGGAGGTTGTCCACGTGCGATGCGCGACCGGTGTGCATGAGTTGCACGAAGATGTGGCTACCCTTGGCGTGCACCGCGTCGGTGACCGGCTTCCATGCTGCAACCTGTGCCTCGTTGTAGAGCCCAGGGATCCGCGCGTAGCCGGCCCCGTCGGCCGAAGGGGCAGTGCCTTCGGTGATCAGGAGCCCAATCGTTGCCCGCTGGGCATAATACGTAGCCATGATGGACGTCGGCACATGATCGGCGGTGGCGCGATTGCGCGTCATCGGAGCCATCACGAGACGATTGCGGAGGGTAATTCCACCCAGCGCGTAGGATTCGAACAGCATGTGGTGCACTCCGACGGGGGAATGTGATGGCCAGTGGATCCCCGCGGCGATCGACCAGCCAGTTTGTATACTCAAGGGTATAAATACCACGTAGTACACAATTGTCAATCCAGCTCCCTGCAACCATCTTGTCACGATGACTCGCGGCCGTCCCCGGGAATTCGACACTAACAGCGCACTCGACCAGGCGCTGCTCGTTTTCGTGCGCGACGGCTTCGCGCACGCGTCGGTGCAGGACCTCGCGGATTCGATGGGCATCTGCAAGCCGAGTCTTTATGCCGCGTACGGCAACAAGGAAGCGTTGTTCATCGAGGCGCTGCGGCGGTATGCGAGTGCAGGCAACACCCGTCGCGCGACGCTGCTGGACAGCGAACCAAACGGCGAGCGCGCCGCGACGCTCCTGCTCGAGGATGCGGCGCACGCATACACGAACTGCGACTCGG
>DASQZA010000315.1:0-6576 GCA_035638935.1 Gemmatimonas sp. | reverse complement strand
GTCGAGTGTAGCGTTCACGCTCTCACGGCTCGCACCAGCATGAAGCGCCCCGTGAAAATGCGAGTGCAGCTGCCGGTCCTGCCGAGCGATGGCGCAAGCCGCCACGACGCACAGTTCACGCCGAGCGAGGTCGAGCCCTGGGCGGCCCAGCACCTTGCCATACCCTTCGACGATCATCCACGTGTCGAGCGCCGGATGTAGTTCCCGGATGTTCACGCGCAGGCGATCGTAGAACGGACCATACACCGTCGAACACGTCGCGAGCCCGCGTTCGAGCCAGCGCGCCGAGTCGTAGTCGACCCCTTCGTCCTCGGTCGGCGCGGCGATCCCCGACACGCGCCGCCACTCCCGCGCCGCATTCAGTGCGCGCGGGAAACCGGCGAACAGGTACGTCTGCAGCACGACTTCTTCGATCCAGCTCGGGCGGACCGCCGCGTTGGCTTCCGTGAGGGCGTCGCGAATCATCGTCTCGCTGCCGCCCGCGAGTAACGCCGCGAGACGCACCAGCACCGCCGTTTCCGCATCCAGTTCCCGCAGCGCCAGTTCGTCTTCGGGCGGTAACGTGGTGTGTGGTACGTGCTCGTGCATCACCGAATCACCGCGCACCGATCAGGCCGAACGCAGCCCTCGGACCGGTCATGCCCGAGCGCCCACTCTTTCGGCTCCGATGCGGATCTCGCCGACGCTGTCGTTCCGCGTATTGCGGATCGGCCGGTTGGTGAACTCGCGCAATGAATCCGGCATCTCGTGGGGCAACTCGCCGAGTGCCGCAAGCACCGCAAGCACAGCCGGGTGCTGCGCGCGAGGGGCGCCGTCTTCCACTTTCACGGCAATGCCAATCTCACGATCGACCAGGGCCAGCGTGTGTACACCTTCCGCGCCCACCTTGCACAGGACCCGCCCGTCGTATGCCTCCATCAGCACCGTGTCGAAGCGATCGCTGCCCCCGACGAGGAACGGGTTGGACGTCATCGCATTCACCACCCGGGCGGGCCCCTCGTCCCCCCTGTTTGCGGCGGCGGCGAGGCGCGCATACGAGAGCGCCATGTTCGCCAGTGGCAACGCAAACACGGTGACGCCGCACCCGTCGACGCCGACATGCACCACGTCGGGTGCCAAGCCGGCCCATGCGGCGACGGTGTCCCGTGCAGCGTCCTGCACCAGATGACCCGCGCGTTCGTAGCCCTCCGTCGGCCAGCGGTGCAACGTCGCCCGTGCGAGCATTGCCGCGTGCTTCCCGGAGCAGTTGTTGTGCAATCGGGTCACGTGATGCCCCGATTCCCGCAGTACCCGCACGCCTCGGCTCGTCAAGGGTTCATGCGGACCACAGGCCAGGTCGCCCTCTTCGAGCCCGACTCGGCGCAGCATCGCGTCTGCGAGGGCAACGTGTTCGGGCTCTCCGCCGTGCGACGCACAGGCAAGTGCCAGTTCATCCGACGACCAGCCGAGTTCTTCGAGCCCTCCTTCGGCGACCAGAGGAAGCACCTGGAATGGCTTGGCACAGGAACGCCACCACGTGACGAGATGCGGGTCGCGGGCAGAGTACAGCATTCGCCCCGTCGCGTCAACTACGGCAGCATGGACGCGGTGTCGAGACTCCACCACATCGCCGCGGGTGACCACCACGTCGATGGACATGGAGGCTTCGCAAGCGCCGAACCGGGCCGGGACCTGGGACTGCGCGATATCGAAAAGTGAGGAGTCGAGAGTCACGAGCGAAAGATAACCCCGCCCGAGCGCCCGACAGCGACCGGCACGCTTCGGAGGCGTGAACGCTATTTCCTCACCGTTACCAGCACGCCTGCGAGCACCAGCACTCCTCCGAACACCGTGCCTGCACCCGGCATTTCCGCGATGCCGGGGAGCAGCGCCGCCAGCAGCGTGGCACCGATGGGTTCGCCGAGTGTGGTCAGGTTCACGACGTAGGCCGGCAGATGACCGAGCGCCCAATTCATGCCCGTGTGACCGAGCAGCATCGGCCCGATCGCCAGACCGGCAAAGATCGCGAGTTCGCGCGATGGCTGCGGCAACATCGCCGCGCCCGTGGCCGGCACCAGCAAGAGACAGGTAAGAAATGCCGAGCCGTACACCACGCCCACGTACGGCCATAGCCCGAGCGACTGACGCACGCGCCGGCCGATCAGGTAGTAGAGCGCGGCGGTTACCGCGCCTGCGAGCGCGAGGACGTCACCGAACAAGGCGCGCGAGCGCGTCGCGCCTGCGCTCGCATCGCGCATTTCATTGCCCGCGCCCCCGAGCATCGCGTTCATCAGCCCTGCGGGGCCGCCCGGAACGTCGGCCAGTCCCACGACCAGTGCTCCGATCACGGCGATCACGATGCCCATCCACTGCCGCCGCGTCGGCTGCTCTCCAAGCCAGCGTGCAGACACGACCGCAATGATTACCGGCTGCAGATTCACGAGCGAAACGGACGCTGCAACGCTCGTGAATCGCAACGATTGGTTCCAACTCCAGAAGTGCGCCGCGAGCAACACGCCCGCGCCCAGGCAGAGCAGCACGTCGCGCCTTGCCATCCGGCGCCACTCGCGCCAACCCCCGCCGAGCACCAGCGCAATTGCCACGATGATGAGCGACAGTCCCAGGCGCCACGCTGCAATCACCAGCGCCGGCGACGACGACAGCCGAACCAGCGGAGCCGCGAAGGAGATGCCGACCAGCGACATCGCAAGCACGAACAACGCCGACCGTTCCCGCGGGCGGGGAGCGCGCTCGTCTGTCGTCGACAGCCGGATCGAAGTGTTGGTGTTGGGGCGCACGGTGCGAGAAGATAGTGTTCGCGCAGTCCGACCGTACTCGATAGCTTGTGCGCATGACGTCTACAGTTCGAACCGGGAGTGGTGCATCCGCCCCGTTCATATCGCGCAATCGCCTGACGACGCTGCTCGGCATGGCCGCGGCCCAGCACGTCGTGATCGTCGGCGACGCCATGCTCGACGTGTACCTGCGCGGTGACGTCGACCGGATCTCTCCGGAGGCACCTGTTCCCGTGGTGCGAGTACGCGAGCGAAAGCTCGCACTTGGCGGGGCGGCGAACGTGGCGCAGAACGTGGCGGCCCTGGGCGCTGGATGCGATCTCGTCGCCACGGTGGGCGACGATGCTGCAGGGCGCACGCTGCGCGACGCACTGGAGCGCGGCACGATGCAATCGCGATCGCTGGTGACCGTCTCGCGGCCGACCACGACGAAGACGCGCGTGATGGCGCGTGCACAGCAGCTCGTGCGCTTCGACGAGGAGGACGATGCCGACCTCACAGCCGGCGACGTCGCGCGCGTGCTGGATGCCGTCGGGCGCGCGATTCCGCACGCGACCGCACTCGTCTTCGAGGACTACAACAAGGGCGTGTTGGTGCCCGCGGTGATCGAGGGTGCGATACGTCTCGCGGCGGAGCGGCGGCTACCCGTCGTGGTCGATCCCAAGTTCCGCAACTTCTTTGCGTATCGCGGTGCCACGATATTCAAGCCGAACCGCCGCGAGCTCGAGAGCGCATTGGGCGCGGCGGTCGATCTCGAACAGCCGGAAGCGTTGCCGACCACCTTCGAGCGACTGGGCGTGGAGCACCTGCTGCTGACGCTTGGCGAGCAGGGGATGGCGCTGGTGTCGGCGGACGGGATCGTGCACCGTGTTCCGACGACCGCGCGCGAGGTATATGACGTCGTCGGCGCCGGTGACACCGTGACCGCGTACCTCGCGACGATGCTCGCCGCAGGGGCGACTGCGCTGGAGGCCGCCATCATTGCGAACTACGCGGCCGGCGTCGAGGTCGGAAAACTCGGCGCGGCAACGGTGACGCCGGCTGAACTGCTCGCGGCGTACGACGAGCACATGGAGCACGCGGATGCTGAGCACGCGGGCGATTAGCGAGCCGGCGGCCAGCATGCAGGTGGTGACGGCACGTCGCATCCGCACGTCGCATCCGTGCATCGCAGCCCTGCCGCCGCGCTGCGGCCGTGAACATATTCTGCGAGTCGTTTGCTGTGCCGCTCCGGCGGTCCGGTAGCTTAGTTGGTTAAAGCGGCGGACTCATAATCCGTTGATCGTGGGTTCAAGTCCCACCCGGACCACTCGCAGGTTGTCGTTGGGGCCAGATCGCCCGTGCGGGCGTGACGGATGGGGCTACCGTCCCCCTTGCGGTACAGTTACGTTCTTCGGTCCACACGGTCGATGGCCCGGTTGTGATCCGGGCGCGTAGCTCAGCTGGTTAGAGCGCTGCTTTCACACAGCAGAGGTCCGGGGTTCGAGTCCCTGCGCGCCCACTTTGTACCGAGACGAGGCATACGACGAAGAGGGTCCACACAGGGTGTGGACCCTCTTCGTCGTATCCACGCCATCAAGCGGTCAGACCGGCTGCCCGACCTCGGTCGGATCAGGGACTCGCCTTGGCTCCGGCTTGGGCATTCCGCTGCTCGACCGCAACACCGTCAATCGCGCCCCTGCCTGTCGCAGCCGCCCCATGGTGCGGTCGTCCAATCGCGCACGGATGATCATCGTGTCCTCGTCGGTGTCCTGATCGACGACTTCGCCGTCGCGATGGATCTCCGCGATGAGCCGGCCCTCCGACGCAGGAATGCGAATCTCGAACAGGGGCCGCTGATTCTTCATCGCCTCGAGCAATGACGTCCGCAATGTCTCCAGGCCGCCAGCCTGGACGGCAGATACGAACAGCGAATCCGGGATGAGGTTGCTCACCCGCTCCCGTACAGCCGCGGCCTCCGCGTCCGCGAGCAGATCCATCTTGTTCATCACGTGGCGTACAGGCTGCTCCCCCAGATCGAGGTCGCGCAACACACCATCGACGACAGTGCGCTGCTCCTCCCACGCGGGATGGCTCGCATCGATGACGTGCAGCAGCAAGTCAGCCTCGCGGGCCTCGGACAACGTTGCGCGGAACGACGCGACGAGATGGTGAGGAAGCTTCCGGATGAATCCG
Source organism: Gemmatimonas sp. (assembly GCA_035638935.1). Classification (GTDB taxonomy): domain Bacteria; phylum Gemmatimonadota; class Gemmatimonadetes; order Gemmatimonadales; family Gemmatimonadaceae; genus Gemmatimonas. The sequence continues at coordinate 1,627 of DASQZA010000315.1, read as the reverse complement.
ACCGTGTCGGTGACGAGCGCAGCATAGCCGTCGCCGATTTGCACTTCGCGCGTCAACGGATCGAGTGTCGCGAACAGCCGATCCTCGACGAACACGTCCCCGTCGTTCGCCAGGTTACGAAGGATCGACGACTTGCCGGCGTTCGTGTAGCCGACCAGCGCAACGCGAAAATGATCCTTGCGGCCCTGCCGCTGCACTTCGCGTGCGCGATCGACATCCTCCATCCGCTCTTTCAGCACCCGGATGCGATGCTGGATGAGTCGCCGGTCGGTTTCGAGCTGCGTTTCACCCGGGCCACGGACACCGATACCACCCCGAAACTTCTCGAGGTGGGTCCACATGCGCGTGAGTCGCGGCAGCATGTACTGGAGCTGCGCGAGTTCCACCTGCATGCGCGCCTCGTTGGATCGCGCGCGCGTTGCGAAGATGTCGAGGATGAGCTCCGCGCGATCCATCACGCGTGTGCCGACATGCTGCTCGACGTTCTTGCTCTGCGCCGGCGACAGTTCGTCGTCGAAGATCACCAGCGTCGCATCGAGCTTCCCGATCAGATCCTTGAGCTCGTCTACCTTGCCCTTCCCAAGGTAGGTCGCGGGATTCGGCCGATCGAGTTGCTGCGTCAGCGTACCCGCAATGACAGCGCCCGCCGTGTCCGCAAGGCGCGCCAGCTCCTCGAGGTGCTCGTCCATGTGATGACGCGCACTGCTCCGCTTGGAAGGTGCACTCACGAGGATTGCGCGCTCGACCGGCGCGCTCAGGGTGATGATTTCTCCCTTGATGGTCCGATTCCTGTCTGTAGTGGTCTGCGAAAGAGCTGCGAGTGGTCGGCGACTGGGCTGGGCCGCTGATGGAGCTAAGGTGCTGACGAATCAGCGCCGGCTCAACGCCCGTTGCCGGATACCGAGGAGTACCGCCCCGTGCGGTCATATGGCCGCGTGAAGTTTCCGAGCGGCGTGTCCACGGTGAAGTCGCCGCGCACGCGATAGTTGATCGTGCCTGCCGTGACGAGCGAGCGACCAGCCGCTCCAAGGCCCGAGTAGGTGAACTGCACGGGCAGTCGAACCACCGAACTGTCGTTGCTGTTCACCACGAACCTGCCATCGAGCGCCCCGGATCCCAGCTGGAGGCTGTCCACATCCACGCGATACGTCATCTTGAGCGCGTCGAGCTTGAAGTTATTCGGATTGTAGACCGACAGCACGATGTCCACACTCCCGCCCGTCAGTCCAAGGCCAGTGATGTTGAACTGACGCAATTCCACAACCGGCTCCTCGAATACGCTGCGGCCGAGCGTCGCGCAGCCTACACCGGCCATTCCGACCACTGCGATTGCAGCGTATGCCATCCGCCGGCGTAATCCTGACCTGATTGCACGCATCATGTTGACTGACCTGTTGAGGGTTCATCCGACTCCGCCGCCGCGTTCGCCGTCGCTTCCACGGCCGCGTTCACGGGAAGATTCGCATCAGTGTGCCGCTTCCGCTCGCGCAACTCCGCCCACCACGCCAACCGTTTCGCGATGTCCTTCTCGAAACCGAATGGCCCCGGCTCGTAGAACGTCGTCCCCACGAGGCTGTCCGGCAGGTACTCCTGAGGGATGTACGCATCACGCACCGTGTGTGCGTAC
>DASQZA010000314.1:0-3826 GCA_035638935.1 Gemmatimonas sp. | reverse complement strand
ATGAGCTGTCCCCAGTTCCGTAGACACCATTCTTAGGTGTTCTTACGAGTTGGGGGGTGGGACATGGCACGGGTCCGACGGAAGTTCAGCGACGAGTTCAAGCAGGAAGCCGTGCGGTTGGTGACGGTGCGCGGCGTGTCGATGGTGCAGGCGGCGCGAGACCTGGACATTCGCCCGGATCTGCTCCGGATGTGGATGCGCACGGCGACGCATGACGCAGCGGCCCTGGCCAGCGGGGGGCAGAGCACCCGGGTCGAGCAGGCGGAGCTGACACGGCTCAGGAAGGAAGTCGCGACGCTGCGGATGGAGCGCGATATCCTAAAAAAAGCCGCGGCCTACTTTGCCAAGGAGTCGATGTGAAATTCGGCTTTGTGGCGAAGCATCGAGGGGTGTGGCCGGTGCGCATGATCTGTGACATGCTCGGTGTGTCACGCAGTGGGTTCTACGCGTGGCGCACGCGACCCGAGAGTGCCCGGTCGCGGACGGACGCGGGGATCAGCACGGCCATGCGGGCGAGCTTCGTGCTCAGTGACCGGACGTATGGCGCACGGCGGATCCTTCGCGATCTCCGAGCGGCGGGTGTTCGGATTGGTCTGCATCACGTGGAGCGGTTGATGCGGCGCAATGCGCTCCGCGCCCGCCCCAGGCGTCGCGCGCTCCCAGCAGATACCGGCGACCGGTTGCTCCACGCCATCGCGCCCAATCTGCTCGACCGTGATTTCACGGCGACCGCGCCGAATCAGAAGTGGGTCGCGGACTTCACGTATCTCTGGACGGCGGAAGGGTGGCTCTACGTGGCCGTCGTGCTCGATCTCTTTTCGCGACGCGTGATTGGCTGGTCGATGCAAGCCACCATGACGGCGCAGCTCGTGACCGACGCCCTGCTGATGGCGGTGTGGCGGCGCGGCACGCCGCCGACGGAGCTCGCACACTCCGACCAGGGGAGCCAGTACACGAGCGAATCGTTTCAACGGGTGCTGACGGCACAGGGCATCATCTGCAGCATGAGCCGGTCCGGCGACGTCTGGGACAACGCCGTGATGGAGAGCTTCTTCTCGACACTCAAAACCGAGCGTACCGCCCGGCAGCAGTACCCGACCCGTGATGCGGCACGCGCCGATGTCTTCGACTATCTCGAGCGATTCTACAATCCGATCCGGAGGCATTCTACGCTGGGCTATGTCAGCCCGGTCGAGTTCGAGCAAGGTGTAGCTTAGCCACGTGTCCACGAGACCGGGGACTGAACCGCCCCGGGTTTCCCGGAGGCTCCCACCTTTGAGAGATTGGGAGCATGACACGACAGACAGGGGCGGGTCGGAAGCCGAGTAAGCCGTTCTCGCCCGAAGTCCGGGAGCGGGCGGTGCGGCTGGTGCAGGAGCAGCAGGGGGCGCATGAGACGCAGTGGGCCGCCATTCGGTCGATTGCCGAGAAGATCGGCTGTAACGCCGAGACCCTGCGGCTGTGGGTGCGCCAGGCGGAGCGGGACACCGGGACGCGACCCGGGATCACGACGGACGAGCGGGAGCGGCTGACGCAGCTGGAGCGCGAGAATCGGGAGCTCAAGCGGGCGAATGAAATTCTTCGCAAGGCCAGCGCGTTTTTCGCGGCCGCGGAGCTCGACCGCTACACGAAGTAAGCCATGCCATCCTGTACGCCTTCATCGATGCGCATCGCGAGGCCTACGGTGTCGAGCCGATCTGCCGCGTGTTGGAGATCGCACCGTCCGCCTACTACGTCTACCGCCAGCGCCAGGCCGATGCCACGCGACAGTCGGCGCGTGCCCAGCGCGACGCCGTGCTGCAGGTCGACATCGCCCGAGTGTACCGCGCCAATCACGAGGTCTATGGCGTGCGCAAAGTGTGGCGGCAGCTCCAGCGTGAGGGCCTCACGGTGGCGCGCTGCACGGTGGAGCGCCTGATGCGCGCGGCGGGCCTGCAAGGCATCGTGCGCGGACGACGCGTGCGCACCACGCGGCCGGACGACACCGCAACGCCGTCGGCCGATCTGGTGCAGCGGCAGTTCGCGGCGACGCAGCCGAACCAGTTGTGGGTCGCGGACTTTACGTATGTCGCGACGTGGCGTGGCTTCGTGTACGTCGCGTTTGTCATCGATGTGTTCTCGCGCCGGATCGTGGGCTGGCGGGCCCACACCACCATGCGCACGGAGCTGGTGCTGGACGCGCTCGAGCAGGCGCTGCACGACCGCGAACTCGATGGTCGTCTGATCGTGCACACGGATCGCGGGTCGCAATATGTCGCGATGCGCTACACCGACCGCGTGAAGGCGGTCGGCGCCGCGCCGTCCGTCGGGAGCGTGGGCGACGCGTATGACAACGCGCTCGCCGAGTCGGTGATCGGGCTGTACAAGACGGAAGTCATCTACCGTCGCGGGCCGTGGCGGGGCTTCGAGGATGTCGAGTATGCCACCCTCGAATGGGTGGCGTGGTTCAACACGCAGCGCCTGCTGGAGCCGCTCGGTTACGTTCCGCCAGCGGAGTTCGAGGAGCAGTTCTACCGCGCCCAAGTCACTCAACCCGAGTGCTTGGCAGTCAACTAACCGAGTCTCCTGAATACTCGGGGCGGTTCACACCGTTGCGTGTCTCCGCTTGCCGCAAGATCACCCACGCACTTTTGGAAGACGGCCTTCGAGGGTGGGTCAACGTTGTGAAGAATCCCGTCGATCTGTCCGTCAGTCAGTCGAGCATCATCACTCAAGTCGCGGGCCACCTGTCGCGCGATCGCGCGTTCTGCTGCCATGAAGCGACCGTCCGCCCTAGCAACGTAGAGCAGCACTCGAAGCGCGTCACGTTGCGCGGTGTACAGGTCATCGAGCGCTTTCTCTGGCGATGCGTCGTACTTCTCGCGAAGCCAGCTGTGGAATGACGCCAGCACCTCGCCCGTCTCTGGGTCGACGGCTTCGATTACACGGTCAAGAATGAAGGTGCGGCGCGCGTTTCGAAGGTGGCAGAACACGTCGAGATACCCCCGCGGCGCTGCGTAGTCGAACTCGCGGACAGTGACACGTCGGCGTGTCTTCGTGCCCTCTGCATCGCGGTAAATCAGATCGACCGTGGCGTTGCTCGAGACGGGCTGCATGGCCACATGCGCCCACTGATCCTCAGATGCCAGCTCTGCCTCGTCCTCCGCTGCCTCAGCCAGGGCATCATACGTGAGTGTCACGACCATCGTCGTCGATACCACTGGCGGCACTGCTCTCGCGGGCCGGACCAACGCAGCGTGCGACTCGCGGTTGCCGGCGCTGGCCTTCTGTATGAGGATCCACGCCACCCAAATGACGAGTAACGCGATGATGTAACCCATAGTGTTCCTTGCAGTTTTGAGCCGTACGATGCACGAGTGTCTGAGTGCCAGTACTCGACGTAGGCACCTGCGCCGGCGACACTGAGATGACGGTCGGAGGTTGATCGACCTCTCACTTGAGCCCAACTGGCGCCGCTCATTGCACCTTGAGATCGCCGCACCGGAGGTCAATGAGCCGGTACGCCCGAACGGCTCGGACCCGCCGGCCAGGGTCTCCGCGGTTGCCAGTCGGTGTTGCAGTCCAAGCGACAGTTAGTCAGGCCTCGCTGCTTGACCTCACCTGTGGGTGACCCTGTGGGTGACCGTCCTGCGCAAACAAAAAAGCCTCATCAGCATCGATGAGGCTCTTGCGCATAAACCATTGCTGTCACTGCACTTACAGAGCGGGAGACGGGACTCGAACCCGCGACCTTCAGCTTGGGAAGCTGACACTCTACCAACTGAGTTACTCCCGCAATACCAAGGCACCCTGCCACGCACACCAGAGCCACAGAAGGGGATTGAAC
>DASQZA010000313.1:0-8437 GCA_035638935.1 Gemmatimonas sp. | reverse complement strand
GGCCGATGCGCTGTGTCAGGTTCCAGCGCGACCCGCCGCTGCGGCCACGCTTGGTGGTGATGATCACCACGCCGTTCGTTGCACGCGAGCCGTAGAGCGCAGCGGCAGCGGCGTCCTTGAGGATCTGAATGTCGTCGATCTCGCTCGGATTCAGGTCGGCGAGGCGATTCGTACGGTTGTCCTGCACGCTCGCGATGTTCGTTCCCGCCGCACCCGCGCGCGTCAGCGTGTTCGAGCCGCCGGCGATCGAGGCATTCGACATGATCACGCCGTCGATGACGAAGAGCGGCTCGCCGTTGCCCAGGATCGAGGTGGTGCCGCGAATCTGGATCTGGCCACCGCCGCCCGGGGCGCCGGTGTTCATGTTGATGCGCGCGCCCGTCACCTTGCCCTGCAGCGCCTGATCCACGGTCATTGCCGGAACCCGGTTCAGCACTTCGGCACTCACCGCCGACACTGTCGTTGCCGCGGAACGCCGGTCGATGGAGCCGGACTGCGCGGTGACGACCTGCGTCTGGAGTTGCAGCACGTCTTTCTTCAGCGTGGCGGTGACCGTCTGCTGGTCGGCTTGCACGAGCACCGTGTTCGCCAGATAACCGATGCGGCGTACGCGAAGCGTAATAGCGCCCGTGGGCACCTGGAGGGCGAAATTGCCGTCGGAGTCCGTATATGTGCCGGTCGTCGTGCCAACCACCTGAATGCTCGCCGCTCCGATCGCGGCGTTGCTTCCTTCCTCGGTCACACGGCCCGTGACTCGTCGCTGCGCGACGAGGTCCGAAGCGGCGGCGACCAGCATCACCAGCGCCACGGCGCTCTGATGAAACAGACGCATTTGTGCTGTCCCTATTGTGGGTTCGTCGATCCCTCGGACGACCACGGGGTTGCGGACGCATTTTCAGGGGGGCCGGCTGGTGGGAGCGCCGGCTCTGCCGCCTGAGGGGATCGATTCCGTATGGTACGGTAACGTTACACAGCGCGGAAGAGGACAGGTGCCAACCCGCTGTGACAAGACGAATCCGCAATGGCTTTGGGAGCGTTCGCCGGTCCCGCAGTCCCTGCGCCGAAGCTACGGCTTCGGGAGGGTCGCCCGGTATGCGTTGATCGCGTCGACGGTGACCGTCACGCGCAGATCGGCGATCTTGCGGCCGATGTCCTGCAGCCATTTGAGCGACTGGAACTTCACGCCGTTGATTTCCGCCTGTCCGGCCTTCTTTCGCTGCTCGAAACGGATCGACTGGGGATCGACGAGGGCCATCGTCGCGTCGATGCCCAACTCCTCGTGCAGCCCACTGCTGCCGGTGCTCGCACCGATCTTGATCTGCTCGGGGATCTTGAGCTCGTTCTGGATGAACGGCTGCACATGCGACGTGTGGTTGTAGTACTCGGCGACGTGCTTGAAGTACACGGGCTGCGGGTTGCCGGCGTAGACCCTGGAGAGCGAATCGGCCGCGCCCTGCATGCCGCGCGCGTTTCCGCCGCTGTCGCCCAGATAGTAGATCTCCGTGAAGCCCATGTTCCGGAGATAGTTGCCCATGTCGTAAAGCACCGCGCGATAGGTCGCCTGCGAGATCATCGGGCCAGCGCGGCCGGGCTGGATGTTTGCGCTTGCGTTGCCGGGTTCCAACGTGACCAGTGGCGCGACGAGCGTCTTGCCCATTTTCCGCGCAATCAGTTCGCCGACGAGCTTGTTGTTGATGTTGTGCTTGCCCATGGCGAGGTTGGGGCCGTTGTCCTCGACACCGCCCGTCATGATCAGCACGGTCGTGTAGCCGTCCTTGATCATGTCGCGGAGCTCGGGCTGCGTGAGCTCCTCGATCCACACGCTGTTGATGCCGGCGATGGTGCGGGGCTTGTTCGCGGCTGCCTGACGGGCTGCGCGAGCGCTGTCGGTCGCGGCCGTGGTCTGCTGCGCCCACGCAGTCGCGGCGAACAGCGGCATCGTCAACAGCAGGATCGTCGTGCGCATCGCGTCTCCTGGGGTGGGGTTCCGGCTACGCCGTGAATCTGGTAAGAATGAGGGCACGCCGCCAATCGGCGTCGCGAGATAACGGAACCCGGTGCCAACCCGGCCGACAAGCTGTGGTCTGACAAATTTCATCATGTTGCCCGCTCGATCACACATCGGCATCGGAGTCCTGAGCGCCCTCGCGCTCGGGTGCGCGCTCGGGTGCGCGCCGGCCTTGCCGGACACACCGCCTTTGCCCGGTGAGTCGTTGGAAACGCCGCTCGCGTTGCGTGTCGACTTGATCGATTCGATCCCGTATGGTGAGGGCCCTATCGAGGTCACGCTCCACCGGGTCACCGTCTCGACCGCGAGATGGGTGGATACGCTGCCCGACATCCTGGTCGCCGACCGTCCGGTCGTTGGCGACGACAATCGTGTGATCTACGGGCTGCGTGCCATCGAAGAGCAGGTCGTGGGCCTCTTCCTGTACGAAGCGGCTACGCGCCAGGTGCGAGCGCTCCCGGTGCCCAAGGGCTGGTGGCCGGCGACGTCGCCACGGCTCGCACCGGACGGTCGACACGTGGCGTTTCTTGCCCAGGATGCAAACGGGGAAAGCTATGCGGCGATCGCTGAATTGCCGGGCGGAAAGGTGATCTACCGCGGCCCCCGCGCGACACTGCTGGAAACGGACACCGGCGTCGACGATATACGGTGGATCGACGCGAACCGGGTCGAGATCATGATCGATCTGTCGGTAGCAACCGGTGGTGTGCAGCGCGTGCGAGGGACAGTCGCGCCCCTCGCGTTGCAGGTGGACACGGTGCGCACCGAACGGGAAGACTGACCGAGACCGCGTGCACACCGACGACTTCACCAGCGGCGCCGGTCCACGATGACGGCGGCATTGCGTATCCTTCGTAATGGATCGCAACGCCCCCTGCCCGTGTGGCTCCGGCCGCAAATACAAGAAGTGTCATGGCGCCGCTGTGCCTCCGGAAGTGGCGGCGCTCCCCGCTGATGCACGTGCGGAATGGCTGCGCGGCGACGCCGTGCTGGCGCGTCAGCGGCGCGTCGGCCAGGAGCTGCTCGACTGGGCCGAACGCAAGCTCGACGCAGCGTGGGTCGATGCGGCGCTCGACGCCTGGGGCGTGCATGAGGAAGAGGACATCGACGACGCACTCGCTGATCTCTTTACGGCGTGGTCGCTTTTCACCTACTCCCCTCCATCGCTCGCGATGCCGATCGCTGCCGCATGGCTCGACGATGCGGCGGGGCGCAAGGCGGACGCGGATACACGCGCGCTGGTGATGGCATCGCGCTTCCCGGCGCTTGGATTCTGGCAAGTCGAGACCGTCGAAGCGGGGGTGGGTGCGACGATAACGGACCGGCTCTCCGACACGACCTGCTTCGTCCACGAACCATCGCTCACGCACGATCTCGAGCACGGCGATTTCATGCTCACATACGTGACGGCGATCGACGGCGTGCACGTGCTGGCTGGATTTCACGGTGACCCGCTGCTGTTCACCGATGGAAAGGCGCTCCTTGCGCGTGTGCTCGACGAGGCGGGTGTTGCTGAGGGGCAACTCACGCGCGAGCAGCAGTCCGATGCGAAGTGGCAGATCCGCGTGGCGCGCCAATGGACCGACACGGTGATATCGACCTATGACGATGAGGATGGTCAGGAAGATGGTCGGGATGACGAGCATCAGGGTCCAGCCTGACGACTGCATCAGTGCTGTCGCACCTACGCAAACGGGCGCCGCTTCTCAGCGGCGCCCGTTTGTTTTTTCGCCGTTACGTCCGCGCTACGGCACGATCGCCTTGGGCGGCGTGCTCTTCGCGTCGAGCATCACTTCGATGCGGTGCAACGCGGCCCTCAGATGCAGCTCCGTCGGCTTGTCGCCGGCCTTGCGGATCGCCCGTTCGATTTCGTCCTTGAGCGCCGTGAGCTGCCCACGCAGATGCGACTTCGCGTCCTCCGAGAGAGGCGCGGCCGGCGGACCACCGAATCCACCTCCGCCGCCACCACCCGGCGCTGCCGCTGCCGGGGGCGCCATCTTCGAGTTGATCAGCGAGATGTGATCGTTCTGCAACTCGCGGCGGAACACGTTGATGACGGTGCTCGCGTCGAAGAGCTCGTCCCAGATGCCCTTGCGGACGTCGTCGAGCATCGCGTTCAACGTGTACACCTTCGACTTGTCCGTCGTCGTCCCTTCCAGCTCGAGCAGTCGGTTCAGGCGCGCGTCCTGCCAGAGCGTGTTGAGCACGCGCTGCTGCGGCGCGTTGATGCGCTGTACCATGCCTCCGGCTTCGATGCGCTCACTGATGTCCGAGCGAATGAGATACGCCGGCGCCTTGAAGACGTTCTCGTTGATGAACTTCACGGCTTCGACCTGCTTCGCGCGCGCGAGCGGCGTGTACACCGATCCCTCCTGTCCGCCCGACTTGTACTGCACCGTCGCGCCCGACACCATCGTCGCGACATGCGCGGCTTCGTTCGCCCACTGGCCGACCGTGCGGTTGTACAGTTCCGCCAGGTCCGAGTTGTCGTTGAGCGGGTCTGTCGCCGCCGTCTTCAGGTAGCCCATCACGCGCTCGATGTTCTTGAAGCCGAGCGTCGTTGCCTTGACGGGATCGGCATCGCCAACGGCTTCGCTCTGCGTGCCGAATGCGCCGTATGCGTTGTTGGCCGAAAAGCGATACCACGGAATCGAGTCCTGCATCCGCGACCAACTCTCGAGCGTCACCCGCTCGGCGTCCGGGTTCCTGGCGTTCGGTATGGGCTTGTAGCCCCACATGATCGCATACTTGTCGTACGGACCAACCGTGGGGATGAGCAGGTTCACCGGAATGTTGTCTTCCGGCTGCGCCACATAGTTGAAGCGCGAGTAATCCATGATGCTCGGGCTGTGGCCCATCTTCGCGAGCCACGTACGGCTGCGGAGGCTGTCGACCGGATAGAGCGAACTGCCGATCTGGTCGTGCTGCAGGCCCAGTGTGTGGCCGACCTCGTGCGCGACGACGAACTGCACCAGGCGTCCCATGAGCGAGTCGGGCATCGGGAGCTTCTGCGCACGCTTGTCGAGCGGAGCGGCCTGCGTGAAGTACCACGACCGCTGCAGGTTCATGATGTTGTGGAACATCCGTACCGATCCGTTCAGGATCTCGCCCGTCCGTGGATCGCCGACGTGCGGCCCCTGCGCATTCTCCGTCGTCGACGGCAGCCAGCGCACGACCGTATGACGAATGTCTTCCGGCGACCAATCCGGATCCTGCTGTGGCGTCGGCGGGTCCGCTGCGACGATGCCGTCCTTGAAACCGGCCGCCTCGAATGCGATCTGCCATTCCTCGACGCCGGCACGCACGTACTTCTTGAGCCACTCCGGCGTGTCGCGATCGACGTAGTACGTGATCGGCTTCTTCGGATAGCAGAGATTCCCGGCCTTGCGGTCGCTGCACTCGAGGCGATAGCGCGTGATGTACCGGCGCGCCGCCGACCGGTGCTCGTTCGTTCCGAAGTCGGTGGTCTGGTTCGAGAAGAAGCCGATACGCTCGTCGAAACGGCGCGGCATCATCGGCACTTCCGGAAGCCGCACGATGCTGTAGTGCGCCATGACGCTGCGCGGCGGACGCGGAGCCGCGGCGGCACCACCACCTCCCCCGCCACCACCGCCGGCGGCAGGCGCAAGCCCCGTCTGCGTGGCCTCGACACCGATGTTATCGGGGAATGCGAGGTGCCGGTCGATGAATGAGCGGGTCGGATCGATCGTCCCCGGAATGGCCTGAATCTCCGGGATGGCCGACGTGAACAGCCGCGTCACGTCGATGACGGGCGCGCTGTCCGGCCCCCACGCTTCGACGTTGAAGGTGGCGATGACCGCGGCGTAGTTCGCGTTCTCGACGGCGCGCAGCACGGACGCGGTCGTGTCGCTCGACGTGATGCCGAACTCCGGTCCACGCAGAATCACGCGGTTCCCCATCACCTCCCAGCGCAGGGTGCGCTCGGCGAACTGGTCGCCCGCGTATGCCGTTCCACCACCCCCGCCACCACCACCTCCGGCCGGAGCCGCTGCGCGAGCATACCGGCCGATCAGGAGCTGGTCCCGCTTGAGTTCCCGGCGCGGGATCTCGAAGAGGAGCCGGTCACCGATACGGTGCACGTTGAACAGCCCACGCCTGGTCTTCGCGTCCGCTGTGATGACGCGGTCATACGGACGTGGTCCAGCGGTCCCGCCAGCACGCCCGGCACCCGCACCGCCGGCGCGACCCGTGGAGTCGGGATCCTGGGCGAGCGCGGGCCCAGCGGCCGCCGCAAGTAGCGCGACACAGAGAGAAATTCGCATGAAGCAAACCACCGCGGTTGGGAGATGGAGGACACTGAAAGACACCGAAGGAACCGACCAGCAAACTGCGCGAACTTCGCTCTTGCAAAGCGGGTCGACAAGGTGCCGTTCGAGGGGAGTACCGCGCCGCGTGAAATTTCCCGGGACGAGTTGTCGAGCGGACGCCGACTAGCTTTCGCTCGTGACCCTTCTCTCCTGCTCCAACATCGGCATCTCTTTCGGCGCCACCGAACTCCTCAAGAACATCACCTTCACGGTCGCCGAGGGCGAGCGATGGGGGATCATCGGGCGCAATGGCGCCGGCAAGACGTCGATCTTCGGTGTGATCACCGGAGACCTGGAGCCCACGACGGGCGCCGTCGCGCGCAAGCCCGGGCTGCGGCATGCGCTGCTCGACCAGCACCGCGCCTTCGAGGGCGCCACCACCGTGTGGCAGGCCGGGGCGGCCGCGTGGCGCGATGTGATGGCGCTCGAGGATCGCATTGCGGAGCAGGCCACCGCACTTGGTGAATTGGGCGAACGTGTCACCGACGAGATGCTGGAGCGTTTCGGCCGCGACCAGGAGCGCTTCGCGGACATCGGCGGCTACGAGTATCACGCGCGTGTCGACGCGGTGTTGCAGGGGCTGGGCTTCGACGCGGAAGAATCGAAAACGCGACTGGTGCAGTCGCTGTCGGGTGGTGAGCGCGGACGTGTGGGGCTCGCGGCGCAGCTGATCGCGCCGGCCGACCTGCTCTTGCTCGACGAACCCACGAACCATCTCGACCTCGACACCACGACGTGGCTGCAGGATTGGCTCAAGGATGCCGACGAAACGGTGATCGTCGTATCGCACGATCGCGCGTTCATGGACGCGATCTGCACGAACATCCTGCACATCGAGGCGAAAACGAGCGAGGCGTACAAGGGCAACTACAGTGCGTTCGTACCGCAGCGCGCAGAGCGCCGTCTCACGCGCGAGCGTGAAGTCGAGAAGCAGCGGGCGTATGTGGAGAAGGAGCGCGACTACATCATGCGCAATCTCGCAGGCGCGAACTCCTTTCAGGCCAAGGGCAAACGCAAGCGACTCGAACGCCTGCCGCGGCTGGCGCCGCCTCCCGGTGATCCCGCGGCGATGTCGCTCGAGTTCAAGATCGCGGACCGCGGTGGCGATCAGGTGGTCGCCATCAACGAACTGCGTGTGGAAGTGCCGGGCCGAGTGCTCGTCGACGAATTCACGGCAGTGCTGCGGCGCAACGACTTCGTCGCACTCGTCGGTCCCAACGGCGCAGGCAAGTCCTCGTTCATCTCGACGGTGCTCGGCGATCTCGAGCCGGCGGGTGGTGACGCGAGGATCGGAAGCTCGATCACACCCGCATGGTTCCGGCAGGACCTTGGCGATCTGCCTCTGCGCATGTCATTGTCGGAGGCGATCCTCGCACAGCGTCCGCTCTGGAATCGCGGCCAGGTGCAGAACCATCTGGGCGCATTCGGATTCAGTGGCGACGAAGTGTTTCGCGAGATCAGCACGCTGAGTGGAGGCGAGCGGGCGCGTGTCGCCCTCGCGTTGATCACGCTGACAGGCGCGAACCTCCTGGTACTCGACGAACCCACGAATCACCTCGACGTCGAGAACATCGAGGTGCTCGAGGATGCGCTCGACGAGTACGAGGGCACGGTGCTGCTGGTGAGCCATGACCGAGCATTCCTGCGCGAAGTCGCGACGCGCGTCTGGTGGTTCGACGGGACGCGTCTGGTGGATTACGACGGTCCGTTCATCGAGTGGGAAGAGCATCGCGCACGTCGCGCGTAAGCGGACGTTCGGCCGGCCGCACGCACCGGTAGACAGCGTACTTGACGGCCGACAGCAGTTCCAACGCGACTTCCGTGCGAGGCTTGTACGAAAGCGACCGTTGCATGTGTCGCAAGAGTGCCTTGCTCCCGTCGCCGCGAAGCAACAAGCTCGCGAAATATGCGCCGCGCCCGCGCGCATACGAGCGCTGAAGCGCTGCGATCTCTGCAGGGTCCTGGCGACGGTGGTGATGACGAACCGTGGGGCCAGGGAAGTAGCCTCCTGCGGCACCGGCGGAGGAAGCGCGTGAGGAGATGTCGAGGTCCTCGAAATTGAAGCGCCCGCCGGGACCCAACGCGGGATCGAAGCCGCCCA
>DASQZA010000312.1:0-12874 GCA_035638935.1 Gemmatimonas sp. | reverse complement strand
ACGGACACCTCCGTGAAGGCTCCTGATTCCACTACTGACGCGGTGCGACGCGCGAACACGGTGGCGCGCGGTCAGCGCGTACTCGCGCTCGAGGCTATGGCACTCAACGCTGCCGAGCGCGTGCTCGGCGACGACTTCGCTCGCGCGGTGGAGCTGCTCGCCGGCTGTAGCGGCCGTGTCATTGTCGCTGGGGTGGGAAAGTCGGGCCTTGTTGGTCGCAAGATCGCGGCGACATTCACGTCTACCGGTACTCCGGCGACGTTTCTGCACCCGGTGGAGAGTGTGCACGGCGATCTCGGGATCGTCGGGCCCGGCGATGTCGCGATCCTGATTTCGAAAAGCGGCGAGACGGAGGAGTTGCTCGGCTTGATCGATGCACTGTCCCGGCTTGGCGTGCACATCATCGCCATGACATCGGGCCGGGAATCGCGACTCGCGAGACATGCAGAGGTCACGCTCGACCTCGGTGTGCGTGAGGAAGCCTGCCCACACGACCTCGCCCCCACCACGAGCACGACCGTTACGCTGGCACTGGGCGACGCACTCGCCGTCGCGCTGTTGCAGGAAAAGGGCTTTCAGGCGAGTGACTTCGCGCGGTTGCACCCGGGCGGTGCATTGGGACGGAGGCTGCTGACACGGGTACGCGACGTCATGGAGACGAGGGCGCTCCCGGTACTGTCGCGCACGGCGACGATGCGGGATGCGCTCGTCCTGCTTGCGTCACGCCGGGGGATCGCCATCGTCGTGGAACAGTCGAGCGTGGCTGGGGTGGTCACGGCAGGAGATCTCACCCGCCTGCTCGAACGAACGGCGGATGCCTTGTCGGTGCCCGTGCGCGATGTGATGACCGAGTCGCCGCGCGTCGCGCTGGACCATGAATTGGGGAGCGCGGTCGTGCATCGCATGGAAACACACGGCATCATGGCAATGCCAGTGGTCGACGACGACGGACGCTTCGTGGGCGTCGTGCACTTGCACGATCTGATGCGAGCCGGCGCCGCGTGATGGAGTCGAGGTCCGTGTCCGTGTTGCTCACGCGCGTCGCGTTGATCGCGCTGATGACGGCGAGCGTGACGGCGGCACGTTGTCCGTTCAGCCAGAAGCCGGCGCGTGGCGCAGCGGCCAACTCGGCGTCGCGCACGGTGATTCCCGACTCCGCCGACCAGGTACTTCAGGGAATGAGCACCGTGCTCAACGACAATGGAGTCCTGAAGGGAATTCTGCTGAGCGACAGCGCGTACACGTACGAAGACGGCTCACGTCTCGAGCTGTTCGGTGTGAACGTGACGTTTTATACGTCGGCGGGCGTGAAGGATGGTGTGATGGTCTCGCGGCGCGGTACGTACAGCGCGCGACTCTCGCGTCTCGAGGCGCGCGGCGACGTCATCGTCAAGCGGGAGGGGGGCAGCACGCTCACGACCCCGCAACTCGTCTACGACCAGGCGCGCAACCAGATTTTTACAGACAGCAGCTTTTCGCTGGTGCAACCGGACAGACAGCTCACGGGTATCCGGTTCGAGTCCACGCCTCAGCTTCGTCCGTTCAACTGCTTTTCGGCGTGCAAGGTGACCGGATCCGTCGTGCTTCCCACCAGATAGCGATGTCCCTGTGAAGTTTCTCCTTCCGCATTCCGCTGATCGAATGGTGCGCCGCGTGCGCACGGCACTCACGAGCCTCGTGCTGCTCGGCGCGGGGTGCGTTGGACGCGGTCGCCCAGCATCCGTTCCACCAGTCGCACCGCCCGTCGCGCCGCCCGTTGTAACCGCTCCTTCGTCGGCCCCCGTGGTTCCACCGACAGCCGCTGCAGCCGATTCCGTTGCGCGGGCTGCACGCGCAGATTCCGTGCGGCGCAACACCGTCGCCGACAGCGCTCAGCGAGCGGACTCGATTCCCCGCCCAGCTGCCGCTAAACCGAAGTCGGCCCCGGCCGGGCGGCCATGTATCCTCGATACCAACGATTCGCCGCCAGAGACGCGGTTTTCGCTTCTGCAACTGGATGACGGTACGTCGAACATATTCATCGGCGGCGGGTTCGTGGGCCGCTGTCAGGGTGAGAATAATCGCATCCGCGCCGACAGTCTCGAACAGTTCCAGTCGGCGGGCATCGTCAATCTCTACGGCAACGTCGTGTACGACGAACCCGGGCGCATGAACCTCGTCGCTGCACATGCCACGTATTACACGGCGCAGCAGCTCATCGTCGCCGACGGCGACGTGACGGCGACGCAAGTGGCGTCGGGGAGCACCTTCCGTGGGCCACGCATCGAGTACTATCGGCCACTCGCGGGCGTGCGCGTCGCGCCTCGGCTGGTCGCTGCAGGACGTCCGACGGTCTCCGTCATCGAGAAGGACAGCGCCGGCAAGCCCGGCGCGCCGGTAGTCATCACGGCGAACACATTGCAGGATGAGGCAGACACGCTGCTGTTCGGATGGGGCAGCGTGAACATCCGCCGCAACCGGCTTACTGGCGAATCCGACTCGGCCAGCTACGACAAGCGCACGGAGCGAGCGCGTCTCATCCGCCAGGCAAAGGTGGTCAATGCCGACAGTGCGCAGGCGTTCACGCTTGTCGGAGACACCATCGACATGTTCAGCAAGCAGCGGGCACTCGAGCGCGTGCTCGCATTGCACAAGGCAGCGGCGTCGAACGCCGATTTCAAGATGACATCCGAGAAGATCGACCTTCGCCTGATCGACCAGAAGATCGACCAGGCATTCGCGTCGGGGCAGGGGCGCTCGACAGTCACCACCCCACAGCAGGACCTTGCTGCCGATTCGATTGCGATTTTTCTGCCGGCGCAACGCGTGTCCGAAGTTCGAGCCATCGGTGCGGCGGTCACGACAGGCGTGCCCGACACGACAAAGATCAAGTCGGACGATCGCGACGTATTGCGCGGTGACACGGTGATCGCGCGGTTCGACACCGCGCGCGTTGCGGGCGATACGGTGCGTCGCACCAACATCCGGCAGATCCAGGCGCTCGGCAACGCGTCGTCGTTTTTTCAGATCGCGTCCAAGCGTGGGCCGACGGCGCCACCCGATGCGAATTACCTGCGCGCGAAGACCATCGTCATTGCATTCGACAGCGGGGTGGTGCGCACGGTCGCGGCGGATTCGTCGGCGACTGGGTTCTTCATTCAAGCGGATTCGCTCGTCGACACCGCTGCAGCGCCGCCTGCTGCACGCCCGGGTGGCCGCGGTGGGCGCGGCGATACGACGTCGTCGAACGCCGGGCCTGCTGGTGCGACGGCATCGGTGAGCCGCCCACTCGGCGGCAAGACGCACCCATCGCGGCCCGCGGTGCCAATACCCCCAGTTCCGTCTCAGCTCGCTCGTGGAGCGACAGACGCCGTGATCAACCCGAAGCGCCGTCAATGAGCATTTCCGACCACTCGCCAGTTCCGCCATCCGATCCCGCGATGGCATTCGTGCTTCGCACCGTCGAAGGCGACCGCGAACTCGCCCCGGTGCTCGGGGCCGTTGTCGAGGTCGCGGACGCGGACGGTATCGCGCTCGTGCACGCGATCGTAAGCCACTTCCGTCGTGCCCGGCTCGAGCAGCTCGCGCTGGAAGGACGGGACCCGGAACATGAGGCCGAGCGCCTGACGACCGAGGCAGTGCGCAGCCATCTGGCGGCATCGCTGCTGCCGCGCCTGGCTGGCACTGGAGCGATAGAGCTGCCCCCAGGTACGCTGGATAACCCGGAGTCGAGTGTGCGGGTTCGCCCGGATGTCTGGCGCGAGATGACCCCGCACCGCGCGGGTCTGACGCGGCGGTTACGCGAAACTGGTGATTTCCCGGCAGTTCGCACCACGTCGCCGCGGCTGTCCGCTATCCCTGAAAATGCGTCGACGTTGCGGGCCGAGCATCTGGTGAAAGCATACCGGGGACGCCGCGTCGTGAACGATGTGTCGGTGCAGGTCAGGCAGGGTGAGATCGTCGGGTTGCTCGGGCCCAACGGCGCCGGAAAGACCACCACGTTCTACATGCTCGTAGGTCTCATTGCGCCGCAGTCGGGGAAGATCGAACTGGACGGTCATGATGTCACTGGAATGCCCATGTACCAGAGGGCGAGACAGGGCATTGGCTACCTCTCGCAGGAACCGTCCGTTTTCCGTAAGTTGACGGTCGAGCAGAATATTCTGGCGATTCTGGAAACGCTTCCGCTGTCGTCCGCGGAGCGAAAGCAACGGCTGGAATCGCTGCTTGGTGAACTGGGCCTGGCGCGCCTTCGGTCGAGTCGCGCATTTCAACTTTCTGGCGGGGAGCGTCGTCGTCTCGAGATCACGCGGGCGCTCGTCACGGAGCCCAAGTTCATGATGCTCGACGAACCGTTTGCCGGCGTGGATCCAATTGCGGTGCACGATATTCAGTCGATCGTGGCGGACTTGCGCACGCGAGGCATCGGCGTACTCATCAGTGACCACAATGTCGAACAGACACTGGACATTGTGGATCGCGCCTACATCATGTTCGACGGCCAGGTCAAGGTTTCCGGTACAGTTCGTGAACTCGTGTTCGACGATTCCGTGGCGGACATGTATCTGGGGCCGACGCTTTCCGCGCGGCTCCGCGCGCGCTTCGCCGAAGCCGATGAGGGAGTACCGACCGCATGAAGACAGGTCTTCAACAGAACGCATCGCTCCGACAGGAGCTGAAAGTCAATCCTCGCCTGTACCAGGCGATGGATCTGCTGTACATGCCCTTGCTCGACCTTCAGCAGCACCTGAAGCAGGAGTTGCTCGTCAATCCGTTTCTCGAGCTCGTCGAACCGGACGAGGACGAGGAAGAATCGACGGAGAGCGACGAGTCCGCCGAACCGGAAAACCTGGCCGAACCCGAGGTGACGTCGGAGACCGAACCCGAGAAGACGGGCGACGACGATGTGGACTGGGAGGCCGTGCTGCTCGACGGTTTCGAGACGGGCGGCCAGCGGGAAGAGCATGAACAGCGCGAATGGTATGAGCCCGTCACCGTCGACACGCGTCATCTCTCCGACTATCTCACGGAGCAGCTGGCACTGCTCGAACTGAACGATCGGGAGCAGTTCCTTGGAGCGGAGTTCGTCGGCAACGTGAACGACGACGGGTATCTCGCCTCTTCGCTCGACCAGATCCGGGAGGGCATCAACGAGTTTCTGGTGCGCGAAGCAGAGGAGCGCGACATCGATTCGGACGTCGCTCCGTTTACTGACGCCGAGATGGAGGCGATGCTGCAACGCCTGCAGGATCTCGACCCGGCAGGCGTTGGTGCGCGTGACCTGCGCGAGTGCCTTATGCTGCAGCTTCGCGCCGCCGGCCAGCGCGAGAGCCTCGCCTATCGCCTCGTCGAGGAATCGTTCGAGGAGCTGATTGCGCACCGTTGGAGCGAGCTTTCGAAGCGCTTCGGGATCAGCGCGCAGGACGTGCAGGGCGCGGCCGACGAAATCGCGAAGCTCGATCCGAAGCCGGGCCTTCGGTTCTCGGCGCGTAGCGACAACTACATCGTGCCCGATCTCGTGGTCGACAAGATCGACGGCAACTATCACATCTTCCTGAACGACGGCGACCTTCCGCGCCTCAAGCTGTCACGCGCGTATCAGGAAATCGCGCGCGACAAGAAGAAGTTCGACACCGAAAGCAAGGATTTCATCGCCAGCAAACTGAACTCGGCCAACTGGATGATCCAGGCGATCGAGCAGCGGCGACAGACGATGCTCAAGGTCATGCACTACATCGTCGACCGTCAGCGCGACTTCTTCGAACGCGGCGTGCAGGCACTCAAGCCGTTGACCCTGCGCGAGGTTGCGGAAGCCGTCGGCATGCATGAGAGCACGGTCAGCCGTGTGACGAACGAAAAGTTCGTGCAGACGCCACGTGGCGTGTTGCCGCTCAAGTACTTCTTTTCGTCGGGTCTGTCCACGAGCGACGGCGACGACGTGTCGGCGCGTGGCATCAAGGACCAGATCCAGAAGCTGGTTGCGGGCGAAGACTCGAAGAATCCGCTGACTGACCAGGCGATCGTCGAAATCCTGCAGCAGACGGGCGTCCAGATCGCCCGGCGTACCGTCGCGAAGTATCGTGATCAGCTTGGCGTCCTGCCTGCGCGCATGCGCAAGCGCGTCTGATCGCGGCTCCGCTCTCACCCGATTTTCGTGACCGCTTTGTCAGTTCGCCCTCTCATGCGCCGTCAACAGCCGAGCACGGTGGACGTCAGCGTGCTCGTGCCGGCGAAGGACGAGGCGGGCAACCTCCCAATCTTTCTGGAGTTGTGTGACGAAACGATTCGGACGCAGGATGCGCGATACGAGGTAATAGTCGTCGATGACGGGTCGAAGGACGGCAGCTGGGCAATGCTGCAGGATCTGACCGCCCGTTTTCCGTTCCTCAGACCCGTGCGGCATCGTGCACAGCGCGGGATCGCCGAAGCGTTGCGCACGGGGTATCTGCATGCACGCGGCGATGTGCTGGTGTTCTATCCCGCCGACCTGCAGTTCAAACCCGAGGATATTCCGCGACTCGTGGGCCCGATCATGGCCGGCGAGTCCGACATGGTGACGGGATACAAGCAGGGGAAGTACGAAAAGGCGTTCGTTTCGAAAGTGTACAATGGATTGAGTCGCACCCTGTTCGACATACCGGTGCGCGACCTGAACAACGTGAAGGCGTACCGCCGCGAGATCATGGCGAGTCTCCCGATGCGTCCCGACTTTCACCGGTACATGATCGTGCTCGCGGCAGCGCAGGGTTATACGGTCACGGAAGTTCCGGTGCCCCTGTATCCGCGGCACGCAGGAAAGTCGAAGTTCGGGCTCTCGCGCATTCCCGTTGGTGTGCTCGACATGCTCGCCGTGTGGTTCGAGCTGCGGTTCGGTGCGAAGCCGTTGTTGGCGTTCGGCATGCTCGGTGCCGCACTGTTTGCGCTGGGGGTGCTGGCCGGGGTCGGGGCACTGGCGTGGCTCCTTTTCGCCGGAGTCGGGCATCGATGGGTGTGGACGCTGATTCAGACGTGTCTCGTGCTGGGCTCGATCTTCTTTGCGAGTGGCCTCATGGGCGAGTTGATCGCACAGCAGCGCGCCGAGTTGCGCGAGTTACGGCGCGAACTCGAAGAGGTCTCTGCGGCGGTGAGCACGATGCACGACGCGCCGTGACGCATTCCGCGATCGCCCCCTGAACGCCAGAGCCCTGCGCGTCCTGTTCGTGACGCACAACGTGCCGCGTTTCGAGGGCGACGCCGCCGGCTCCTTCGTGCTGCGGCTTGCCGTCGCGTTGCAGCAGGAGGGGCACGCGGTCGACATCATCGCGCCCGGCGAAGCGGGACTGCCGGCCAACAGCGTGCTCGAGGGTGTCTGCATCGACCGGGTGCGCTATGGAACTGATGCGAACATGATGCTGGCGTACCGTGGAACGATGGCGGAATCGGTGCGGGGTTCCTGGCGCGGAAAGTTCGCACTCGTCGGGCTGCTGCGAGCGTTGCGGAGCGCCACGCGGGCACACCTCGATGCTGCGACGCGTGAAGGTCAACCCTATCACGTGGTACACGCGCACTGGTGGTTCCCGGCAGCGCTCGCGCTCTGGCGCTTTCGTCGCCCGTCGGATCCGCCAATGGCCATCACCATGCATGGCTCGGATGTGCGCCTCGCGGCGACGCTCGCGCCGGCGCAGAAGCTGATGCGCGCCGTTCTTCGCGCGGCATCGGTGCGCACCGCGGTGTCGTCGTGGCTTGCGGACACCGCATCACGGATCGCACCCGACCTGCGTATACACGTGGAGCCGATGCCCGTCGATACGCGACACTTCGCAGCCGCACCGCCGGTGAATGGGTCTACACGCGCCGGTGTGCTGTTCGTGGGCCGGCTCAACGCGCAGAAGGGGATCGCTGTGCTGCTCGAGATCATGGCCGAACCCGCGCTGCGCGCGGCGGTGCTCGACGTCGTCGGCGACGGGCCCGATGCGCACGCGCTGCAGACGCGCGCAGCTGCACTCGGCATCGCACACCGCGTGCGTTGGCATGGGACATTGCCGCAGCCCGAGCTCGTGCCCCTGTACCAGTGCGCAGCGGTCGTCGCGATGCCGTCGACCGATGAAGGGCTCGGGCTCGTGGCGGTCGAAGCACAACTGTGCGAGACTCCCGTCGTCGCATTTGCGTCCGGGGGGTTACCAGACGTGGTTCGCATGGATGCAGGCGGCACGCTCGTCACCCCGGGCGACACGAGAGCGTTCGCAACTTCACTTGCGCGCCTGCTCGACGATCCGTCACTTGCGCGCCGGTGCGGCGTTCGTGCGCGCGATGCGATGCTCTCGCACTTCGCGCCCACCGAAGTGGCAGCACGCTACGTGAAACGTTACCGCGAAGCGATCGACATGTGACTGCGCCAACCCCGCGACCCCGTACACGGCCATCGACCCAGTCTCCCGCGGCGGCCGGTGCGCCTCGTTGGCGCAGCGCGTTGCAGCTGCTCGTGCTCGCGATGGCACTCGCGTTCGCGGCGCGCGCGCTTACACGGAATTGGGAGGAGACTCGGGCGGTGGCCGCGGAGGTCGTACCCGACTGGCCATGGATCGTGCTCGCGAGCGCGATCGTATTGCTGACGCATGCGTCGCTCGTGCAGTGCTGGCGGGCCCTCCTCGAGGGCTGGGACAGTGCGCCGTCGTATTGGACGAGCGTTCGCATCTGGACGATCTCGAACTTCGGGAAGTACCTGCCCGGCAAGGTCTGGTCGATCCTTGCGCTCAAGATCCTGGCGGGACGCGAAGGCGTATCCGGTATTGCCGCGACGAGCGCCGCGATCATGGGTACGTTGGTGAACATCGGTGCTGGCTTCGGGATAGCGGCGATCAGCGGAGCCGGTGCGCTCGATGCACTGAATCCGTCCGCACGTGGAGTGGCGGTCGTGGGCGCTGTTCTGTTCCTCGCCGGAACCGCAGCCATACCCTGGCTGCTGCCGCGAATGGTCGCGTGGTTTGTCGCGCGACGCGGGCTACCCCCGGTACAAAGGCACCTTGCGCCATCGAGACTGTGGACCGTGACGGCAGTACACGCCCTGTCGTGGGTCGGGTACGGTCTTGCGTTTCTCGCGTTCTCGAAGGGCATCACGCCGCAGGTGACAGGCAATGCTGCGGCATTCATCACCGTGTACACGATCTCGTATCTCGCAGGCTATCTGTTCCTCCCGGCACCGGGCGGAATCGGCATCCGTGAGTGGGCACTGGTCACCATGCTCGTCTCACTGCGAATGTGCTCCCTACCCGAAGCCACCGTTCTCGCGCTCGCATCGCGGGTGTGGATCACGATTCTCGAGATCACGCCGGGACTGATCGCGCTGCTCTTCACTGCCCGCGATCGATCACGTCCGCCGAGCCTGACGACCCCATGACGGGGGTGTCGTCGCGCATGCCGAAGCGTGTCGCGGCGCTAGTGTGCTTCCTGGCCACCATGCTGCTCGCGTGGCCCGCGCTCGGTGGGGCATTTCTCGTGAATCCGAATTCCGATCAGTACATCGCCGGCTATTCGTTCCGCGAGTTCGCCGCGCGATCCCTGCGCGAGGGCCACGGGTTCCCAACATGGAACCCCTTCCAGTTCGGCGGCATGCCCTACGTGGCGGCGATGCACGGCGACATTTTCTATCCGACGTTCCTGCTGCGGATGCTGCTGCCGACCGATATCGCCATGACGTGGGGCTTCATCATCCACACGGCGCTCGCCGGTTTTTTCACGTACGGTTTCCTGCGCGCGTCGGGAGTACGCTTCCCGTCGGCGATCATCGGCGGCCTCGCGTACCTGCTGAGCGGCGCGGTGGCGTCGTACCCGTCGCCCGGCCATGACGGCAAGCTGTTCGTCAGCGCCATGCTGCCCGCGGCCCTGTGGGCGCTCGTGCGTGGACTCCGGGACGGCCGACGCAGTGCGTGGGGTGCGCTCTCCATCGTGGTCGGGTTGGCTGTGCTCTCACCGCATCCGCAGCTTTTGCAGTACATGCTGCTGGTGTGCGGTGGGTTCGCGCTCTTCGCGGTGATTCGGCCGTATGCGCTGCATCCGGGGCTGACGACCCCCACCCTGGCCGATCGCGATCGATCGCGCGCACAGCCGGGGAAGGGGACGCTCGCACGGTTTCTACCGCTGGGCACCGCCCTTCTTGCGGTACTCCTCGGCGGTGCCATCGGCGCCGTGCAGTACTTGCCAGTGATGGAATACGTCCCCTGGTCTCCCCGATCCGGTGGGAAGGGGTACGCTTACGCGACCAGCTTTTCGTTTCCCCTCGAGGAAACCATCAATGTCTACCTGCCGCAGTTCTCCGGCATTCTCGACAAATATTGGGGTCGCAACGGCATTCACTTGCACAGTGAGTACGCCGGCGTCGTGGTACTCGTGCTCGCGTTGGCGGCATTTGGTGGCGGACTTGCCAACCGCCATCGTCCCCACGCCTGGTTCTGGCTTGGTACCTTGATCGTGTCGCTGCTCTGGGCATGGGGCAGTGCCACACCATTCTACCAGCTCGTGTATGCGGTCGTGCCCGGATCGAAGTTTTTCCGGGCGCCGAGCACGATGCTATTCGTATCTGCGTTTTCGACGGCAGTGCTTGCAGCCTTCGGCGCCGAGCGCGCGTTGGCCGGACGAATGAGCATCGGGTACGCGGCCAGTTGGTCCGCCTTCGCGTCGCTGGTGGTGTTGCTTGCGGTGACGGGTGGCTTCACCAACATCGGGATGTCGCTCATGGGCGACGAGCGCGCCGACGAGGTGCTCGCGAACGCCGGCAATGTCACCGCGGGGGCTTGGCGGTCGGCGGCGTTCGTGATTGCCGCCCTGACCGTCATGCTCGGAGTCGCAGCACGAAACCGCCTCACGCCCACCGTCGCTGGATGGCTGCTCGCTGCGCTCCTGGCGGCCGACCTGTGGAGCATCGAGCGGCACTACTGGAGATTCTCGCCGCGTGCGGCGACGCTGTTTGCGGACGATGCCATCATCCGGTTCCTGCAATCGCAGCCGCGGCCAGCCCGCGTGATTGCGGTGGCATTGAGCGAGAATTTCGCAGCCCATGATCCATTCCTCACTGGCGATGGACTCATGCACCATGAGATTCGTGGTGTACTGGGATATCATGGTAACGAGCTCGGGCGCTATCAGCAGTTGTATGGCAAGTCCGAGGGGATGCGATCGGTGGCCAATCCGAACTTCTGGTCGCTCACGAACGCCCGCTTCCTTTACACCAACACAGCGCAGAGTCCATTAGAGGGTGCCGAGCTCGTGGCGGGACCAGTGCGAAACGCAGCGGGAACCATGACGTACCTCTATGAACTGCCGGGCGACCACCCGGCGGCGTGGGTGGCACCACTCATGGTGAAGCTCGACGACGCGACGACCAAGGCAACCGTGCTGAATCCTCTGTTTGACGTCAAGAGAGTGGCGATCTTCGACAGCAGTGCAACGATCCCGTCGAAACCCGTGAATTCACCGTTGCCGGCTGCGGTCAGCTTTGCGGTCGACGTGTCTCGATATGATCCTGGGGCGATCGACCTGACGCTTCAGGATGGGGCGCCGGCGGGCAGCGCGCTCGTCGTCGCTGAAAACTTTTATCCGGGTTGGCGGGCTGTGGTGGACGGAAAACCGGCGAAGGTTGGACGCGCCAACTTCACATCGATCGGCGTCGACCTTCCGGCCGGCGCGCGCAGGGTCGAGCTTCGGTTCGAGAGCCCTCGAGCGCGCACCGGCGGGATTATCACGCTGCTGGCGACCGGCACCGCGCTGCTTTGGCTTGTTGCCGGTCTGTTTTACGACCGCCGACGTTCGGCGTTGGCGCCGGCCGGGGCTGCTGCATGACCCGTCAGGCGACGCCCCCGCGGGGCAATCTACCATTCGGGGAGCGTGGGCTCGTCATCGTGCCCACCTACAACGAGAGCGAGAACATCACCCGGATCGTGCCGCTCATCCTGGCGCAGGATCCGCGGCTCGAAGTACTCGTCGTCGACGACAATTCCCCTGACGGCACCGGCGCGCTAGCCGACGCACTCGCAGCCACAGATCCACGAGTGAATGTCCTGCACCGGCCAGGGAAGCAGGGGCTAGGGCGGGCATATCTCGCGGGGTTCGCCTGGGCGTTGGAGCGGGACTACGCCTACATCTTCGAGATGGACGCCGATTTCTCGCACGACCCGGCGCACCTTCCAGAGTTCCTCGCTGCAATCCGGGATGCGGACATGGTGCTCGGCTCGCGCTACCGCGATGGGAAGGTCACGGTAGTGAACTGGCCGATCACGAGGCTCATGCTCTCGTATGGCGCCAATATCTACGCGCGGGCCGTCACGGGGCTTCACCTGGGAGATGCCACCGGCGGGTTCAAGTGTTTTCGCCGTGAGGTTCTCCAGGCGATTCCACTCGATCGGGTCCGGTCGAATGGATATGCCTTTCAGATCGAGATGAGCTTTCGGGCGTGGAAGCGCGGGTTCCGGATCGCGGAGATCCCTATCGTTTTTCACGACCGCACCGAGGGAGAGTCGAAGATGTCGAAAGGCATCGTCCAGGAGGCCATCTGGATGGTGTGGCGACTTCGCTGGTGGGGTATCCGCGGCAGGGCATGACGCTGTATGTAAACGGTTCGGCACGAGTTGTTTAGCTGCCACCTATTCAAGTACATCAACAGGTAGTCCCGTACCGTTCTCCGCGAGCCTTTCAGCATGAGCACCGCCGACGAGGTACACGCGCTTCTGAAGAGCCTGCGAGGCGTGCGTTTCACGAAGATGACCGGGTCCGGAAATGACTTCGTGTTCTTCGACGGCCGCTCTGTGTCCCGCCAGGTCGTGACGCGACCAGAGGTGGCTTCGGCCATCTGCGACCGCTACAACGGGATCGGTGCCGATGGCGTGGTCGTCCTCGAGCCCGGACGCCAGCGCCCAGACGATAT